>CAZNLW010000107.1:0-7956 GCA_964574205.1 uncultured Rhizobiaceae bacterium | reverse complement strand
CGCTGGCGGCGTTAACAAGAGAGATGGCGCATGACTTCGGCCCGCATGGCATTCGCGTGAACGCCATCAGCCCCGGCGAGATCGAGACCTCCATCCTCTCGCCCGGCACCGAGAAGCTGATCGAGCAGATTCCCCTGCGCCGTCTCGGCCAGCCGGAAGAAGTGGCCAAGGCCATCTACTTCCTGTGCACGGAGGCTTCCTCCTACGTCACCGGCGCAGAACTGCACATCAATGGCGGCCAGCATGTATAGGGCGCTGGCGGCGGACTCGCGAGCGGTCTTCCTGGGGGCAGGCCCAGCATCGACCACCGCCCAGCCCGATCCTTCCGCCTCTGGACGATCGGGAGCAAGGCTCGCCGCATATGTGCTGACGGACCTGTCTTGCTGTCCGGTTCCTCCCGGTTGATACGCGCCACGAGTGATCCGAGCCGGCGCGAATACGGAAACCGCCCCTCGGACATTTGGACCGCACAGTGGACAAGCGGAGAGGACAAGGCATGACCAACCCCCCGGATTCCCGGCAAAGGGAGGACTACATCATCGCACCGGATCCGGACAATCCGTCACTCTCCCGTGCGCTCGAGGTGACGGACGAGACCGGCACCCGCCTGCTGGCCCACGCCGTGGAGGAACGCCCCCTCACCATCTTCCTCAACAGCCAGGAGGTGGTCACGGCCATGACCATTGGCGACCATCCGGACTGGCTGGCCGTGGGGTATCTGCGCAACCAGGCCATGCTGCGCGACGATGACGCGATCACGGCCATCGACTACGAACCGGACATTTCCACCATCGTCGTGCGCACCCGCCGCCAGACGGATTACGAGCAGAAAATGCGCCGCAAGGTGCACACCTCCGGCTGTGCCCAGGGCACGGTCTTCGGCGATGTCATGGAGGCATTCGAGAAGATCCGCCTGAGCGATGCGGCGGTGCTGCGCACCTCCTGGCTATATGCCCTGCTGAAGCGCATCAATGCCACGCCCTCGCTCTATCACAAGGCCGGCTCCATCCATGGCTGCGTGCTGTGCAAGGAAGACCGCCCCCTGGTCTATGTGGAGGACGTGGGGCGACACAATGCCGTGGACAAGATCGCCGGCTGGATGTTCCTCAACAACGTGTCGGCAGAGGACAAGATCTTCTTCACCACCGGCCGGCTCACCTCCGAAATGGTCCTCAAGTGCGCGGCCATGGGCATTCCCATCCTGATCTCCCGCTCCGGCTTCACGGCCTGGGGCGTGGAGCTGGCGCGCAAGGTGAACATGACACTCATCGGCCGGGCCCGCGGCGCGCGCTTCCTCTGCGCCGCGGGAGATCATCGCATCATCCGCGATGCCCCCATCCAGCGCGGCCGGCACGAGCGGGACAGCGAAGACGGCAAGCGCAAGGGCGAGCAGCCCCTCGCTGCCCATGGGCATCCGAAACGGCGCAAGGCATGAGATGACGGCCGCGGACACGACAGACGAGGCTGCTTCCACCCACCGGAGCAGAGAGGTGGTCGCCGTGATCCTCGCTGGCGGCCTTGCCCGGCGCATGGGCGGGCGACCCAAGGCCCTTCTCGAGCTGGGCGGGAAGCCGCTGGTGGCTCATGCCATTGCGCGCCTGCGCCCGCAGGTTTCGGCCATGTTGATCAACGCCAATGCCGATCACGATGCCCTGATGGTCCACGGCCTGCCCGTCATGGCCGACGTCGTGCCGGGCCATGCCGGCCCTCTGGCCGGCATTCTCACAGGCCTGCGCTGGGCCCAGACCTCGCATCCGCACGCCCGCTGGCTGCTTTCCGTGGCCGTGGACACGCCCTTCTTTCCCCTCACCCTGGCCGCGGACATGAGGACAGCCATCATCCGGGAAAAGGCAGATCTGGCTTGTGCGGCCTCCGGCGGGCGGCATCATCCCGTTTTCGGTCTGTGGCCGCTGCATCTCGCCGATGCCCTGGAAGAAGCCCTCGTGAGGGAGGATCTGCGCAAGATCGATCGCTTCACCGCCCGTCATCGCCTCGCCGTGGTCGACTATCCGGTGGAGGGTGACTGCGATCCCTTCTTCAACATCAACCGGCCCAAGGACCTGCAGAAAGCCGCCGCCCTCATGGCCGCATGCGCGGCATGGCAGAAACCGTGATTCCTTTATGATTCCTTTCCATTTCCAATGGGAGACCGAACCGCGGTCTGGCGGCATGATGCATCGGCCCTGTGAGCAGTCCATGTGCCCCTGTCCGCCTGCCGGAACCGATCTGTCCGCGTCCTGGAGCGCGCCATCCCGTTGGCCGGATCTCGTCCGATGGTCAGGCAACACTTCCAACAGGACGGGAGGTGGGGCACAATGCGGCGCTGACCCACACGGGCTGCCAACACGGCGACAGGCCATCACGAGGGAGGAGAGCGCGTCATGGAACGCTTTTCCGGCAAGACCGTGATCGTGACCGGGGGCGCAAAGGGCATTGGCCGGGCCTGCGCGGCCCGTTTCGCTGCGGAGGGCGCCATCGTCATCATCGCCGACATCGACGAGGAAGCCGGTGAGATCGCGGAAAAGGCCATCCGGGAAAAGGGCGGGATTGCGGAATTCCGCTATTGTGACGTGACGCGGCGGCTGGATGTGCGCAATACCGTCAATGCCGTGGTGGATGCCCACGGACGGCTGGACTTTCTTGTCAACAATGCCGGGATCGTGCATGCAGCCGATTTTCTGGAGCTGAAGGAGGAGGATTTCGACCGCGTGCTGTCAGTCAACCTGAAAGGCGCCTTTCTCATGGGCCAGGCGGCGGCGCGGCAGATGGTGGCCCAGGTGGAAGCCGGCGAGTCCCCGGGCGCCATCGTCAACATGAGCTCGGTGAATGCGGTGCTCGCCATTGCCAACCAGGTGCCCTATACGGTCTCCAAGGGCGGCCTCAACCAGCTCACCAGGGTGATGGCCCTGGCCCTGGCTCCTTATGGCATCCGGGTCAATGCCATCGGCCCCGGCTCCATCATGACCGAGATGCTGGCCACCGTGGCCACGGACGAGACCGCCCGGCACAAGATGCTTTCCCGCACGCCGCTCGGGCGAATTGGCGATCCGGCCGAGATTGCCGCCATTGCTGCCTTCCTCTGCAGTGACGATGCCTCCTATGTCACCGGCCAGTGCATCTATGCCGACGGCGGTCGCCTGCCACTCAACTCCACTGTGGAGCCCAGGCCCTGATGCCTTGTCCTTGCCCCCGTCTGCATCCGCCCCCTGGAGGACACGAGAAGACCCTTTCCAGCCGAGCGTGAAAAAACGTTTTCCAGCCTGCTGAGCAGGCTGGAAGGCAGCGCCTGTCCCCCGGGGAGATCCGCGGATCATTCGTCGAGGCGATAGTCGATGCTGATGCGGTCGCCGGCCACGGGGCGGAAACGTTCGTCGGCATAACGCACATGCTCCGGGTGATCGCGATAGCTGTCGATCACCGCCGGATGGCAGAAGCGAATCAGCCAGGCGTGGCGATAGCGGGCATCGTCCTTCACGGCGGTGCCGGTCTCCACACGGCGCACACCGGGGATGCGGGCTAGCACCTCGCGGCCTTCCGCCTTCAGCTTGCGCGCGCCTTCTTCATCCAGTCCCTCCACGTTGAAGATGATGAGGTGCTCCACCTCGCGCCAGGGCGCGGCTGCCGCCAGCACGTCCGTGGCGCGGCCGGCAGACCCCCACAGCTCGATGCAGCGGCGGCATTCCGCGGCGATGGCTTCGCGCACGCCCCTGACCAGGGCGGTATAGCCCTTGGCATCGGTTGCGGCGTTTTCGCGAATGCGGGCAGCCGCCGCATCGGAAAGGGCCGTGTAGTAATTGATCTTGGTGACGCCATTCTCGACGAGCCGGCGGAACTGATCGTCGGAAAGCCCCGTGCCGCCGTGAATGACCAGCGGCATTTGCAGGCGTTCGTTGATGGCCGCAAGGCGTTCGAAGTCCAGTCGCGGCTCACCCTTCATCCGGCCGTGCACGGTACCGATGGAAACGGCAAGGAAATCCACCCCCGTCTCGGCCACGAAGCGCTCGGCCTCCTCCGGCGTGGTATAGGCAATCTCGCCGGGATGACGCTCGGCATCCTCGCCCTCGACGCCCGGCACGTACCCCAGCTCGCCTTCCACAGGCACGCCGCAGGCATGGGCCATGTCCGTGACCTCGCGGGTGATCCGCACGTTCTCCTCGAAGGAATGGTGAGAGGCATCCACCATCACGCCATTGCAGCCGAGATTGATGCCGCGCACGGCTGACTCCAGCGAGTGGCCATGATCCAGATGAATGGCCACGGGCACGCGGGCGCGCCGGGCAGCGGCCACGGTGGCAGCCATGGCCAGCTCGAAATCGAAATACTCGAAATGCGATTCGGCCAGGCTGAGAATGACCGGGGCTTCCATGTCCTCCGCCGCGGTCATGATGGCCTCCAGAAATTCCAGTGACACAAGATCGAAGGCACCCACGGCATAGCCGTTGGCATGGGCATGGGCGAGCATGTCCTTCATGTTGACAAGCGGCATGGCCTTTCTCCCTTTCCTCCCGGCGGTTTTCCCCTTCCGTCCTCTTCCCGTGCAGCCACGGCCTTATCGTGGCGCGGGTTTCCGCCCTGCGGGCATGACGCCAAGGGTCGCTTGCGCTACAATCACGGCATGGCAATCCACGGACGTGACAGGATCACCCGGCGGCTGGCCGACATGCCGGTGCTGGCGGCCCGTCCGGATGCAATCGATGCCGGGCTTTACAATCTCTGGCGCCGGCTGCGGCTGCGCACGGGGCCGCATGTGGAATTTCCGCTCCCCGGCAAGCCCGGCATGCGCATCGTGCTCGAGGATGCCGCCTGGTGCATTCTCGACAGCACGCGGCATGACGTGCCGGTGCTGGCGTGGGTGGACTTTTCGGCCCTGAAGAGCCGCTCCTCGCTGCACGAGCCCATCCGCTGCACCCTCAACTTCTATCACTACATGGCCAGCAGCCTGCGCGCGCCGGCGCTCACCCATCTGGAGCGCGCCCTGCAGGAGCGGCTGCGTCGTCGCTGATGTGCCTGCCGGATATCGTCCCCGCATTCCGCCGCATATCCGTCATGCCCCTTGACCTGGTGCAGCCCCGATCCTTCGCCGCTAGCGCGTGAGCGCGGCGAAAAGCGTGGGCAGCTTCTCCGGCAGCCGTTCGATGTTGTCGATGATGGTGTAGTTGGTGGCACCGAAGATGCGCGAAACATACATGTCCGCATGCGGGTCGAGCGTCAGGCAGTAGGTCATGATGCCGGCACGCCTCAGCTCCTCCACCGCCATCTTGGTATCCGCCCGCAGATAGTTGGGATCGCGCTCGTCGATGTCGGCCGGTTCGCCGTCGGTGATCAGCAGCAGGAGCTTGTGCTTCTCGCCGCGGCGCTTCAGTTTCTCGCCGGCATGCCGGAGCGCCGCGCCCATGCGGGTGGAATATTCGCCATGCATGCCGGCCAGGCGTTCCTTCACCTCCTCCGAGAAGTGCTCGTCGAAATCCTTGAAGCGGAAGTAGCGCACATCGTGCCGGCCATCGGAGTTGAACCCGTGAATGGCGAAGGGATCGCCAATGCCCTCGATGGCGAAGGCGAGCAGCGTGCAGGCCTCGCGGGTGAGCTCCAGGACCGTCTTCTCGGAACCACGCACCTTGTCGTTGGTGGATTCGGACAGATCCAGCAGGATGAGGGCGGCGAGATCACGGCGGTTGAACTTGTAGCGCATGGTGATGCGCGGATCGGGATTGAGACCGATGCGCAGCATGACCATGGCGTCCACCGCCGCGTTGAGGTCCAGCACGTCACCGTCCTCCAGCTTGCGCTCGCGAATCAGGCCCTGGGGGCGCAGCCGGTCGATGATCTGGCGCAGCCGGTGGGTAATGCCGCGGTGCCCGGTGAGCACCTTGTCCACGATCTCGGCCGGCCGACGGCGCGCGCGGCGCTCGTAGACCGTGGCCCAGGAAGGGCGATAGAGCTGCACCTGATAGTCCCACTCCTGATAGTGGAAGGGGCCGATCACCGGCTCCTTGCCTTCCATCTCGTTGTAGGAGATGCCCATGTCCTCGTAGGGAAAGAGCTCGGTGCCCAGCACCCAGATCTCCTGGGCATCGTCGCCGGCGGTCTCCACGTCCACCTCGTTGACGAACTCCATCACCGAGACATACTTGCGCACCTGCTGCTGCTGCGGGATGTAAGCGGTGGCGTCGAACCAGTCCTCCTCCTCGGTGGACCAGATGATGCGGTTGTCATCGCGCCAGGGCAGGCGCAACTTCTCCAGCAGACGAAGGGAAGGCAGGTCGCGCCGCGCGGCCAGCACGTCATGCAATGCCAGGCCGATCTCGCGCGAAAGGCCGATGTCCAGGTCGCGTTCCGGCACCTCGGCGTGGAAACGGGCGATGATGGCATCCACCTGCTCATCCCCGGTGGGCGCCTGCGGATCCATGAGATGCCGCACCATGGCTTCCACCAGGGGCAGCCCGCGATGCTCGTAATCCTGTCCGGCCACCTGCCGGAAGATCTTCTTCCACAGGCCGAGCATGCCCGGAAATTCGGTGCCGGCGCAGTATTCCACGCGGGCGTCCTCGACCAGGCCGATGAAGAAGCGCTGGGCAGGGCCGAGCATGTCCGGATCGCCCTGCGGCCCGTCGGTATAGACCAGATGAGCCGCCATGTGCGCGGCCATGGCGCGATAGAGATCGAGACCGGAGACCTCGCCGACATCATCCACGGCATCGGGCAGATGCAGGGCGCGGGCCTCGATGTAGGGGCGAAAGCCCTCGTAGTCCGCTGCCGTGGGGCGCAGGAAGAAATCCCGCCCCCAGAAGGCGCGCAGGTAGAAGTTGATCTTGCGCTGGACATCGATGAAGAGCGTGCCCTTGCGCTCCTGCTGGAGGACGGCCCGGGAGTCCTCGGTCTTCAGGCCGAAATAGTCCGCCTGGCGGGCGAAATCGCGGCGATAGGCCTCGGCACCGAAATCGATCCACTTGCGCAGGCCCGAGAGCGTCAGCTTGGTCAGCAGCTCGTCGAGCACCTCCAGCATGGGGCGCAGTCCGCGCGGGGCCCTGGCCGCCGTGCGGTGCAGCAGCTGCATGTAGGCGCGCAGCAGGTCGGCATCACCCAGTCGGCGGGCCGCCAGCGGCAGGGTGGCAAAAATGAGCGTGAGCACGCGCCCCGAGGTCATGGAGGCCAGTTTCATGACCGATGTGACGACGTCGCGAATGACATCCTCGCCCACCTCGCGCACCACCTCCGGCATCTCGTCCATGTAGGTGAGCACGAGGTCGGGGTCCTTGCGCAGGCGGCCCAGTGCACGGGCACCGTCCAGATACTCGTGCAGCCCGCGCGGCGACATGTAGCGCGCCGCCTCGTGCACCAGCGCCTCGAGGGTCTCCTCCAGCTCCGGCGCCGCCCTGACCAGATCCTCGCGATATTCCTCGAGATCGACGCTCATGACCTGCCTCCCTGCGCCTGACCCTTTTCCGGCACCATGACCCTGCGGCCGCCACCCTGCGGCGCTGGCGCCACAAGGGCGGCGAGTCTGCCGTTCGCACCCCGCCCCGGCAGAGGAGCGACCGGAGCCAGATGTTTCGAACCGTCACCGGCCGCCCCGCCGAAGGGAGGGAGTGGCGGCTCACGCTTCGCCGAAGAAGGTCTGCACCGCCGCCTGCAACGTGTCGCGCATGTCCGGATCGTCAGTCAGCGGCTCGATCAGTGCCATCTGGCAGGCATCATGGGGGGGAATACCCTTGGCGATGAGCTGCCCGGCATAGATGAGCAGGCGGGTGGACATGCCCTCGTCCAGCCCGTGGCCCTTGAGATTGCGCGAGCGTTCGGCGATCTGCACCAGCTTGGTGGCGATGTCCCTGTCCACACCGGCCTCGTGGGCGACAATCTCGGTTTCCACGTCGGCCTCGGGATAATCGAAGCTCATGGCGCCGAAGCGCTGCTTGGTGGACTGCTTGAGATCCTTCATCAGGCTCTGGTAGCCGGGGT
>CAZNLW010000106.1:4258-7995 GCA_964574205.1 uncultured Rhizobiaceae bacterium | reverse complement strand
TGCGATTCACTTGAGCCAGAAGGATGCATTGTTTTTTCTGAAGAAAAGGTTTTCCCGCCTGATCAGCAGGCCGGAAATACTTTTCTTCACGTTCGACTCAGGAAGCGTCCCGGAAAAGGGCGAGGCCCGGCAGCTCGGGCTGCCGGGCCCTCCTTGGCCAACCTGTGGGAGATCGTGCAAGTGGCTTTCCGTTTCCGGTGATGGCTTTGTCGTGGGAGAATGTCGTCTGGATGCCCTCGTGATCCGAATCCCGGTCCGCAGCCTATTGCCGGGTGTGATAGAGCGTGAATTCGCCGCGCCGGATCCGCTCCGGCAGGTCCTCCACCATTCTGGCCACCATGTCCTCGCCATAGGCGGTGACCATCTCGGAGATGGCGGCAAAGAGGGCGGCAGAGGCCACCTGGTCCGGATGCAGGCCGTCATAGACCGCTTCTTCCCAGGCCTCGATGATGTAGCGCAGGGCCGCATGCCGGATCTTCTGTTCGTCCAGCGTGCGCTCCGCCTGCCTCTCCCATTCGTCGAAGCTGCCGGTCACCTTGCCCTCCATCCCAAGCGCTGATGTCCCGCAAGAACCCGTTTCGTGATGACAGGCGCCGGATCGGTCCGGCCCCTTTCTCAAGCCGTCGACATGTTGGCAAAGTTGCCGGGGCAAGGCCAGCCAGGTGTGAAGAAAGGGTTAATGGGCCAGCCCCCCGCCCTTGCCACCGTCTCTGAGCCGCCGCAGGTTGGCACCGATCAGGCCGCGCAGGGAGGGAGGCAGGGCCTGATAGGCCTCCCGTGCCAGTGGCCGCAGCCGCGAGGCCCAAAGGCCATAGGCCTGCCCGCGCACCGTCCGCGGGCGAATGACATGCACGAGAGGGCGCATCACGTTGGCCCATTCCGCCTTGTAAGGGGCGTGGTTGGGCAGCATGTCATAGATGTCGATGCCGTTTTCCTTGCACCATTGCAGCATCAGCCACATCAGCACCTTGCCGGGGGAATGTTCGGCCAGGGTCACGTCATAGGCGGCGAGATAGGCAAAGAAGACGCCATGCATGGCCGCACCGATCTCGATGGCGATGGGATGCCCGTCCAGCTTCAGCTCGGCGGCCATCCAGCGCGCAGGCGAAGTGGCGGAATGATCCAGCACGGCGTGCATGAGCTGGGCGAAGGTTCCCGTGGCGGCAAAGCTGCCACCTTCGCCCCTTGCGGCCAGCCAGGACCGTTTCCAGCCGAGAGCGATGTCCAGTAGTTCATGACGACGTGGTCCCGTTTCTTGCATGCGGAAGACGAGGCGGCCCTGCCGCGAAAGCCTGTTCAGCCGCTTGTGCCGGGCACGCCGGGTCGAGCGCCTGAGCGACAGCTCATAGGCCCGCCAGTCGGCATGGGCAGACATGTCCACGCAGTAGGAGGCATTGGGAGCTCCTCGCCAGCCGCTCCTGGCCAGGAAGGAGGTCGCCGGCGCATCTGCCGGCATGAGGCGGAAGTCGTCGAAATCCGCTTGCAGGGAAGCCAGGCCCAGCAGGGCCGTTTCCATGGCCTCATTGCGCATGTCTGCAGGAAGGCGTTCGTCCAGGAGAAAGCCGCCATACTGCAGCGCCGGCATGCCCAGCCACGTCAGGCGCTTCAGCCCTGCATGCCTGTCGAGTTGGAAAGGCAGCATGAGAATCGGCCGTTGCCCTTGCCGGACCACGGCCATCACGGGGCGACATTCGCCGCCTTCGTCATCCGTCTGGCAGGCCGTGGCCAGCCAGGCGCGCACGAAGTCCCAGTCCTGAAACGGGGAGAGAAGGGCACGCGGCGTGCGCCGCTGCAGCGTGCGCCAGGCATCGGCCAAGGCGAAGAGCTCGTCCGGGGCCGTTACCAGATCGACCCTGAGAGGCTGGCGGGGAGTATCAGGCAGCCCGGCGGAGGCATCCGCGCGGGCAGGGGCAGAGGCCGGCGGGGCCGGCCGCGACAGGCCAAGCTTCAGCAGGGTGGCATTCATGGCGTCCCGGGCACTGAAAAACGGCACGAACATGTCCTTCCCCCCTTCGCGCCGGGGAGGAATGGCAGCGCGCCATGCCTCCCCGCCCGCAAGCGATCTTCATTCCGGCCGGATCGACACGAGGAACCGAAAGGCTTCACTTCAGCAGCTCCGGCACCTTCTCGTCCGGAATGCGCCGCACCAGACCCGGCGCCTCCGGATCCACCACGTAGGTGAGGCGCACCTTGCGGGGCTTCGGCGCGTGGATCTTCATTTTCTTGGCCACGAACCCCGCGGCTGCTCTCAGGGATTCCCCCACGATGCCGGGGCCGGTTCCCTTCGGCGCCAGTTTCAGGTGCCGGCGCAGCACGCCGTTGGCATAGAGGGCTCCATACCGGCGCATGGTCGCCGGATAATGGTATTCCGTCTGCAGCGAGACGTTGAAGTCCCCCAGGTTCTCCACGCTGTGCGGCCACATGTAGGGAAAGCTCACGCCATAACCGGGCGCAAGGTCATGGGCCTCGCCAGCATTTTCGTCCTTCCATGCCCTCGGCAGCTTGATGTCCTCGAACTGCTCGCGCAGGATGATGGCCTCCTGCACCTCCTCCGGCACCGGATAGCGCGCCGGATCCCACAGGCGCATGCGCTTGTGTCCGCGAATGTGGAAGAGGATCACCTCCGCCACGTCGATGTGTGGGGCCACCTTGGCCTTGGGCCCGGAGATCAGCAGGTTGGTATAGAGGTTGCGGAAGGTGAAGCCGGGCACGCGCTCTTCCAGTTCCTTGTAGGCGCGCACGATGAGGCCATGGAGATGCGGCGCCAGCACGTCCAGGTGCTCGATCTGGAGCCACAATTGTCCGGCCCTGATCATGTCGAGGATGCGGTGCCCGTCCGCCTCTTCGCCCTTCTCTGCCAGCAGACCCGGCTGCATGTATTCGAAGCCGTCCTCGTCCTCCTGATGGATGTGCAGGTTGTAGTGCATCGGTCCGGCGCGGGCCGCCCGCTCGATGAGCAGCGCCAGATGGTCGTCATCAAGCATGGCCAGCTCGCAGAGCCGATGCGCGAAGATCACCGGCTTCTTGTGAATGGGCTGCAGATCCGGGTCCGGGGCGTCGATCAGTTGCGCCACCTTCAGCTCGCTGTCCATGTGTGCCATTTCAGGACCCCCTTCATGCCTAGTCCTGTCCGCCGCCATTCACCAATCAAGAAACGTGCCAGAGCGGGCGCAATCCGAGGTCGTCTCTTGCGCCCCGGATCCCCTCGGAGACGCTTCCGTTGTACGGCAATGCACGTGTTCCGACAGCATGTGCCCTGCGGATTCGCCCCATGGAGCGCTTGACTCGCGTGCATCCCCCGCTAGTCTCGAAAGCGGTCACTCCCGCCAGCATCTCCCGCGGGAGAGAACGCCGGCTGTTCCGTCCTGACACGCCTGCATGCGCTGGGGTTCCGGCGGCATCGGGAAAGCAGGGACAGCGCGGGCGTCGCCGAAGGAGCAACCGCCCCGGAAACTCTCAGGCAAAAGGACCGCGGGAGAGATGGGAACTCTGGAGAGCGGCCGGGCCTGCGCCGCCGGAGGACGGGCAGCAACGCCTGTCCGGACGGCCCTGCACCCGGCCCACCGAAGGGGGTAAGCCCTGCCATCTTCCTTCGGCCACCGGTGCGACTGGTGACCGGGGAGAGGCGGAGTGAAATCTCTCAGGTCTCGGACAGAGGGGGCGCGCGACCGTTTGTCGATGCCGGAGCCGGGCCGGTGCCTGGTCCGCAGCACGCGGCCGCAGGGAAGCCTGAAGGC
>CAZNLW010000106.1:0-4158 GCA_964574205.1 uncultured Rhizobiaceae bacterium | reverse complement strand
GGCGCCCGCGTGGCAGCGGAAGGACAGCGGTGGCGCCCCGTTTGTCGCGAAACCGGAGAGAGGCTCATGGCCGATCTGAAGCATACGCCCCTTCATGCCCTGCATGTGGCGCTCGGCGCGCGCATGGTGCCGTTTGCCGGCTACGAGATGCCGGTGCAGTATGAGGGCATCATTGCCGAGCATGAACACACGCGCGAGAATGTCTCCCTGTTCGATGTCTCCCACATGGGTCAGCTCTGGCTGGTGGGGCCGGATGTCGAGACCGTGGCCCGTGCCTTGGAGCGCCTCGTGCCGGCGGACATCCTGGGCCTGAAGCCCGGCCAGCAGCGCTACACCCAGCTCACGAACGAGAATGGCGGCATCATCGACGATCTCATGGTCACCCGCCCGGCAGAACATGACGATCGTCTCTATCTTGTCGTCAATGCGGCCCGCACGGCCGTGGATTGCGACTGGATCCGCCGGCACCTGCCGCCGAACGTGCGGCTCGAACTCTGGGAGGGCCGCGCTCTGCTCGCCTTGCAGGGGCCGCGGGCGGAAGCTGTCCTTGCGCCTCTTTTCCCGCAGGTGAAGGATCTCGCCTTCATGCAGGCCGCGGAAGGGGAAATGGCCGGCGTGCCCGTGCGTGTTTCCCGTTCCGGCTACACGGGCGAGGACGGCTTCGAGATCTCCGTGCCCGCTGCCCACGCCCTGGACATCGCCCGGATCCTTCTGGACCGGCCCGGCGTGAAGCCCGCCGGCCTGGGCGCGCGCGATACCCTGCGCCTGGAAGCCGGTCTGTGCCTTTACGGTCATGACATCGACGAGACCACCTCGCCCGTGGAGGCGGCGCTCACATGGTCCATTGGCCGGCGTCGCCGCGAGGAAGGCGGATTTCCGGGCGCAGTCCGCATCCTGCAGGAGATTGCCGAAGGGCCGGCCCGTCGCCGTGTGGGGCTGGCGCCGGAAAGTCGCGCTCCGGCCCGCGAGGGCACGCGCGTCTTCCGCCCCGGCACGGACGAGGAGATCGGGGTTGTCACCTCCGGCGGCTTTGGCCCCACGGTGGGCGCACCGGTGGCCATGGGTTATGTCCGCACCGACATGGCGAAGAAGGACACGCCTGTGGAGCTGGAGGTGCGCGGTCGCCGCCTCCCGGCCCGTGTCACCTCGCCCGTCTTCGTGCCCCATCGCTACAGGCGGTGAGGGAGGAGAGGGCGCGCGGCGGGAAACCCCGTCGGCAATTGTCCGAACCACATCCGAGAGGGAAGAAGGAAGGACGACATGAGCGAGACCTATTACACCCGGGAGCACGAGTGGATCCGCGTGGACGGCGATATCGGCACCGTCGGCATCACGAAGCACGCTGCCGAGCAGCTGGGCGACATTGTCTTCGTGGAGACGCCGGAGGTGGGCACGGAAGTGGAGAAGGGCGGCGAGGCCGGTGTGGTGGAGTCGGTGAAGGCCGCTTCCGATGTTTATGCGCCCGTCTCCGGCGAGGTGGTGGAGGTCAACCCGCTCGTGACCGAGGAGCCCGGTCGCGTCAACGAGGATCCGGAGGGCGAGGGCTGGTTCTTCAGGGTGAGGCTGGCCAGCCCCGACGAGCTGAACGATCTGATGGACGCCGCCGCCTATGAGGCCTTCGTCAGCGAGGAGGGCTGAGAAGGAGGATATGGCCGGCCAGGCCTGGTGAGAGATCTGGCGAGAGATTTGCGAATCCCGCCAATGGCAGGAAGGAGACCATGACCGAGACCCGCCGCCCCACCCTGAAGGAGCTGCAGCCCGGCGCCAACTTCATTCCGCGCCACATCGGCCCGCGGGAGGAGGAGATTGCGGAGATGCTGAAGGTGGTGGAGGCCGAAAGCCTCGATGACCTCATCGACAGGGTCATCCCCCGCCACATCCGCACCGAGCGGCCCTTCTGCCTGCCCGAGGGGCTGTCGGAACGCAACTGCATCTCCGACCTGATGGCCATGGCCCGGCGCAACCGCGTCATGGTCTCCATGATTGGCCAGGGCTACTACGGCTCCATCATGCCCAAGGTCATCCAGCGCCGCGTGCTGGAGAATCCGGGCTGGTACACGGCCTACACGCCCTACCAGGCGGAGGTCAGCCAGGGGCGGCTGGAGGCGCTGCTCACCTTCCAGCACATGATCTCGGATCTTTCGGGGCTGGAGGTGGCCAATGCCTCGCTGCTGGACGAGGCCACCGCCGCCGCCGAGGCCATGGCCATGGCCCATCGTGTCACGCGGGGCAGGAAGGGCACGGTCTTCTTCGTGGACAGGGATGTCTTTGCCCAGACCCTGGCCGTGGTGAAGACCCGTGCGGAGCATTTCGGTTTCGAGGTGCAGGTGGGCGATCCCTTCACCGATCTCGAGCCTGACAAGGTCTTTGCCGCGCTCTTCCAGTATCCCGGCAGTTCTGGCGAAATCCGCGATTTCACGCCCCTGTGCCAGGCCTTGCGCGAGGCTGGCGCGCTGTCCATCATCGCGGCCGATCTGCTGGGGCTCGTTCTGCTGAAGTCGCCGGGGGAGATGGGCGCGGACATTGCCGTCGGCTCGGCCCAGCGCTTCGGCGTGCCCATGGGCTATGGCGGCCCCCATGCCGGCTGGTTCGCCACCCGTGCCGATCACGTGCGGCAGATGCCTGGCCGCATCATCGGCGTCTCGCGCGATGCGCAAGGGCGGCTGGCCCTGCGCATGGCCCTGCAGACGCGCGAGCAGCACATCCGCCGCGAGAAGGCCACCTCCAACATCTGCACCGCCCAGGTGCTGCTGGCCAATCTGGCTGCATTTTTCGCCGTCTATCACGGGCCGGAGAAGCTGAAGCAGATCGCCCGGCGGGTGAACCGCTATGCCGAGATCATTGCCACCGCCCTGTCCGAATTCGGCTTCGAGATCGTCAACACGCACTTCTTTGACACCATCACGGTGAAGACGCCGGGGCGGGCGCAATGGTATGCCGCCCGCGCCCGCGAGCAGCGCATCAACATCCACGTGGTGGATGCCGATCACGTCTCCATCTCCACCGACGAGGCCACCCGCCGCTCCGAGGTGGTGCGGCTCATCCGCGTCTTCTTCCCCCATGCCCTGCAGGATCCGGAGGAGATCTACGAGATCGATGCCCGGGCCCGCATCGGCATTCCCGACCATCTGCACCGCACCGATGCCATCCTCACCCACCCCGTCTTCAACAGCTACCATTCCGAGACGGAGATGATGCGCTACCTGCGCCGCCTGCAGGCGAAGGACATCGCGCTGGACCGCTCCATGATCCCGCTCGGCTCCTGCACCATGAAGCTGAACGCCGCCACCGAGATGCAGGCCTTAAGCTGGCGCGAGTTCGCCCACATCCATCCCTTCGCCCCGCTGGAGCAGGCGCAAGGGTATCACCAGCTCATCGAGGAGCTGGAGCACTACCTGTGCACGCTCACCGGCTTTGATGCCTTCAGCTTCCAGCCCAATGCCGGCAGCCAGGGGGAATATGCGGGGCTCTTGACCATCAAGCGCTATCATGCCGAGCGCGGCGAGGGCCAGCGCAACATCTGCCTCATCCCCACCTCCGCGCACGGCACCAACCCGGCCTCCGCCGCCATGGCGGGGCTGAAGGTGGTGCCCGTGCAGTGCGATGACGACGGCAACATCGACATGGCCGACCTGAAGGCCAAGGCGGAGAAGCATGCCGAGCACCTGGCCGCGCTGATGATCACCTATCCCTCCACCCACGGCGTGTTCGAGGAGACGGTGAAGGAAGTCTGCGACATCGTGCACGCGCACGGCGGGCAGGTGTATTTCGATGGTGCGAACATGAACGCGCTGGTGGGCTACGTGCGCCCCGCCGAGCTGGGGGCGGATGTCTGCCACCTGAACCTGCACAAGACCTTCGCCATTCCGCACGGCGGCGGCGGCCCCGGCGTCGGCCCCATCGGCGTGAAGGCGCACCTGGCCCGCTTCCTGCCCGGCCACGTGGTGGTGGATGGCGTCAACCCTGCCGCCGCGCGCTACGAGGACACCATCGGCCAGGTAGCCGCCGCGCCGTGGGGCAGCGCGCTCATCCTCACCATCTCCTGGAGCTATATCCGCATGATGGGGTCGGAAGGGCTGAAGCGCGCCACGCAGATGGCCATCCTGAACGCCAACTATATCGCCCGCAAGCTGCAGCCCTTTTATCCGGTGGTCTACA
>CAZNLW010000105.1:0-8016 GCA_964574205.1 uncultured Rhizobiaceae bacterium | reverse complement strand
GGGCCAGCGCGTGCGCCTGCTCAAGGGGGGCAACGGCGGTTTCGGCAATGCCCGCTTCAAGGGGCCCACCAATCGCGCGCCGCGCCATGCCAACCCCGGCCAGCCGGGTGAGGAACGCTGGATCTGGCTGCGCCTGAAGCTCATTGCCGATGCCGGCATCATCGGCCTGCCCAATGCCGGAAAGTCCACGCTGCTCTCCGTGGTGTCCGCCGCCCGGCCGGAGATTGCCGACTACCCCTTCACCACCCTGCATCCCAACCTGGGCGTGGTTCGGCTGGGGCCAGGCGAAAGCTTCGTGCTGGCCGACATCCCCGGCCTCATCGAAGGCGCGCACGCGGGGGCCGGTCTCGGCCACCGTTTTCTTGGCCATGTGGAACGGACCGCCGTGCTGCTCCATCTCATTGCCATCGACCACGAGGATCCGGTGGAGGCCTGGCGCACCGTGCGCCGGGAGCTTGCGGCCTATGAGGATGGCCGCCTTGCGGAGAAGCCCGAGATCGTGGCCCTGTCCAAGATCGATCGGGTGGACGAGGAGACCCGCCGGATGGTGGCCGAGGATTTCCGCGAGCGCACCGGTATCGAGCCTCTGCTGCTCTCTGCCGCCACGGGCGAGGGCGTGCGCCCGGTCATGGGGCACCTCATGGAAGTGATACGCGAGACCCGCCACAAGGCGCCGCCGACCGGGGCTGCCGGTACCGCGGCAGAGGCTTCCTGGCAGCCATAACTCGGCACGGGCAGGCCTTGCGGCCATGGGCGGCAACCGGTGCAGCCTTCCTGCTCAGGGGCCGGGGATCCGACACAGGTCAACTTCCTTTCTCGTCGTTCTGTGCTAGAAGGAGCCGTTCCTGCTGCAGGCGCGACTGGCACGTACCGGCAGGAAAGACACGCCGGGCAGCGGGAAAATCGGGTTCGGCACTGGCTTTCCAGGCAGGAAAGGGACAGCCATGAGCCACAGGCTCGCCAACGCGCGGCGCATCGTGGTGAAGATCGGCTCGGCATTGCTGGTGGACACGGCCACCGGCCGGCTGAAGCACGAATGGCTGGCTTCCCTTGCAGAGGACATCGCCGCTTTCCATCGCAGGGGGGCGGAGTTGCTGATCGTCTCCTCCGGCGCCATTGCCCTGGGCGCCCGCCTGCTGGGCCTGCCGCCGCGCACCCGCCAGAAGAAGCTGGAAGAGAGCCAGGCCGCCGCCGCCGTGGGCCAGATCGCCCTGGCGCGCGCCTGGGCCGAGGCGCTGAGCCGTCATGACATTGTCGCCGGTCAGATTCTCCTCACCCTCATGGACACGGAGGAGCGCCGCCGCTATCTCAATGCCCGGGCCACCCTCGACACCCTGCTGAAGCACCGGGCCGTGCCCGTGATCAACGAGAACGACACGGTGGCCACCGACGAGATCCGCTATGGCGACAACGATCGCCTCGCCGCTCGCGTGGCCTCCATGATCCATGCCGACTGCCTGGTGCTGCTCTCGGACGTGGATGGCCTGTATACCGCCCCGCCGGGCATGCCGGGAGCGCAACACATCGCGGAGGTGCCGCGCATCACCAAGGACATTCTCGCCATGGCCGGCGATGCCGGCACCGAGATGGGCACAGGCGGCATGCACACCAAGCTGGAGGCCGCCCGCATCGCCACCAAGGCGGGGGTGCACATGGTCATTGCCTCGGGGCGGGACCTGCACCCTCTGGGCCGCATCCTTGACGGGGGCAGATGCACATGGTTTACCTCCTCGGCAAATCCCGTCGCTGCCCGCAAGCGCTGGATTGCCGGCGCGCTCGTGCCCCGGGGCGAGCTGGTGGTGGACGCCGGTGCCGTCGAGGCCCTCAGGCGCAACAAGAGCCTGCTGCCCGTGGGAGTGGTAGCCGCGCGCGGTCGCTTCGCCCGGGGAGATGCCGTGCGCATCGTGGATGAGGCAGGGCGAGAGCTGGCCCGCGGTCTTGTCAATTACGACCGTGACGAGGTGGACAGGATCCGTGGTCTGCGCTCCGAGGACATTCCTGCCGCCCTCGGTCATGCCGGCCGCGACGTGCTCGTGCATCGCGATGATCTGGTCTGGACCGCAGCCGAGGAGGAGTCATGAAGGACATTGCCGCCATCATGAAGGAGGTGGGCATCCGCGCCCGCCGCGCCGCCGCCGCACTGGCCCGCGCCGAGACGGCCGCCAAGGACAGGGCCCTGCGCCGCATGGCCGCCAACATCCGCGCGCGCAAGGCCGACATCCTGGCCGCCAACGAGAAGGATGTGGCTGCAGCCCGTGCCGCCGGCCGGCCAGAGGCCTTCATCGACCGGCTCCTGCTCGATGACGCCCGTATCGAAGGTATCGCGAAAGGGCTGGAGACCATCGCCGAGCTCCCCGATCCGGTGGGCGCCGTCATGGACGAGTGGGAGCGGCCCAACGGCCTGCGCATTGCTCGTGTGCGGGTGCCCATCGGCGTCATCGGCATCATCTATGAATCGCGCCCCAACGTGACGGCCGATGCCGGTGCCCTGTGCATGAAGTCCGGCAATGCCGCCATCCTCCGCGGTGGTTCCGATTCCTTCCATTCCTCCGGCGTTCTGGTCCAGTGCCTGCGTGAAGGGTTGAAGGACACCGGGCTTCCGGAAGATGCCATCCAGATGGTGCCAGTGACCGACCGTGCCGCCGTGGGCGAGATGCTGCGCGGGCTGGACGGCACGATCGACCTGATCGTGCCGCGCGGGGGCAAGTCGCTGGTGGCGCGCGTGCAGGAGGAGGCCCGTGTGCCCGTCTTCGCCCATCTGGAGGGTTTGTGTCACACCTATATCGACCGCGATGCCGACCTGGAGAAGGCGGTGAAGGTCACCGTGAACGCCAAGATGCGCCGGCCCGGCATCTGCGGCGCCACCGAGACGGCACTGGTGGACCGCGCCGGCGCCGATCGCCTGCTGGCACCGGTGGTGAAGGCCCTGCTCGATGCCGGCTGCGAAGTGCGGGGCGATGCGGCCACGCAGGCGGTGGATCCGCGCGTGAAACCGGCGACGGAAGAGGACTGGGCCACGGAATACCTTGCCCCCATCATTTCCGTGAAGGTGGTGGACGGGGTGGACGAGGCCATCGCCCATATCGCCCGCTACGGTTCCCAGCACACCGATGCCATCATCACCGAGAACGAGGCCACGGCAGAGAAGTTTCTCGCCGAGGTGGACAGCGCCATCGTCATGCGCAACGCTTCCACCCAGTTTGCCGACGGCGGCGAGTTCGGATTCGGTGCCGAGATCGGTATCGCCACGGGCCGCATGCACGCCCGCGGGCCGGTGGGGCTGGAGCAGCTCACCACCTTCAAGTATCAGGTGCGGGGAAACGGCCAGACCCGGCCCTGAGCCGACTGCGCATTGCACGGCCCATTCCCGATGAACGAGACGATGGCCAGGTGACATGAGCGAGCCACTGGATCCGAAACCTTTCGAGACACTGGCGGAAAAGGCGCTGGAAGCCGCCCGCCACGCCGGGGCAGAGGCGGCGGATGTCATCGTTACCGGTGGCGAAAGCGTGGAAATCGCGGTGCGCGAGGGGATGCTCGAGCATCTCGAGCGCTCGGACGGTGCCTCACTGGGGCTGCGTGTGCTCATCGGCCGGCGGCAGGCCATCGTTTCGCTGGGAGATCCGGCCCGGGCCGATTTCATGGAAGCTGCCGAGCAAGCCGTGGCCATGGCGAAAGCTGCGCCGGAGGATCCCTGGATCGGTCTGGCCGAGCCCGACGCGCTGGCCCGCGACTGGCCGGATCTGGATCTTGCCGACACCTTCGATATCGACGAGAAGCAGTTGCAGGAGATGGCCCTGGCCTGCGAGGCCGCGGCCCTGGACGTGAAAGGCGTCACCCGATCGGCCGGCGCCGGGGCCTCGGCCAGCCGCAGCCTGGTGGTGCTGGCGACCAGCACTGGCTTTCTTGGCAGCTATGTGCGCACGTCCTATGGCGTTTCCGCCGCCGTGATTGCCGGCGAGGACACGGCGATGCAACGCGACTGGGAATATGACAGTCGCCTGCATCTGGCCGATCTGAAGGCGCCGGAAGAGATCGGCCGCATCGCCGGCGAGCGGGCCGTGCGCCGTCTGAACCCGCTCAAGCCCCAGTCCGTGACGGGTGCGCCCGTGATCTTCGAGGCGCGTGTGGCCGGGTCGCTTGCCGGACATCTGGCATCTGCCGTGAACGGCCGCAGCATCGCCCGCGGTGCCAGTTTCCTGAAAGACCGGATGGGCGAACCCGTGCTGGCCGAAGGCGTGGACGTCATCGACGATCCGCACATGCGCCGCGGCCTGGCCAGCAAGCCTTTTGATGCCGAGGGCCTCGCTCCCCAGCGCCTGAAGGTGGTGGAGAGCGGCATCCTGAAGCACTGGATTCTCGATCTCGCCAGTGCCCGGCAGCTGGGGCTTGCAAGCAACGGCCATGCCAGTCGCGGTATTGGCAGCCCGCCTGCGCCGGCCAGCACCAACTTCCACATCGCTGCTGGCACGACGGCTCCGGAAGATCTCGTCCGGAGCGTGAAAAAGGGGCTCCTGGTCACCGAGCTCATCGGCATGGGCGTGAATACCGTCACCGGCGACTATTCCCGCGGGGCCTCCGGATTCTGGATCGAGAACGGCGAGATTACCCATCCCGTCAGCGAGGTTACCATCGCCGGCAATCTGACGGACATGTTCCGTCGCCTGACGCCCGCCAGCGATCTGGAATTCCGTGCGTCTCACAGTGCACCCACCTGCCTTGTGGAGGGCATGACCATTGCCGGCCAGTGACGGGCACAGCGACCTGAAGGAGGATCTCGCGCTGGCGCTGGCGCTGGTGCATGAGGCTGGCCGGCTTGCGCTGTCCCGCTTTCGTCGCCGCCCGAAGTGGCACCGCAAGGCCGATGGCACGCCGGTGACCGAAGTGGACCTTGCCATCGACAAGGCCTTGCACGAGGGCCTGCTGGCGGCACGCCCGGATTATGGCTGGCTGTCCGAGGAGACGGCGGACGAGCCTGCGCGCCTTGCCTGCCATCGGGTATGGGTGCTGGACCCTCTGGATGGCACCGGCGGCTATCTGCGGGGCGAAAGGGAGTTCTGCACGGCCCTGGCGCTGGTGGAGGAAGGGGAGCCGGTGCTCGGCATCATCCATGCTCCGGCGCTGGAAAGAACCTGGACAGCCGTGAAGGGTGCAGGTGCAGCACTCAATGGCGACCCCATTCACGTCAGCGGGCGGGCGGATCTGGCCGGTGCGCGCATTATCGGCCCGGCTTCCGTGCAGCGGCCCGAATGCTGGGACCGGCCCTGGCCGGACGTGACGCTTTCCCGCCCGCCATCGCTGGCCCTGCGCCTGGCCTACGTGGCCGACGGCACGGCCGATGCCATGCTGGCACCCGGGTACAAGAGCGAATGGGATGTGGCCGCGGGCGACGTCATCGTGCGCGAGGCCGGTGGCGTGGTTACCGACATTTCGGGCCGCCCCATCCGCTACAACGGCTCGCCCCCCAGGCCACATGGCGTGCTGGCTGGCCCGCCGGCGCTGCATGCAGCCATCCTGGAGCGGTTGCGGGGCTATCATCCGCCACGCCACGGCCATCGCTGCCAGTTGCGGAGAAAGGCCGAAAAGGGGGAACCGACATGACCGACAGGGTTCACGAGTCGAAGCAGTATCTGCACCTCGTCTTCGGCGGCCGACTGAAGGATGTGCAGGGGGTGGAGTTCCAGGATCCGCGTGATCTCGACATCGTCGGCATCTTTCCTTCCTACGCCGAGGCTCACAGGGCCTGGGAGGAGAAGGCCCGCGCCACCATCGACGATGCCGAGATGCGCTACTTCATTGTCCATATCCATCGCCTGCTGGAACCGGAGGACTGAGGGCCGCCTGGCCTGTTTGTGCCCTGCCGGTGATCTGCTATCAGCACACATGGCAGAAAGGCGGCCTTGCCCGCCGCAAGCCAGGAACTGCATTCGAGGGGAGAACAGGGACATGCCCACGCCCGTGCGCCGTGCACTCATTTCCGTGTCGGACAAGACCGGCCTTGTGGATTTCGCCCGCACCCTGGTGGAGAAACATGGCGTGGAGATCATTTCCACTGGCGGCACCGCTCGCATGCTCAAGGAGGCGGGCATTCCCGTTACCGATGTGTCCGAGGTCACCGGCTTTCCCGAGATCATGGACGGCCGCGTGAAGACACTGCATCCCGCAATCCACGGCGGACTGCTGGCCGTGCGCGGCGATGCCGGGCATGAGGCCGCCATGGCCGAACATGGCATTGCGCCCATCGACCTCTTGGTGGTGAACCTCTATCCCTTCGAGCAGACGCTGGCTTCGGGTGCCGATTACGATACCTGCGTGGAGAACATCGACATTGGCGGTCCGGCCATGATCCGCGCCGCCGCCAAGAACCACGCCTCCGTGGCCGTCGTCGTCGATCCGGCCGACTACGAGAAGCTGCTCGGCGACATGGCCCAGCACGGCGGCGGCACCTGCGCAAAGTTTCGCCGCAAGCTGGCACAGAAGGCCTTTGCCCGCACGGCAGCCTATGACGCCGCCATCTCCAACTGGCTGGGCTGCGTGATCGAGAACCCCGAGAACCCGGATGCCGCCTTCCCGCGCACTTTCACCGCCCAGTTCGTCAAGAAGCAGGACATGCGCTACGGCGAGAACCCGCACCAGAAGGCGGCCTTCTACGTGGATCGCGACGCGCCGGCGGAGCCTTCCGTGGCCACGGCCCGCCAGCTTCAGGGCAAGGACCTTTCCTACAACAACATCGCCGATGCGGATGCGGCGCTGGAGTGCGTGAAGCAGTTCGACGAGGGACCGGCCTGTGTCATCGTCAAGCATGCCAACCCCTGTGGCGTGGCCATCGGTGAAACGCTGAAGGCGGCTTATGATCGCGCCTACGCCACCGATCCGGAATCGGCCTTCGGGGGCATCATCGCCTTCAATCGCGAGCTGGACGAAGAGACCGCTGCCGCCATCATCGAACGCCAGTTCGTGGAGGTCATCATCGCGCCCGGTATTTCCGCGGCGGCGGCCGAAGTCGTGGCCAGGAAGAAGAACGTGCGCCTGCTGGAATGCGGTGAATGGACGACCGAGCCGGGCTCGCGGCTGGACTTCAAGCGCGTGAACGGCGGACTTCTCGTGCAGGATGCCGACCTCGCCCTTTTCGACGAGCTGCAGGTGGTGACGAAGCGTGCGCCCACCGAAGAGGAGATGCGCGATCTCATATTCGCCTGGAAGGTGTGCAAGTTCGTCAAGTCCAACGCCATCGTCTACGCGAAGGGTGGCATGACCATCGGCGTGGGTGCCGGTCAGATGAGCCGCGTCAACTCCGCCCGCATTGCCCGCCACAAGGCGGATCAGGCCGGGCTGGAGATCAAGGGCTCGGTGGTGGCCTCGGATGCCTTCTTTCCCTTTGCCGACGGCCTGCTGGAGGCCGCCGGCGCCGGCTGCACCGCCGTCATCCAGCCTGGTGGGTCCATACGCGACGAGGAAGTGATCCGGGCGGCTGACGAGCATGGTCTGGCCATGATCTTCACCGGCATGCGCCACTTCCGGCACTGACGCCGGCAGAACCATCCCGGTGCTCAGTGGATGGGCCCGGATGTCACGCTCTTGCGGGGGAGGAGGCTGTCATGCTTGTCACAACGACAAATTCGGTCGAGGGTTACCGCATCGTCGAATATCGCGGCATCGTGGCCGGCGAGGCCATTCTGGGGGCCAATGTGTTTCGCGATTTCTTCGCATCCATTCGTGATCTGGTGGGTGGCCGTTCCGGCGCCTACGAGAAGGTGCTGGCCGATGCCCGCGCCATGGCCATCGAAGAGATGTCGGAGCGGGCCAGGGAACTGGGCTGCAATGCCGTCATCGGCGTGGACATCGACTACGAGACCGTCGGCCAGGCCGGTTCCATGCTCATGGTCACTGCTGCCGGCACGGCCGTGGTGATCGAGCCTGTCGCGGATACTCGGGAGTAGGCGAGTCGCTCTCACCACATAACGGAAATTTGCGAGCGCGCGGATGAGGGGATGATTTGAACGATTCAACCTGCCA
>CAZNLW010000104.1:0-8028 GCA_964574205.1 uncultured Rhizobiaceae bacterium | reverse complement strand
GATACATCGTCAGAACCTTGCGATTCACAGCCATCCAATCATCCGCAAAGTTCCTTCAACGCACTGCCTTGTCTGCACCTCGCATGTGACGGAGAGAATGCGGCGGTTTTCCGGGCATGCAGCCAGGCCGTGACGGGCTCCCGGCGCACACCTGCCGGTCAGTCCTTCAGAGGGCGGTCGTCATCGTCATCAAGAATGCGCAGGGCCTCGCCGTCGAGGTCATCGAACTGCCCGCTACGCAATGACCAGATGAAGGCGCCCAGACCGATGAGCGAGAGCGTGAGCGCGATGGGAATGAGAAAGACGAGCACGCTCATGCTGCCTTCCTCCCCCTTTCTCTTTCACAGTCGGCCTTGTCCATGCCGCCCTCGAGACTGAACCCTCGCCTGAGACGCCGATCGATGAAGCCCAGGCGCAGGGCGTTGCCCACCACCACGATGGAAGAGGCAGACATGGCGATGGCCGCAAACAGTGGCGTGGCGTAGCCGAAGATGGCCACCGGCACGGCCAGTGCATTGTAGACGAGCGAAAGCGCGAAGTTCTGTGTCATCAGTTGGCGGCCGCGCAGCGCCACCTCGCGCGCCAGCCAGACCGCGGACAGCGACTGCCCGAGAAAGACCATGTCGGCCGCGGTGCGGCCGATGTCCGAGGCTGTGGAGGGAGCCATAGAGGCATGGCCGGCCGCGAGCGCCGGTGCATCATTGATGCCATCGCCCACCATCAACACCCTGGCACCGGCCTTGCCCAGCCCTTCCACATAGGCCAGCTTCTGCTGCGGCGTCCATCCGGAGCGCCAGACTTCGATGCCAAGCTCGCGGGCCACGGCACGCACAGGGCCCTCGCGGTCGCCGGAAATCATCTCCACCTTCAGCCCGGCCGCCTTCAGGCGGCGGATGGTCTCGGCCGCATCCGGCCTGAGCGTATCGGCAAAGGTGAAGAGCACAGGCTGACGGCCCTCCACGGCCAAGGCGATCTGCGGGAGGTCACTCTCCGGCATCGTCTCCGGCACGTTGCAGAAGCTGCGCGAACCCAGCCTCACCTCACGCCCGCGCCAGCGGCCGGACAGGCCCTGGCCGGGATGTTCCCGCACATCCTGCACCGGTTCCGGGATGATGCCGCGTGTCTCCACGCCTTCCACCAAGGCCCGGGAAAGCGGGTGCGTGGAGGCACGGGCCAGGCCCGCTGCTATGGCCAGGGCCTGGGTGGAGACGGGGCCCGTGTCCATCAGTTGCGGCCGGCCCAGGGTGAGGGTGCCGGTCTTGTCGAAGATCACGGTATCCACCTCGGCCATGCGCTCCAGTGCCGCGCCATCCTTGACCATGATGCCGTTGCGAAAGAGCACGCCGGCAGCCACCACCTGCACGGCCGGCACGGCCAGCCCCAGGGCGCACGGGCAGGTGATGATGAGAACGGCAATGGCATGCAGCAGGGAGACAGGCCAGTTGAAGCCGGTCCAGAACAGCCAGCCCAGGAGTGTGGCTCCGGCCAGCACATGCACCACCGGGGCATAGAGGCCGGCCAGGCGATCGGCAATGCGCACATAGGCCGAGCGGCCCTGCTCGGCTGCGGACATGAGGCGGATCACCTCGGACAGGAAGGTATCCTCGCCATGGGCCGTGAGGCGAATCACCAGGGGGCCGGTGAGATTCATGGCTCCTGCATAGACCTTCCTTCCCGGTTCCACGGGCTCGGGGTTGCTCTCGCCGGTAATGAGAGACACATCCACGTCGGAGCGGCCCTCCTCGACGATCCCATCCACGGGGATGCGCTCGCCGGCCGCAACAAAAACGCGCATGCCCCGCTTCAGCGCCTCCATGGGCAGGAACCGGCGGCGGCCCTCCTCGTCCAGCACGGTGGCACCAGTGGCAGAAAGCGTCATGAGCTGAGAGACGGCCGAGCGCGCACGGGCGCGCATGCGGTGGTCCAGATAGCGGCCGATGAGCAGAAAGAAGAGCAGCGAGACCGCGGCATCAAAATAGGCATGCTGCTGGTGGGTGGCCGTCTGGTAGAGGCTCATCATGGCCGCGGTGAGCACGGCAAGCGAGATGGGCACGTCCATGTTCATACGGGCGCGGGACAGGGCCCGCCACGCGGAACGAAAGAAGGGGCGACCGGCCCAGGCTATGGCCGGCAGGGCAATGGCGGCAGAGATCCAATGAAAGAAGTCGCGCGTGACCGGATCGGCGCCGGCCCAGACGGAGATGGAGAACATCATCACGTTGGCGGCCGCAAAGCCGGCCACGGCCAGGGCCTTGAGCAGCTCTCTCCCCTCGCGATCATCGGCAGCGAAGCCGGCCTCCGCCGGATCGAAGGGACGCGCGGCATAGCCCAGCTCGTCGAGCTTGCGCAAGATGGCATCCGGGTCGAAGGTCTCGTCGCGCCAGCGGGCACGCACCTGCCTGAGCGTGAAGTTCACGCGGGCCTCCTCCAGCCCTTCCAGTTCCCTGAGCCCCTTCTCTATGGTGGAGATGCAGGCCGCGCAATGAATGCCCGGCACCATGAGATGCAGCTCGCGCGTGCCATCCTCCTGTTCCTTCACCCAGAGGGCGGCACTGCCGGGGGCATAGCACGCGTTCTCACCTCTGACGCCACAGCAGCCCATGTCTCTTCACCTGTTCCAAGCGGGAATTCGGTTCTGCCTTGCCCTGCCCTGCTCTTTCCTGCAGACGCTTCCAAAGGCTGCCGCGCAGCAGCCGCCGCATCAGCCGCTGGTGTCGGCCTCGCGGGCAATGACGAAACGGGCATCGGTGCGCCACTGCAGCTCGCCCTTGCGGTAGAAACGCGCCTCCAGGCGCCAGGCGCCGCTTTTCAGCTTCTCGGGCAGGGCGTATATGCCGATGTCGCGTTCAGTCAGGCGGAAGTTGCGATCCTCGCGATCGCTGGCCGGGCGGCCAATGGTGGCGCGGGCCTCCAACCCCGTGAGCGGGCGGCCCTTGTTGTCCTTCAGCTCGATTTCCACACGGCCGTCGGCATGGACAAGCACGCGGGTATGCCAGCCCTTGGCCAGCATGGCCCGTGCCTTGGCAGCCTCCCTGTTGTACTTGATGGAAGCCTCATAGCCATTGCCGGGCAGCTTGCCCGTCCAGGATGCACCAGAAAGGTAGACCAGGAGGAAATTGGCCGCAAAGACCACGCCGAAAAAGGCCACCAGGCCGGCAAAAACGTGGTATCCGGTCAGCCTGAACTCGCGCCTGTTCTCGCTCATGGTCGCTCCTGTCTCGCGATCACGCGGCCAGGCCCCCGCACCCGGCTTTCGGGGTTCGTGTTCCTGCAGATCCGCCGGCACCCCGCCCCCCCAGCCGGCGCATCATCATCTGTCGACCACTGAATGCATGCTGGCATCAGCCCTGCATTTCCTGCAAGACCCTGCATTGTCGCATGGCGGGCCGGGCGCCCCCATCCTGCCGCCCGGCCCGTGCCTGACATGATCATTTCTTCGTTTCGAAGACCGCCTTCTTGCGGGCACTCTCCTGGACCTTGCCGTCCTTGTCCAACGCATCGATGCGGAAATAGAAGATCTCGCGCGCGTCCTTCAGACGGGCCGGATCGGCCGTGACATAGACACGCAGGGTCCTGGCCTTGTTGCCGTCCACCTTCACGTCGAAGCTGCGGGCCGGCGGCTTGTCGAGCCCGACGATGGACATGCGGCCGCTTTCCAGACCCTCCAGCGAGATGCGGAAGATGCGGGGCTCGAGATCCATGTTGAGGATGCGCACGGTGTAGCCGTTGCGGATCTCGCCGCTGGCGAGGCGCACGAAGAGCGGGTTGCGATCATGCACCACGTTGATCTGCAGCCGCTCGCGGAAAGTGAGGTGAAGGAACATGGCGGCGGCAATCAGCGTCCACAACGTGAGATACACAATCGTGCGCGGCCGGATGAAGCTGCGCCAGGTGAAGTTCACGGCCTGGCCCGTGACATGGGCATTGTATGTCTTCACGTTGGAATAGGAGATCAGGCCCTTGGGCTTGCCGATCTTCTCCATGACGTTGTTGCAGGCATCGATGCAGAGGGCACAGGTGATGCAGGCCAGCTGCTGGCCGTCACGGATGTCGATGCCGGTGGGACAGACCTGCACGCACCAGCCGCAGTCGATGCAGTCGCCATATTCGATCTCGGGATGCTTCTTGCGGTCGCGCTTGGAGCCGCGGGGCTCGCCGCGCCAGTCGTTGTACGTGACGATGAGCGTGTCCTCGTCCACCATGGAGCCCTGAATGCGCGGCCAGGGGCACATGTAGATGCAGACCTGCTCGCGCATGTGGCCGGCAAAGACGTAGGTGATGGTGCCCATGATGGCGACGGTGGAATAGGCCACGAAGGGGGCCTGGCCGGTGAAGAACCAGTAGGCCACATCCGGTGCATTGCCGAAATAGAGGATGAAGGTGAAGGACGTGGCAAAGGCGATGAGCCCCCAGATGGTGAACTTGATGGCGCGCTTGATGATCTTCTCGGCCGTCCAGGGCGCCTTGTCCAGACGGATCTGGGCGTTGCGGTCTCCTTCCACCAGACGGTCCACGAGCATGAAGAGATCCGTCCACACCGTCTGCCAGCAGGCATAGCCGCACCAGGCGCGGCCGAACATGGAGGTGGCGATGAACAGGGCAATCGCGGCAAGAATCAGCAGGCCGGCCACGTAATAGAACTCCTGCGGCCAGATCTCGATCCAGAAGAAATAGAACCGCCTGTGGGCCAGATCCACGAGCACGGCCTGGTCCGGCAGGCCAGGACCGCGATCCCAGCGGATCCATGGCGTGATGAAGTAGATGGCCAGAAAGATGATGGCGAGTGTCCACTTCAGGCGACGGAAACGCCCTGTCACCGCCTTGGGAAAGATCTTCTTGCGCGCGGCATAGAGACTTGAATGCTTGCGTGGCGATTCGCCGCCGCCCGAGGATTCGCGGGACACGGACGGGCTCTCCCCGTCCTTCGCTGCCGTGCCGGTCACCGTGTTGAGCACTTCCACCATGGCGCGCCTCTGCATGTCTGATGGTTGTGGATGCGGCTGGCCCTGTCGACCGTGTCCCCGGATGCCGGCGCGCTGCCCGCTCGCATGGCCGCATGTCTCCCGGGCTGTCGTTCCGGCCCCTTCGGCTGCCGGGCGGCCCCCGTCGTCTGCCTCTCACCGGCCCATGCGGCCCCGTTCGGTGCAGGACAGACCCGCATGATCATTCCCATGGACGCCCGACCGGATCGTTTGCCGTCTGGTCATGTGCCCGCGGCAGGACCAGCTACGCCCCATTCAGATCCTTTGTTCGCACCGCGATTTCCGTGATAATGTCACTTAAAAGCAATTCATGCGACAATCGTGCGCGGCCCCCGCAGCCCCCTTTCCGCAATGTGGATGCGTAAACAAATTCCTCTGCCAGGCCAATGGGTTGAGGTTTCTCAGCAGCCGGAACAGCGGCGCATTTCCCGCCTTTGTTTTCGCCATTCCGGTTACGCCGGGGGATGAGGAATGAGCAATCCGCATGCCCCTCCAGGCCAATGTCGGGTCCAATGAGGCTGCACCCCTTTCCAGATACGGGAGCGGGGCCCTTCCCCCGCTCCCGCATGATGTTGAGTCGTCCCTGTCCACAGCCGAGCGGTTCGGAGAACGTTCTCAGGAACCGACACCACCGCCCAGCGAGAAGACGTATGCCGTAAGAGCCTTGATGGTGGCCTCGTCCAGACGCCCCTTCCAGGCCGGCATGACGCCATGGCGCGGCAAGCGCACCTGGTTCATGATCATGGTCTTGATCTTGCCGGCGTCCGTTTCGAAGCCATAACCGTAGAGCCAGATCTTGTTGTTGAGGGGTGGCCCGCCGACGTCGGCAATGCCCTCGCCGTTCTCGCCATGGCAACCGTTGCAGCCGGCCTCCTCGGCGAAGATCTGTTTGCCCTCCTCGGCCTTCTTGGCGTCATGCTCGTAGCCGGCCAGCTTCAGCACGTATTCGGACACGGCATCAATCTGCTCCGGCGTGAGCTGCTCGCCAAAGGCCGGCATCTCGGACTGACGGGTGTCCTCGTTGGTATCCGGGTTGTAGCGGATGCCGTGGGTGATGGTGTAGTGGATGGCATCCAGCGTGCCTCCCCAGATCCACTCGTCGTCCGCCAGGTTGGGATAGCCCAGGGCGCCCTGGCCACCAGCCTGATGGCAGACCACGCAGTTCACCTTGAAGGCGGCCTCGCCCATGCGGATGGCAAACTGGCGCAGCTCGTCGTTCTTCCAGATCTCCTCCATGGAGAGCTTGTCGAGCTGGGCCAGCTTCTCCGCTCGGGCCTGCTTGACTTTCTCCAGCTCCCTGATGAGCTCGGCGCGATTGGTGGTGCCCAGCACGCCCTTGGTGTTGGTGTGCACGAGCGGAATGGCCGGATACAGAATGATGTAGATGAGTCCCCAGACTATGGTGCCGTAGAAGGTCCACAGCCACCAGCGCGGCAGGGGCGTGTCCAGCTCCTTGATACCGTCCCACTCGTGACCGGTCGTTTCCGTACCGGTGACCTCGTCGCGTTCACGCTCAGCCATCTTTCCTGTCCCTGTCGTCGTCCTCGAGGGGCAGGCGGGCCAGCTCCTCGTAGGTCTTCGTCGAACCCGGGCGGAAGATGAAGATCAACACGCCCAGGAAGAAGAGCCCGAAGAGAACCGTGGCGATGGTGCCAGCCCAGCCTGCTACCGTCTCGTAGGCCATGTTCCGTTCCTTACCTCAGATTCTCGACGTTGTTCGTGTCGAACGTCTTGAAGTCGACGAGCGTGCCGAGCATCTGCAGGTAGGCGATCAGCGCATCCATCTCCGAGATCATCTCGGGATTGCCGTCGAAATCGCGGGCCTTCACCTCGGTGGCCGACCCCCAGCGCTCCTTGCCGTAGCGCTTGATCAGGCCCTCGGTATTCTCGCCCGTGGCCTGGGCAATCAGGTCCGCCTTGGCGTTTTTGATCATGTCGTCGTCATAGGGAACGCCCAGGGTGCGGTTCACCTTGAGGTGCTCGGCGATATCGTCGAACTTCAGTGGCGTCCTGGCCAGGAACGGATAGCCGGGCATGACCGACTCCGGCACCACGGAGCGCGGATCGTTCAGGTGGCGGCGATGCCACTCGTCGGAATACTTGCCGCCGACACGCGCCAGATCCGGCCCCGTGCGCTTGGACCCCCACTGGAAGGGGTGGTCATACATGCTCTCGGCCGCCAGGGAATAGTGGCCGTAACGCTCCACCTCGTCACGGAACGGACGGATCATCTGCGAGTGGCAGAGATAACAGCCTTCGCGGATGTAGATGTTGCGGCCGGCCAGCTCCAGCGGCGTGTAGGGCCGCATGCCCTTCACCTTCTCGATGGTGTTGTCGAGCCAGAAGAGCGGCACGATTTCCACCAGACCGCCGACCGTCACCACGATGAAGGACAGGACGAGCAGCAGCGTGGCGCTGCGCTCGACCTTGTCATGCTTGTTGAGGATACCCATGGTTGCTCACTCCCCTCCTCAGGCCTTGGCGGCTTCCAGCACCGGCTCGGAGGCACGGATGCGGCCCTTGATGGTCTGGTAGAAGTTGTAGGCCATGATGATGCCGCCGGTCAGGTACAGCAGACCGCCAAGCGCGCGGATGACGTAGTAGGGATGCATGGCCTCCACCGTCTCCGCGAAGGAGTAGACCAGGAAGCCCTGATCATCATACTCGCGCCACATCAGGCCCTGCATGATGCCCGAGACCCACATGGAAGCCGCATAGAGCACGATGCCGAGCGTGGCCAGCCAGAAATGCCAGCTCACCAGCGTCTCGGAATACAGGCGCTCGCGGTTCCACAGCCTGGGCACCAGGTAGTAGAGCGAGCCCATGGTGATCATGCCCACCCAGCCAAGGGCGCCGGAGTGCACGTGACCCACCGTCCAGTCCGTGAAGTGGGACAGCGCATTCACCGACTTGATGGACATCATCGGGCCCTCGAAGGTGGACATGCCATAGAAGGCCACGGCAATCACCAGCATGCGCAGCACCGGATCCGTGCGCAGCTTGTCCCAGGCGCCGGAGAGCGTCATCAGGCCGTTGATCATGCCGC
>CAZNLW010000103.1:0-8270 GCA_964574205.1 uncultured Rhizobiaceae bacterium | reverse complement strand
GCCGCCAGCCCCTTTTCCTCCGCGTGGCGGATGATCGGCGTGATCAGCCCGCCCTCGATGGCCACGGCCACGGCCACATCCACATGATGGTGGCGGAGGATGCCCCGGCTCGTCCATGTGGCATTGGCGGCCGGCACGGCCTTCAAGGCCATGGCCCAGGCCTTGATGACGAAATCGTTGACCGAGAGCCTGTAGGCGGGCCTGCCGTCATCACCTTCGGGGGCCGCGTCGTTGAGGCGGGCGCGGGTCTCCAGCAGACGGTCGATGATGCAGTCCACCGTGAGATAGAAATGTGGCACCGTCTGCTTGGAGAGGGTGAGGCGCTCGGCAATGACGCGCCGCATGGAATCGATGGGCACGATATCGTAGGTGCCTTCCGGATAGAGGCGCAGGATCTCCTCGTCCGGCATGCCGCCTGCGAGGGCCGGCGCGCCGGCGATGGCCGCCGCGGCCGTTGCTCCCGCCCCGGCGGGCATGCCCTCGGCCAGGGCCTTTTCCACATCGCGCCTGACAATCCGGCCATGAGGACCCGTGCCCTTGAGGCGGGCCAAATCGATGCCATGCTCGCGCGCCAGACGGCGGGCCAGGGGCGAGGCAAAAATGCGGCCTCCGTTCCTTTTCTCCGCCGGTGTGGCCTGTGTCGAAGACGTGATCGGGGCGCGTGAGGCGGTGTCGGCCACCGTGTCCCTGGCGTCTCGTGTGGCGGGAGGTGGGGTGGCCTGCGCCGGGGACACGGCCGCATCTTCCGTTTCTGCCGTGTGGTGCGATGCCGTGGCTGCCGTGCCAGCGCCAGCCGCGGGGGCGAGGCTTTCGGGATCGATGCCGGAGACGTCCTCGCCTTCCCCGGCGAGAATGGCGATGACGGCATTGACCGGCACGTTGTCGGTGCCTTCCGGCACTACAATGCGGGCCAGGATGCCCTCGTCCACCGCCTCCACTTCCATGGTGGCCTTGTCGGTCTCGATCTCGGCGATCACGTCGCCGGGCTCCACCCGCTCGCCCTCCTTCTTCAGCCAGCGGGCCAGGCGGCCATGTTCCATGGTGGGCGAGAGTGCCGGCATGAGAACGGGAATGGCCATGAGTCCACCTCCTACCTGTAGAGCACCTCGCGGGCGGCGGCGACCACTTCCTCCGGCGTCACCAGGGCGGCGCGCTCCAGATTGGCGGCATAGGGCAACACCACATCCTTGCCGGTGACAGTGCGCACGGGCGCATCCAGCCAGTCGAAGGCCTCCTGCATGACGCGACGGGCGATCTCGGCGCCGATGGAGCAGACGGGCCAGCCTTCCTCCACGGTGACCAGGCGGTTCGTCTTCTTCACGCTCTCGATGATGGCGGGCATGTCCATGGGGCGCAGGGTGCGCAGGTCGATGACCTCGGCGGAGATGCCGTCTTCGGCCAGCATATCGGCTGCCGCCAGCGCATGGCTCATGCCGATGCCGAAGGAGACGATGGTGACGTCGGTGCCGGGGCGGGCGATGCGGGCGCGGCCGATGGGCAGCACCCAGTCGTCCACGCGCGGCACCTTGAAGCGGCGACCGTAGAGGATCTCGTTCTCCAGAAAGATCACCGGGTTGGGATCGCGGATGGCGGCCTTGAGCAGGCCCTTGGCGTCGGCCGCGGTGTAGGGCATCACCACCTTCAGCCCGGGGATGTGGGCATACCAGGCGGCATAGTCCTGGCTGTGCTGGCCGGCCACGCGGGCCGCCGCCCCGTTGGGGCCGCGGAAGACAATGGGCACGCGCACCTCGCCGCCGGACATGTAGAGCGTCTTGGCGGCAGAATTGATGATGTGATCGATGGCCTGCATGGCAAAGTTGAAGGTCATGAACTCGACGATGGGCCGCAGGCCGGCAAAGGCCGCGCCCACTCCGAGGCCGGCAAAGCCGTATTCGGTAATCGGCGTGTCCACCACGCGCTGGGGACCGAATTCCTCCAGCAGGCCCTGGGAGACCTTGTAGGCGCCCTGATATTCGCCGACCTCCTCGCCCATGAGAAAGACGCGCTCGTCGCGCCGCATCTCCTCGGCCATGGCATCGCGCAGGGCCTCGCGGACGGTGATTTCCTCGTATTCCACATCCGGCGGCAGAACGGGATCGCTCTTGGGCGGGGGCGTGATGGAGAGGTTGCGTTCAGGATCGGGGCCACCCTCGCCATAGGCCCCGGAATCGGCCGGCGCGGCATGAACGGCCGGCGCGGCCGGCATGGTCGAGGATGCCGGTGCCTGCAGCGCAGCCGTCTCCCCATCCGGCACCGAAGTCGGCGCCGGGGAAGAGACAGCCGGCGTCTGCCCGGCGGCGGCTGCGGCCAGGACCTCGGCATCCACCTCCTCGCCCTCCTCGGCAATGATGGCGATGGGCGTGTTCACGGCCACGTTGTCCGTGCCCTCGGGCACGAGGATGCGCGCAAGCACACCGCCCTCGTCGGATTCCAGCTCCATGGTGGCCTTGTCGGTCTCGATCTCGGCGATGACGTCACCGGGCTCGACCGGCTCGCCTTCCTTCTTCAGCCAGCGGGCGATGCGGCCGCTCTCCATGGTGGGGGAGAGGGCGGGGAGAAGAATGGTGTGCGCCATGGCCTGGTCTCTCCTGTCTTGCCCCGTGGACACTGCCGACGGTCATTCCCGCGACGACGGCATCGGAATGCGGCAGGGCATGACCGGCGGACAGGGAATCGCTCATGTCTTCCCGGTGGCCGGAACATAGACGTCCGTCCACAGCTCTTCCATGGGCGGCTCGGCATCGGCAAGGGCATAGTCCGCCGCCTCGGCCACGATCTTTCTCACCTCCGCGTCCACGCCCTTGAGCTCCTCTTCCGTAGCCCAGCCATTATCCAGCAGGCGGGTCTTCACCTGTTCGATGGGATCATGCTCCTGGCGCATGCGCTGCACTTCCTCGCGGGAGCGATACTTGGCCGGGTCCGACATGGAGTGGCCGCGGTAGCGGTAGGTCTGCATCTCCAGAACGAAGGGGCCCTTGCCGGCGGCGACGTGGGCCAGCGCCCGCCTGGCGGCAGCACGCACGGCACGGACGTCCATGCCGTCCACCTGCTCGCCGGGGATGCCGAAGGCGGCACCGCGCATGTAGAGCTCTTCGGCACGCGCGGAGGCCCTGTTCACCGCCGTGCCCATGGCGTAGCGGTTGTTCTCGATGATGTAGATGACCGGCAGTTTCCAGATGGCGGCCATGTTGAAGCTTTCATAGACCTGTCCCTGATTGGCCGCGCCCTCGCCGAAGAAGACGAAGCAGGCCCGGTCCTCGCCACGATAGCGGGCGGCAAAGGCCAGTCCCGTGCCGATGGGCACCTGGGCGCCGACGATCCCGTGCCCGCCCCAGAAGCGACCGGCGGGGTGGAACATGTGCATGGACCCGCCCTTGCCCCTGGAGACGCCATGGAGGCGGCCGGTGAGCTCGGCCATCACGTGCTTCGGATCAGCACCCGAAAGCAGCTCCTGGGCGTGACAGCGGTAGGAAGTGATCACGTCATCCTGTGCACGACGGGCCATGAAGACACCCGTGGCCACGGCCTCCTGGCCGATGTAGAGATGCAGAAACCCGCCGATGTGACCCATGCCGTAGAGCTGACCGGCCTTTTCCTCGAAGCGGCGGATGAGGAGCATGTCCCGAAGGGCCTTCAGCTCCTCTTCGCGGGTGAAGGCATCGGGCTCGTTGCTGCCACGCGCCTTGCGGCCCTTGCGACCGGACGGGGCGCCGGCAGATGCCTTGCTGGCCTTTCTCGCCATCGATCAACGACCTCTCCGATCGAGCGGCCGGGAGCTGTTTGCAGCTCCGGCCGAATCCACAACGAACGTGGTCAGTCTATACCTGCAAGGGCGTGACTTGCATGCCCTTTTCCGATTTTAACCGAAACTCGGTTAAACAGGCGGGCGTGCAAGGGGGGAGAGGTCTCAACGGGAACGCAGGGACAGGTATTCGCCCGGCTGGACAAAGCCGAGCTGGCGGCGGGCCATCTCGTCCAGCATATCCGGATCCAGGCTCTCGGCCCGGAGCAGGGCGTTGCGGGCTTCCACCGCCTTGCGTCGGGCACGGATTTCGGTCAGATGCTGGCGGGTCTCGTTCAGCTCCGCCTTCACCTTGGCCTGGTAGGCCAGCGAACGCCCCCCGTAGAGGGCGTGCCAGCCGAAGAAGGCATAACCGGAGAGAATGGCCGCCAGCACCAGCAGTCTGGGCAGTAAACGCATCATGATGGCGTGACCCGGGGATTGCGGTTGAAAGCTTTCCGGATGCGGACAGGGTCTCCGATCAAGGTTAACAGCAGATGAAAGGGGCACGCGCCGTCCGGAAGGCAGCGCGAGCGTGTTTACATTTCCCTGGTTCCTGTCGCATGACTGCAGGTTGACACAGCCTTTCGGGGCAAGGAGGCAGATCATGAAAGAATTCGACAAGCCTGTCAGACAGCCGGCCTGGCGCCGTGCCGTGGTGACCTCGGGACTGGCCGGGCCGGTTGCGGGCATGAACGGGAGCGAAGGGCAGCAGGCCGCGGCCACATGGCGAGGCGTTCCGGAGCCGGTGACAGTCCGCTGGCACCAGCCGGAGGGGCTCTATGGCCTGTCGCTGCTCAATGCCCTGCTGACGTTTCTCACGCTGGGCCTCTATCTGCCCTGGGCGAAGACCGAAGTGCGGCGGAGACTGTGGCGGGCCGTGGAGATCAATGGCCAGCGGCTGGAATATACCGGCCAGGGTCTGCAGCTGTTCCTGGGCCTGCTGATCGTCGGTTCGGTCCTGGTGCTGCTGACAGGCCTCTACTATGCGGTGGGTTTCTATCTTCTGCTGCCTGCCGACCGCAACATCACGGACCAGGATGTGGAGGAGGTGAGCACTCTGCTCGGCCTGTTCCTGCTCCCCATTGTGGCCTTTCTCTGGGGGGTGGCGCGGCATCGGGCGCTGCGCTACCGGCTGCGCCATACCCTCTGGCGGGGCATCCGGGGCGGGATGGCGGGCAGCGCGCTGCGCCATGGCTGGCGCCATCTCTGGACCTATCTGCCCGTGTTCCTGTCGCTGGGGCTGCTGGTGCCCTGGCGGGCGGTCCACCTGCGCAATGCCCTGTTCTCCGACATGCGGTTCGGCAGTGGCCGGTTCCTGTGCCGTGCACAATGGTTGCGGCTGATGCCGGCATGGCTGATGGTCTGGGGCAGTGCTGCCCTGCTCGTGCTCTATGGCCTGGCCCATGCCTACATGATCGCCGTGGCCGCCGATCCCTATGTCCACAACGCCGTGTTCATGGCCGCATCTCTCTGGCTGATCAGCCTGCCCGGCTGGGTCCCGTGGGCGCTCTTCGGCGTTGCCGTCTATGCCTTCCTTCGCTACGAGGCGGGCAAGCTGAACGCGATTGCACGGGGCATGCGGTTCCGGGAGGTGCAGTTCTCCCTGGACATGACGGTGGACAGCCTCCTTCGCATGCTCTTGCGCAATGCCTTGCTGCTGTTCGTCTCCTTCGGCCTTTTCAGGCCGGTGGTGCTGGCCAACATCGCCGGGCATCTCGTGGGGCACCTGAAGGTTCATGGGGCGCTGGATGTGGCCTCCCTCACGCAGGCGGCCGAGGAGGGGGAGGAGAGAGCCGGGGAAGGGCTGGCCTCGTTCCTGGATATCGACGGGGTGTGAACCATGGCCGGAGCATCCGGGGCATCGGGCATGACGGGAACGGAGCGCCCCTGGTCACACCCTGGCGGGAGGTTGTTTGCCGGACTGCTGTTCGATGGCAGAACTGCCGTGGCCCATTCCGTTCAGGTCCGCCTCAGGCCGGAGGGTCTGCTCATCGAACCGGAAACGGGGCACGGACAGGACTTCTGGCCGCATGCCTCTCTCGTGAGCAATGGACCGCTGCTTGCTGGCGAGCCCGTGGTCGTCGGGCTGAAGGATCGGCCCGGGGCGCGGCTGCAGGTGGATGATCCGACCTTTCGCGATCTTTTGCTGGCGCAGGCGCCGCAGCTGGGGACGAAGGCACAGCGGGCACGGCAGCGGCGGGACGTGCTGGCGGTGTTGGGGGTGGTGGCGGCTCTTTTCGTGATCTTCTTCGTGCTGCCTGTTCCCTGGGCGCGCATGGGCGCGACGCTCGTGCCGGATGCGGCCTGGCAGGCGATGGGCGAGCGATTGCGACCGCTCCTGGCCACGCGCGTGTGCGCACGGGACGAGGGACTGGCCGCGCTCAGGATCCTCGAGGCGCGCCTGAGGGCGGGCATGGCCGCAGCCGGCATGACGGAACGGCAGAGCCGGATCCAGGTGGCGGAACTGCCCATGGTCAATGCCTTCACGCTGCCGGGCGGGCAGATCGTCGTTTCCTCGGCACTCGTGCGCAAGGCCGGCAGTCCGGAGGAGGTGGCCGGAGTCATCGCGCACGAGATCGGCCATGTCCTGGCCCGTCATCCGGAGGCGTCGCTGATCCGTGCCCTCGGCATGACGGGGCTGCTCTCCGTGCTCACGGGCGGCAGCGGGATGGCCGAATCGGTCATGCATCTGGTCATGCTCAAATACTCTCGCGATGCGGAGCGGGAAGCGGACCGTCTGGCCATGGAGATCCTCAGGGGGGCAGAAGTGGATCCAGTGGCCCTGGCCCGGTTCTTCGAACGGATGATGAAGGCGCATGGCGAGCCGCCTGCCGTGCTCAGCACGCATCCGCCCGGCAAGGCGCGCATGCGACTGTTCCGCGCGCTTTCGGGACAGTGGCCTATGCGCCCGGTGCTGGATGACAGGGCCTGGAAGGCCCTGAAACGGATTTGCCAATAGGCTGGCACCATGATTCCGAATTTTCATTCAAGCATTTGAAAAATCATCATTATCCTGTTCCGCTTGAGAGATTGATTCAACACCTCGCCCTAAATCGGGACGATTTGTGCGCAGGTTTCCCACATGATGTGATTCCCACGTTTCCTCTGCCTGCGATGGGCTTAAAAAAGACACCTGAGCGCCCCCCGGGGGATGGGCGGGCATGGCAGGGCAGCATGGGCACGGGATCTTCGGGACATGAGCGTCAAGAGCCGCGTTCCCTTCATCCATCTCAGGGTGCACAGCGCCTATTCCCTCTCGGAAGGAGCGCTGAAGGTGCCGCAGCTGGCGGAGCTGGCGGTGGCCCACGACATGCCGGCCCTGGCCATCACGGACACCAACAACCTGTTCGGGGCGCTGGAATTTTCCGTGACCATGGCCAAGGCCGGCGTGCAGCCCATTATCGGCTGCTCGCTGCGCACGGCCTTTGCGGACGATGTCTCCAAGGGGGACGCCAGCGCAGGGGGGCGTTCCGGCGCAGGGGCGGAGAGCGGAGGGCACCAGCATGCCCGGCCGCCGTTCCTGGCGCTTCTGGCCATGGACGAGACGGGCTATCGCCATCTCATGCGCCTGTCTTCCAAGGCCTATCTGGAAGGCGCGCGGTTTGGCGAGCCGCATGTGACCCTCGATGACATCGCGCGCTGGCACGAGGGGCTCATCTGCCTCACCGGCGGCCCGGACGGCGTGATCGACACCCTGCTCGCAGCGGGGCAGCCGGCGCAGGCGGAGGCGCGCCTTGCGCGGCTGGCGGAGATCTTCGGCGACCGGCTCTATGTGGAGCTGCAGCGCCACGGCACGGAGAGCGAGCAGGCGGTGGAGCCGCAACTGGTGCGCCTGGCCTATGACATGGACCTGCCGCTGGTGGCCACCAACGCGTGCTATTTCGCCACGCCGGAGGATTACGAGGCACACGACGTGCTGCTGTGCATCGCCGAGGGCGTGACGCTGGCCGAGGAGGACAGGCGACGGGTCACGCCGGAGCACTGGTTCAAGCCGCCGGCGATGATGGCCGAACTCTTTGCCGATCTGCCGGAGGCGGTGGAGAACACGGTGGAGATCGCGCGGCGCTGCCACTGGCGGCCCACGCCGCGCAAGCCCATCCTGCCGCACTTTTCCACCGCCGACGGCGAGCAGGTGGCGGACGAGGCGGAGGAGCTGCGCCGTCAGGCCCGCGAGGGGCTGAAGCGGCGGCTGGCCCAGCACGGCCCCTGGGAGGGCTACACGGAAAAGGACTACGAGGAGCGTCTGGAATACGAGCTCGACGTGATCATCCGCATGGGCTTTCCGGGCTATTTCCTCATCGTCTCGGACTTCATCAAATGGGCCAAGGCGCAGGGCATTCCGGTCGGGCCGGGGCGTGGCTCGGGCGCGGGCTCGCTGGTGGCCTATGCGCTCACCATCACCGATCTGGATCCCCTGCGCTTCAAGCTGCTGTTCGAGCGCTTCCTCAACCCGGAGCGCGTCTCCATGCCGGACTTCGACATCGAC
>CAZNLW010000102.1:0-8340 GCA_964574205.1 uncultured Rhizobiaceae bacterium | reverse complement strand
GGTCCAGCCCCAGACCCGTAGTGGCATTCCCCTGCGGATCCATGTCCACCACCAGCACGCGCTCGCCCACGGCAGCCAGCGCCGTGCCCAGGTTGATGGCCGTGGTCGTCTTGCCCACGCCGCCCTTCTGGTTGGCCACGGCCAGGATACGCGGCATACCCACTGTCATTTCCCGGTCTCCCTCGTGCTCCATCAACCGGCCTGGCATTCTTGACGGGATTTGATGCGGCGCGCCCTGTCAATTTTCAGGATCACACCGCGCGGATCCGTTACGGACGGTATCATTTCGCATGCCAGTTGCCAACATCTGGTGGAATCGGCAATCTCCCTTTCAACATCTTGTCCCTTGTGCCACAGCGCCTGGGCTCCCCGTGCCAGCAGCGGCCAGGCCAGCTCCAGAAGCTGCGGCAACGGTGCCAGCGCCCGCGCCAGAATGATTGCCCGAACACCATGCGGCAGCACGGTTGCCCAGTCCACAGCCTCGATTCTGCTGTTGATCACCATAGCACGAATGCCGGTCTCGCGGATCACCGTGCGCAGAAAGGCCGCCTTTCTGGCATGGCTTTCCACAAGCCGCACCGAAACTTCCCGCCGGGACGCCAGGGTCAGGGCCAGAATGAGCCCCGGGACACCGCTGCCCGAGCCCAGGTCAACCAGTTCCACCGGCCCCTGTGGAATATGGGGAAGAAGCTGCAGGCCATCCGCCACATGCCGCGCCCAGACCATGCCCAGGGTCTTCCGGCTCACCAGGTTGATGCGGGACTGCCATCGTTCCAGAAGGGAAACATAAGTGGCAAGCCGCTCGCATGATTCACGTGAAACATCGAAGAAGCGACACACGGCATGCGCATCGGCATCCCTGTCGATCCGTCGCCCACCATAGGGGCTTTCCACCCGATGGCAGGTCATGCCGCCACATCCCCGCCCGCACCGTCTGCCGTCGCCTGCGACGCTGCGTTCATTCCGCCCCGGCGCTTCACATGCGCTGCGATCAGCGCCAGCGCCGCCGGTGTCATGCCGTCAATGCGTGCTGCCTGTGCCAGGGAAACGGGACGCACGGCCATGAGCTTTTCCTTCAGCTCGTTGGAAAGCCCGGGCATGGCCGCATAGTCGAAATCCCGCGGAATGCGCACCGATTCGCTGCGCCGCAGGGCCACCAGTTCCGCCTCCTGTCGATCCAGGATGCCGGCATAGACGGCATCGGCCTCCAGCCGCGCCAGCACATCCGATGAAAAGCGGCTGAATTCCGGCCAGATGGACAGGATCGTCTCCAGCGAGACATCCGGCAGCGCCAGCAGCTCCAGAACGGTGCGTCGCCGCCCGTCCGCATTCACCCGAATGCCGTGCCTTGCGGCCGCGTTGGGCGTCAGCGAGAGAGAAGAAGCCATGGCCCGCATCGCCTCGATCTGCGCCATCTTCTCGCGAAACTGCCGGGCTCTTCTCGCCCCCACCACGCCGGCCTTGATACCGATGGGCGTAAGACGCTCGTCCGCATTGTCAGCCCGCAGCCGCAGGCGATATTCGGCCCGGGATGTGAACATGCGATAGGGCTCGCTCACGCCGCGAGTCACGAGATCGTCCACCATCACACCCAGGTAGCCATCAGCTCGCGAGATGATCACCGGCCCCCGCCCGGCCACGAACAACGCCGCATTCATGCCTGCAAGCACGCCCTGGGCGGCCGCCTCTTCGTAGCCCGTGGTGCCGTTGATCTGCCCGGCCAGAAACAGCCCCTCCAGTTTCTCCAGCATGAGGGAGGGAAGAAGTTCCCGTGGATCCACGTAATCGTACTCGATGGCATAGCCGGGCCGCAGCATGCGGGCGTTTTCCAGGCCCGGAATGGTGGCCAGCAGGGCCTTCTGCACATCTTCCGGCAACGAGGTGGAGATGCCGTTGGGATAGACCGTGATGTCCTCATATCCCTCCGGCTCGAGAAAGATCTGGTGCGCCGGCCGGTCGGCAAAGCGAACGATCTTGTCCTCGATGGAAGGACAGTAGCGCGGCCCTCGGCTGCGGATCCGGCCGGAATACATGGCCGACCGATGCAGGTTCTCGCGGATGATGCGGTGGGTCTCTTCCGTGGTCTGCGTGATGTGACAGTCCACCTGCGGCTGGGTGATGGCCCCGGTCAGAAAGGATAATGGCACTGGATCCTCGTCACCCGGCTGGCACTCCAGCCTGCCGAAGTCGATCGTGCGTCCGTCCAGTCGTGGAGGCGTCCCGGTCTTCAGCCGCCCCATCTTCAGACCCAGCCGCCTGAGCGAATGCGCCAGCGCCCGCGCCGGTGGATCCTCTGCCCGCCCCGCCGGCCAGCTCGTTTCGCCCAGATGGATGACCCCATCGAGAAAGGTGCCCGTGGTCAGCACAACGGCCTTTGCCAGCATCGGCCTGTCCCCCGCCAGCACCACCCCGGCCACCCGGCCTCTTTCGATGACGAGATCCGCCGCCTCGCCCTCGATCACCACAAGCCCGGCCGTCTCACGGATCGCCATCTGCATATGCCGGCGATAGAGCGCCCGATCCATCTGGGCCCGCGGTCCCCGCACGGCCGGCCCACGCGAGCGGTTGAGCAGGCGAAACTGGATACCCGCGGCATCTGCCACCCGGCCCATCAGGCCATCCAGGGCATCGACCTCCCGCACCAGGTGTCCCTTGCCCAGCCCGCCAATGGCCGGGTTGCAGGACATTTCGCCGATACGATCGAAACGGTGGGTCACCAGGGCGGTATGCGCCCCCATGCGCGCGGCGGCCGCCGCAGCCTCGCAGCCGGCATGGCCGCCGCCGATCACGATCACGTCAAAGGCCGTTTCCGCCCTTTCGCTCATGGTGTGATTCATCCTCGATTCACTCGCGCTCCGGTTCCCGTTTCCGGGATCGGGATTTCAGCAGGGGCTTATGACACGCTTTCTGCAGGCTTTCCACAGCCTGAGGAATTCAGGGAGTGGAAAACCCCATTAGCCCCTTGACTCTTCAGAAGGTGTTTCACGTGAAACATTTCAGAAAGGGTTTCTTCACCCTCTTCGCCCGTCACTTGCCGATGCAGAATTCGGCAAAGATGGAATCCAACAGGTCTTCCACATCCACGCGTCCGATCAGTCGCTCCATGGCCACGAGAGCCCGACGCACATTCTCCGCCGCCACTTCCAGAATCCCCGCTGCCAGCGGATCCCTGGCGGCCGCAAGGGCATCCCGCGCCGCCATGAGTGCCTGCCGCTGCCGTTCCCGTGTCACCACCATCGGCTCGGAAAGATCCACACGCGCCCGAAGCAGGCTTTCCAGCCGCTGTTCCAGGTCGGTCAGTCCTTCGCCACCGAGGGCCGATACGGCAAGATCATATCGCGAGAGAATCAAATCCCGTTGCGGATGAGAATCGATCAGATCGATCTTGTTCAGCACGGCCATGACATCAGGCCTGCCGCCTTCTCTCTCGGCCAGGTTCTCCAGCATCATCCATTGCGGAGGCGAATCGAAGGCGCTGCCGGACCATTGATCCGCTCCCTCAAGCCAGATCACCACATCCGCTTCCGCCATGGCCCCCTGCGCACGTTCCATGCCGATGCGTTCGATGACGTCATCGGTATCCAGCGCATCCTTGCGAAGGCCGGCCGTGTCGCACAAGGTGACCGGCAGGCCACCCAGTTCCATGCGCACCTCGATGACATCCCGCGTCGTGCCGGCCCTGTCGGAGACAATGGCCGCCTCGCGCCGCGCCAGCGCATTCAGCAGCGATGACTTGCCGGCATTGGGAGGTCCGGCAATGACCACGCGAAACCCTTCGCGCAGGCTGTGTGCACGGCTTGCCCGCGCAACCTCCCCTGTCCACTCGGCAAGAAGCCCATCCATCACCTCCGCGATCCCATCCAGCGCCTGAGCCGCGACATCTTCCTCCTCGCAGAAGTCGATGGCGGCTTCCAGCCGTGACAGGATGAAGACCAGCCGCTCCCGCCAGGCCTCGGCCTGCCGGCGTCCCATGCCCTGCGCAGCCGCAAGGGCCATCTGGCGCTGCGCCTCCGTCTCCGCCCGCACGAGATCGGCCAGGCCCTCAACCTCCATCAGGCTCAGACGGCCGTTCTCGAAGGCCCGCCGCGTGAACTCCCCCGCTTCCGCCAGGCGCAGCCCGGACTGCGTTGACAGCACGGACAGCAGGCGCCGCACAACGGCCCGCGATCCGTGCACATGCAGTTCCACCACATCCTCGCCCGTGAAGCTGGCTGGCCCCGGCATGCGGATCACCAGCCCCTCGTCGATCAGCTCACCCGTTTCCGGATCATGCAGGCGCCGCACAACGGCCATCCTTGCTTCGGGCAGCGATCGACGCGTCAGTGCCGCCAGCACGGCATCCGCCTGCGCACCGCTGATTCGAATCACGGCCACGCCGGCCACACCGGCGCCCGATGACAGGGCAAAGATGGTATCAGACATCCCTTTCTTCATGTCCGTGCAGGTTTTCACGCCCCGTCCATCAGTTCCCATTGCCAACATGACCACCAGCAGTCAGGAATTGCCACGCAATGAAATAGGCCTTGCTCCACCCGCCCGGCAATGAAAACCTCGTGACCCACATGCCAGCCACCGCAAGGGCGCACGGCAGTGTGATTCACGTGAAACATTCCGCTTGAGAATCAAGCCTGGATGCAGTGAGGAAAAAACGGAAATGAATCGACTGGCCGGCAGCACCAGCCCCTATCTCCTCCAGCATGCCGACAATCCCGTGGACTGGTATCCCTGGGGCGAGGAAGCCTTTCGCGCCGCCCGCGAGCGGGATGTGCCCATCCTGCTCTCCGTGGGCTATGCCGCCTGTCACTGGTGCCATGTCATGGCCCACGAGAGTTTCGAGGACCCCGAGATCGCTGCCCTGATGAACCGCTGGTTCGTCAACGTCAAGGTGGATCGGGAAGAACGCCCGGACGTGGATCGCTACTACATGAAGGCTCTGCATCTTTTCGGCGAACAAGGCGGCTGGCCTTTGACCATGTTCCTCACCCCCGATGGCCGGCCCATCTGGGGCGGCACCTATTTTCCACCCGAGCCCCGTTTCGGTCGCCCTTCCTTTCGCCAGGTCCTGGAGGAGATTGCCCGCCTCTGGCGCGAAGACCGCGACAAGCTTCTCCACAATGCCGATGCCCTCACCCGCGCCCTGAAGGAACGTCAGGAAACCGCTGCCGACGCCGCAACCGGCGAGATCCCGGCGGATCTGCCCCAGCGCGTGGCCTACCATGTGACCGACCTCTTTGACGAACGATACGGAGGCCTGCGCGGCGCCCCCAAGTTTCCCATGGCCTCTCTCCTGCGCCTGCTGTGGATCGCCGGCCGCCAGCCGGAGCGCGACATGGTGACGCTCACCCTCACCCATCTCTGTCAGGGCGGCATCTGGGACCATCTGGAAGGTGGCCTGGCCCGATACAGCACGGACGAACGCTGGCTCGTGCCCCACTTCGAGAAGATGCTCTACGACAACGCCCAGCTCATCGACAACCTCGCCTGTGCCTGGCTGGGCACGAAAAACCCGTTGTTTCGCCAGCGAATCCTCGAAACGGTGCAATTCCTGAAATCCTGGCTGCACATCCCAGGGGCCGGCCTGGCTGCCAGCCTGGATGCCGACAGCGAAGGCGAGGAAGGGCGCTACTATGTCTGGACGTGGAAAGAGCTGAACGAAATCGTTCCGGAAGAGAATCGCAACCTGTTTTTTCGCACATACGACGTCTCCCATCGCGGAAACTGGGAAGGTCGGATCATTCTCAATCGCTTGCAGGCCCTCGCCCTGATGGATGACGAGACCGAGCGCACGCTCGCCGACATCCGCCGGCAGCTGGCGGAAGCCCGTCGTCGCCGCCCGCCCCCGGCACGGGACAACAAGGTGCTCGCCAGCTGGAACGGCCTGGCCATCGCCGCCCTGGCCCGTGCCGGCCTGGCCTTGCAGGAGGCATCACTCATTCGTCTCGCCGAAAAAATCTTCCAGGAGGTCACGCGTGGCCTCGAGATGAAGGATGGCAGCTTGTGTCAGTCCTTCAACCAGACGCCCTCACCCTTTCCGGCCACTGCAGACGGCATGGCCGCCATGGCCCGCGCCGCCCTCTGGCTGCACATGGCCACGGGACAGGCCAAACCCCTGGAAAAGGCCCGCCGCTGGCTCGATCTCCTGGAAGCCGACTACCTGGCCGAAAGCGGAAACGCCTTCGTCTTCACCCGCCGCGATGCCGATGCACACGTTCCCGACCAGATCTTCGCCGAAGACGAGGCCGTGCCCAACTATCACGCCCTGATCGTGGAAGCCCTGACGCTCATGTCCTTTTTTACCGGCGAGCCTCGTTGGAAAGACCGCGCCGAGCGCATCCTCGCCCGTTTTGCATCGGAAATGGCGGCAAACCCGGTGGCCCATGCTGCCCTGCTCGTGGCCATGCACGAATTGACCACGGGCGTGCACGCAACCCTGATTACCTCTAATGGTCATGGAACCGCACCATGGACCGATGATTCACGTGAAACAGCGCTGTATGCTGCTGCCTGCCGCGCCACCCGTGATGTGCTGCCCATCCTCCGCATCGCGCCGGATGCAGAGCTGGCCGACACCCATCCTGCCGCTCACATGCTGAAAGCGCAAAGGAAGGAGGATGCACCTGCCCTGCTGCTCTGCCGCGGCCAGGCCTGCTCGATTCCCATCACCGATCCGGCGCAGGTATCCCAGGCCCTTGCCATTCTGGGCATGTGAGGAATGAACAGACACCCTGCAGCATGAACGCCCGCATGCATCCATGCATCGAAGAGAGGGGAGCGATCGGGGCCAGCACCTGGCAGATCCCGCTTCTCACGTGTTCATGGATTCGAAGAACTCGGCATTGTTCTTCGTCTGGCGCAGCTTGTCGAGCAGGAACTCGATGGCGCTGACCGTTCCCATGGGTTGCAGGATGCGGCGCAGCACATAGGTCTTCTTCAGGATGTCCGGCTCCACCAGCAGTTCCTCCTTGCGCGTACCCGAGCGGATGATGTCCACTGCCGGGAAGATGCGCTTGTCGGCAATCTTGCGGTCGAGCACGATCTCGGCGTTGCCGGTACCCTTGAATTCCTCGAAGATCACTTCGTCCATGCGCGATCCGGTGTCGATCAGCGCCGTGGCAATGATGGTGAGCGAACCACCCTCCTCAATGTTGCGCGCGGCACCGAAGAAACGCTTGGGCCGCTGCAGCGCATTGGCATCCACACCGCCGGTGAGCACCTTGCCGGAAGACGGCACCACCGTGTTGTAGGCACGGCCCAGGCGTGTGATGGAATCGAGCAGGATGACCACGTCCCGCTTGTGCTCCACAAGGCGCTTGGCCTTCTCGATCACCATTTCGGCCACCTGCACGTGCCGGGCCGCCGGTTCGTCGAAGGTGGAGGAGATCACCTCGCCCTTCACGGAGCGCTGCATGTCGGTCACCTCCTCCGGCCGCTCGTCGATAAGCAGCACGATGAGATAGCATTCCGGATGGTTGGTGGTGATGGAATGGGCGATGTTCTGCAGCAGAACCGTCTTGCCCGTGCGCGGTGGTGCCACGATGAGCGCACGCTGCCCCTTGCCCAGCGGCGCCACGATGTCGATCACCCGTCCCGTCAAGTCCTTGATGGTGGGATCCTCGATCTCCATCCGGAAGCGCTCGTTGGGATAAAGCGGCGTGAGGTTGTCGAAATTGATCTTGTGCCGGGCCGCCTCCGGATCCTCGAAGTTGATGGAATTCACCTTGATCAGGGCGAAGTAGCGTTCGCCTTCCTTCGGCGATCGGATCTCGCCTTCTACCGTGTCGCCGGTGCGCAGGTTGAACTTCTTGATCTGCTTCGGCGAAATGTAGATGTCATCCGGCCCCGGCAGATAGTTGGCATCGGGCGAACGCAGGAATCCGAAGCCATCCGGCAGCACCTCCACCACGCCCTCGCCGATGATGTTCACGTCCTGCTCGGCCAGCTTCTTGAGGATGGCGAACATCAGCTCCTGCTTGCGCAGGCCGGAGGCATTCTCCACCTCAAGCTCCTCCGCCAGGCGCAACAGCTCGGTGGCGGACTGCTTCTTCAGGTCGTGCAGCCTCAGTTCCTTGTTCTTCGTAATCTCGGCAACGTCGATCATGATGGTCATGACAATCCCGTGTGAAATCCCGCTTGAGAAAGTGATGGTGCAGCCCCGATCCGGCATCCGTGCCGGAATCTTGCCGTCTCCCCGTGCCGGATGCATGGCCCGGCAGGTGTTCTGCTGCTTGCTGGGAGAGGTAACGATTGACGTGAAACGGGGTCCGGCGAGAGAGCGCCCCGCTACCAACTCCGGAACGCATTCGCTGTCTTTCATATATGGGAAAATGCGGCAAAAGGCAA
>CAZNLW010000101.1:0-8365 GCA_964574205.1 uncultured Rhizobiaceae bacterium | reverse complement strand
TTCCACCTGCGTCCAGGACACCTTGGAATTGCGCCCGCGGCAATCCGCCCGCTTGGTCACGAAGTTGTAGACGCCCCCGCGCCCTTCCGCATCACCGGGATACCAGTTCTGCACCGTGGAATACTTGATCTCGGCATCATCGAGGGCCACGAGTTCCACCACCGCCGCATGCAGCTGGTGCTCGTCGCGCATCGGCGCCGTGCAGCCTTCCAGATAGCTCACGTATCCGCCCTCGTCGACGATGATCAGGGTGCGTTCGAACTGCCCCGTCTGCCGCTCGTTGATGCGGAAATAGGTGGACAGCTCCATGGGGCAGCGCACGCCCTTCGGGACGTAGACGAAGGAACCATCGGTAAAGACGGCCGAATTGAGCGCCGCATAGAAATTGTCGCCTGGCGGCACCACGGAGCCCAGATACTTCTGCACCAGCTCCGGATATTTCTGGATGGCCTCGGAGATGGGGCAGAAGATCACGCCCGCCTTGGCCAGCTCCTCCTTGAAGGTGGTGACCACGGAGACGGAATCGAACACCGCATCCACCGCCACCTTCGGCGCCCCCTCCACGCCGGCCAGCACCTCCTGCTCCTTCAGCGGAATGCCCAGCTTCTCGTAGGTGCGCAGGATCTCCGGGTCCACCTCGTCCAGGCTCTTCGGCCGCTTCTTCTTCTTCGGCGCGGCATAGTAGTAGAGATCCTGAAAGTCGATGGGCGGATAGTGGACATTGGCCCACTTCGGCTCTTCCATCGCCGTCCACAGCCGGTAGGCATTGAGCCGCCACGCCAGCATCCACTCCGGCTCGCCTTTCTTGCGGGAGATGAAGCGAATGATGTCCTCGTTGAGGCCCTTCGGGGCCTTTTCCGTCTCGATGCGGGTCTCGAAGCCGTATTTGTACTTTTCCAGCTCCTTGACCGTCCTGACCGTATCCTGATCCGCCATCGTTCCGTTTCCAGATTCCCGTGTCCGTATTCCGGCCTGCTCGCGCCGCCTTGTTGGGGGCAGGCGCGGGCCAGGGCAACTTTCCCTCCTGCACCACCCCCGCACCGCCAGGCAGGGAGCGCCTGTCCGGTGCAAACGGCCCTCAGGCCGCCGCCTGGGCCACCCGTTCAAGCAGCCGCTGCCAGCTTTCGAGAAACAGCCGCACTTCCTCCTCCGTGGTCGCCGGCCCCATGGAGATCCTCAGCGCATGCCTCGCCAGCGCGCGCGGCACACCCATCGCCACCAGCGCCCGCGACACCTCGCCCTTGCCCGCATGACAGGCAGAACCGGCAGACACCGCCACCCCATCCAGGTCCAGATGCATCAGGGCCACGTCTGCCGCCACCCGGGGATGGGCAAAGAACACCGTGTTCGCCAGCCGCGGCGCCGCCGCGGAAAAGATGACCACGTCCGGCGAGAGCACCTGAAGCTCCGTCTCGAGAAGAGTCCGCAAGCGATTCAGCCGACTCGTCTTTTGCTCCAGATCCTCAAGCGCCGTTTCAAGCGCCGCGGCCATGCCGGCAATGGCCGCCACGTTTTCCGTGCCGGAGCGCCGGTTGCGCTCCTGCCCGCCCCCCAGGACGAGCGGCGCGAGCGCCAGCCCCTCGCGCACCACCAGCAGGCCTGCTCCCTGCGGCCCGCCGAACTTGTGGGCGGAGAGCGCCAGCATGTCCACGCCAAGATCGGCGAAGTCCACGATCATCTTGCCGGCGGCCTGCACGGCATCGCACAACACCAGCGCGCCATGCGCCCGCGCGATGCGCACCACGTCCCGCACCGGCTCGATGACACCGGTCTCGTTGCTCGCCAGCATCACGCTCACGAGCGCCCGCCCTTCGCCAGCCGCCAGATGCCGCTCCAGCGCCGCAAGATCGACAAGCCCCTGCCCGTCCACCTCCAGCAGCGCCACCGGTTTTCCGGAGGCCTTGGCCGGACGCATCACCGCCGGATGCTCCATGAAGGAGACCACATGCCGCGCCACCGGCGCGCCAGCCACCGCCAGGTTCAGCGCCTCCGTGCCCCCGGAGGTGAAGACGATCTCTTCCGCCCGGCAGCCGAGAAGGCGCGCCATCCGCCGCCGCGCATCCTCGACGATGGCCCGCGCCCGCTGCCCGGCGCCATGCCTTGCAGACGGGTTGAGCGGCCCTTCTGCCCACACTGCGCGCATGGCGGCCAGAGCGGCCTCCGACAGTGGGGCCGTGGCGTTCCAGTCGAGGTATGCGCGCATCCTGTTCATTCAACTCTGTCCCGTTCCGCCTCGTGAAAATGACTGGCAAGCACCGCCCTGCCAACCGAGCGGCATCATCCTCGTGCCACCTGCCGCGGCGGCAGACGGGTGCTTCGTCGCACCTCCGCTGCCAGGGCGAGGTTGCGCTTCTCCACCACGTCGCCCAGTGTCACCGAGGAGAGGAACCCCCAGATCTGCCGCCTCAGCGACGACCACAGTTCATGCGTGATGCAGGCCTCGCCGTTCTGGCAGCCCTGCACGGCATCGCCATCCGGACAGCGGGTCACGGCAAAGGGCTCGTCCGCGGCAAAGATGATCTCGCTGATGAAGATCTCGTCCGGGTCCCGCGCCAGTCGGTAGGCGCCCCCCGGCCCGCGCACGGATGTCACCAGCCCCGCACGCCTCAGCTTGGAGAACAGCTGCTCCAGGTACTCCTGGGAAATGTTCTGGCTGGCGGCAATCTCGGCGAGGGATACGGGCTTGTCGGTCTTGCGGCGGGCGATGTCGGCCATCGCCATGACCGCATAGCGCCCTTTCGTTGAGAGCTTCATTTGCACCCTCCTTCCCGGCCGCGTGGCCACCCTGTCGGCGTGCCCTTCCGTGTTTCCGCAGGTGCCGCCGCACCCGATGACGAGAGACAGGCCTCCTCCCCGTTCCCGCGCAAGGCCACCTCCGGCCGGCCTTGCCCCCGGACCGGACAGTGTGTAATGTGCCTTGTCGGATGACGTTTCGGCCTTTTCTTGCGTCCCTTCAGGAACCGGTATAAAATACCTGACTAGCACAGTCAACTATTTCCATGACGCCCCCCGTCCGCCACCCTGCCGGTCTGCGAAAAACGGCATCACGGGGGCTCCCGCGGGGAGCACCGGATCCGCTGCACGGCACCTGCCCTTGTCCTTGTGGGCAGGGAGCCTAGATTCCTGAAGGGCCAGAGTTTCCGGAAACTTCTGTGGACTTCTGAAAACCGCCGGAATCCGGTCACGACAAGGCGGATACAACGACGCAGGAGAAACCATGCCAGAGGTCATCTTCAACGGGCCGGCCGGCCGCATCGAGGGCCGTTTTCACCAGGCGGAGGATCCCCACGCGCCCATTGCGCTGATCATGCATCCGCATCCGCAATTCGGCGGGACCATGAACAATCCGGTCGTGCATGCGCTCTATTACATGTTCGCACGACGCGGATTTTCTGTTCTGCGCTTCAATTTCCGGGGTGTTGGCCGCTCCCAGGGCCTGTTCGACAACGGCGCCGGCGAGCTGGCCGATGCGGCGGCGGCGCTGGACTGGATGCAGCTCGTCACCAGGGAGGCCCGCAGTTGCTGGCTGGCCGGCGTCTCCTTCGGCGCGTGGATCTCCATGCAGCTGCTCATGCGCCGCCCGGAGGTGCAGGGATTCATCACCATCGCCCCGCTGGCCAGGCATTACGATTTCTCCTTCCTTGCGCCGTGTCCCACCTCCGGCCTTTTCGTCAATGGCGCCGAGGACAAGGTCACACCGCCCGAGGTGGTGGAGAACCTGGTGAAGAAGCTCAAGACGCAGAAGGGCATCGTCATCGAGCACAAGGTGATACCGGGGGCCAATCACTTCTTCGAGGGCAAGGTGGACGAACTCATCGCCGTCTGCGACGACTACCTCGGCCGCCGCATGGTGGAGATGGGGCTCATCGAACCCGAGGGACAGCCCTGAGGGAACACGCCCCCCACAGCGGGGGGCGGACACGGGAACATGCGAAGGCCCGGCCATTTGCCGGGCCTTTCAATGTGCGGCCCGCTCAGGATTGGTGCCGCACCGGGCCGCCTAACGGATGTTTTGAAGCTTGGTCGGCCCCCGGGCCGGACGCGGGGGTGTCCTGGGCGTGCCGTCCGGATTGACCTTGTGGCCGCCCATCTGGAAGAACTGGCGCAGGATGCCCGGCGCCAGCGCCGAGGCCGGGTTCACGATGAACTTCGGATTGCGCATCGTGCCCTTCAGCGCGAAGGTGAGCGCAAACACGCCCTGTCCTCCGCCGCCCGTGAGCAGCTGGCCGATGATGGGCACCTTGCCGATGGCGGCATTCAGGGCATAGACGGGAATGATGGTGCCACCGATGTCCATGGCCAGATCCTGCTTGCGGATGATGCCATTGGCGGTGGCCCCCAGTTCGTCGCCCTTGACCAGCGCATTGCCGATGCGCACGAATCGCGCATCGGTGGAAAACGGCAGCACCAGCTTCCGGAAGCGCATGCCGCGCCGCGGCCCGCGCCGGCGCCGATCGCGACGCGCGATCTCCGCCAGCCGGCCCTCGTTGCGCACCTCGAAGCGCCGGATCACAAGAAGCCCCCGCTGCACCGTGCCATCCCGCCGCAACAGGGCGGAGAACTCCATGCGCCCCCCGAAGATCCTGGAATAGAGCCCGGCCGCCCGCAACACGGCCCCGGCATCATCGGCCACGATGCGCAACCGCCGCAGGCTGCCAGCCGCCGGCGCCAGGTCGATGCTGACCGGCCGCCGCGAGGAGAGCAGTCCCGTCAGGGACAGCCTTGTGACCAGCCCCTGCCGCTGCTCCACCAGCCCTTTCACGTTGAACACCTGCTCGCCCCGTGCGGCGAGCACCCCGCCGATGTTCACCTTCACCCGCACCGGCGGTGTCCGGCCGGCCGCCGGGCCGGAATGCCCCGGGCCCCCGCCACCGCCATTGCTGTCGCCACCACCCAGCAGCCGTGCAATCAGCGGCCGCGCGTCGAACGACTGGCCCGCGGCCGCCACTTCCAGCACGCCATTGCGCATCACCAGCCCCAGGGCCAGCCGGTTGGCGGAATCCAGCTCGAAACGGGGAAAGGTGGCCTCGATCAGCCCGCCCCCCTCCTTCAGCACCATGCGCCCGCGCACGTTCAGCCCCGGCCCCGTGATCCGAAGGGAGGGGATGCGGATGAGTCCTTTTTTTCCGAAATCGAGCTTCAACCGCCCGCGAGTGCCCTTCACCGGCGACCGGTGCCAGCCGATGGCGTCGATGCGCATGCGCACGCGGGAAAGGTCGATCCGGACATCCGCGGCATCCACACGCCCGCCTCTTTCCTGCGCGGTGATGCGCATGGGCATGGTCCCTGTCAGCCACGGCGCCAGGTCGAATCCCAGCTTTCGCCGCGCGGCATCGTCCAGAGTCATGGAGAGCTCGATGGCACTTTCCGGCCGATCGAAGGCGCGTGACCATTTCAGTCGTGCCGGCAGATCGTTGAGCCGTGCCCTGCCCGCCACCGTCAGCCGCCCGTCGCGCAGGAGGAGATTCAGATCCCCGTCCGTGAGGTCGAAACCGCCGGGCAGGCCCACCAGCTTCGCCTTCTTCACCGTGGCGCTGGCGGAAACACGGATCTCCCCGGCCGTGACCTCCCGCGACAGCGGCAGGCGGAACGTCATGTCCACAACCGCCTGCCCCCCCATGCGCTCGCGGGCAAAGCCGGCCTTTCTCAGCAGCTGCAGCGGCTCCATGTCCAGAAGTTCCGCCAGCCCCGTCACGTCGCCCGCCACCCGCAATTCGATCACCGCCGGCGAGACCTTGCGCGCCAGATCCCGCACCTGCATCAGGCCGCGCTCCAGCTGCAGGCGCCGCCCCGACGGCAGCAGCGAATATCCCCGGTTCAGCTCCAGCGTGAAGTGATTGCCGGTCATCAGCGCCTGGCCTGCCGTTTCCTGCACCGGGGGCAGTCCCCGCACATAGGTGAACGAGACATCTGCCACGGAGAAGGCGACATGCACCATGGAATCCGGCACCGGCTCGTCGCGCTCGATGGCCGCCATGATTGCCTTTGCCGGCAGGGCCAGCTGGAAGGTCCCCTCCGGAATGCGCCCCCTGATCAGGTGTTCGCGCAGCCACTGCCGCGCCCCGGGCGCCAGCACCGGTGGCCACAGCTTCTTGACCACCCGCGCCGGAATGTCGCGTCCGCGCCCCGCCACGTAGATGCCCACGCCCTCCTTCTCGCCGACAAACCGGCCACGCATGCGGATCACCCCGCCACCGGCCGCCAGGATCATGTCGCGCACCACGAACGCGGCGGCATCCAGGCGCATCTCGCCATCCATCTTCAGATGGTCGATGACGAGTTCCCCCTTGCGTGCCGGCGCCTTGACGTCCCCCCGCCCCAGCTCCAGCTGCACGTCCACGGCCGCGAGCCGTCCGTCCACGATGCGAGGCCGGAAGCGGCCCGAGATCTCCGTCGCCCCGCCGTTGATGAACACAAGCGAGGGATGCAGCACGAAGACCCCCGTTCTCGGCAGGTAGTCCAGCCGGATGAGTCCCTCGCGAATGCGGACCGGCCGGGCAATATAGCCGGGGAAGTTCACCTCGCCCTGCCCCACCGAGAGCTCCGCCGAGGCCTTCAGCAGCTGGCCGTCATGGGTGAAATTGGCCTCCACATGCCCCGAAAGCGGAAGCTTCATCTGCGCAAGCTGGGTGAGCGCAAAGACATTGCGGGCCACATCGGCCACCACCACGTCGTGGACCCTGGCGGCCACCGTGTAGGTTCTGGCCTTGCGCCGGAAAGTCGCCGTCAGCTCCACGCGCCAGGGCCTGCCGCCACTGGAAATGCCGGCCTTGGCATACAGCACATGGCCGAATGGCACGCGCTGGAACACGAGGTCCGCCCGCGGCGCATACAGCAGAATGTCGTTGATCGCGTCGTAATAGGAAATGCTGGCCCTGGCGATGTGGATCACCTCGAGACTCGCCAGGGCCTCCGCGCCAGGACGCACGGAGAAGATCTGCTCGTCGATGAAACGGAAGACATCCGCCAGCGCCAGCTCTTCCAGCTTCCCGGCCAGGCTTTCGCCCCGCATGTCTTCCTTGGCAGTGGAAACGGACGCCCGCCCGGCCGCGCCGCCACCGCGCCGCCGCGCCGGCGCCGCTCCGGCCGGCAACTGCCGGTCCGGGCGGCTGGTGGGGCGGAAGCCGACTTCCAGCTCGCCGTCTTTCCGCCGCCGCACCGTGATCCGGGGTCCGATGAGCTCGATGCGCCGCACCCGCATCTCTCCGCGAAGGATGGCGCGGCCATCAAGCCCCACCACGCCGCGCGGCGCATGCACCAGCACCCGCCCTTCACCATCGACGAAGCGCACGCCGGAAAGCCGCACGAGGGGAATGCGGCTCTCCTCGTCCAGCTCCAGGATGATGTCGTCTGTCTTCAGGACGAAGCCGCTGGCCGCGATGGTGTCGTTGATCACCCCTTCGGCACGGTCTTTCAGGAAGGCGAGCGAAATGGGTCCCGAGGCCAGCCGCCACCACAGCCCCAGCCCGCCCGCGAGCCCGACGGCCAGCAGGATGATGCCGAGCCCAAGCAGGATCCTGCCCAGCCGCCGCGTCACCGTTTCCACACCCTCCGCCAGAGAGATCTCGCAGACTGGAGCTTTCGCCTCTTGCCTACCCCGCTCGTGACCGGGCCGCAAGCTCGCCCGATGGAATACCGGCCGGTCCGGAACGCGCATGAAGAGGACGAGACGGTCCGGATCGTTCCCGATTCTCCACAAGCCGGAATTTCCGCTTCTTGCTGCGCGATCATCTGGGCCACAATATGGATGCAAGGCCACTACGCGGGCCTTCGGGGCTGCACAGGCAACGGGAATGCACGGGACGATAAGAGGATACACCCATGAGCGCGCCGGATGTGGGCGATCTCGCCCCGGACTTCGAGCTGGAGACCGATACCCACGGCACCATCCGCCTTTCCGATTTCCGCGGGCGCAAGGTGGTGGTCTATTTCTATCCGAAGGACAACACCAGCGGCTGCACGCAGGAGGCCAGGGACTTCTCCGAACTGCTGCCCGAGTTCGAGAAGGTGGACACGGTGGTCATCGGCATCTCGCCGGACACCGTGCGCAAGCACGCCAATTTCCGCGCCAAGCACGATCTCGAGGTCATCCTCGCTGCCGATCCCGACCGTCGGGCTATCGAGGCCTATGACGTGTGGAAGGAAAAATCCATGTATGGTCGCAAGTACATGGGCGTGGAACGCTCCACCTTCCTCGTCGATCGCGAGGGCCGCATCGCCCGGGCCTGGCGCAAGGTGAAGGTGAAGGGCCATGCGCGGGAGGTTCTGGAGGCAGCCCGGGCCCTGGCCTGATGCCCCTGTCTCGTGCCGGGGTCGTCTCCCTTCCTCTGTTCCTGGCGGCGCCAGTGTTCGCTCCGGACATGCG
>CAZNLW010000100.1:0-8590 GCA_964574205.1 uncultured Rhizobiaceae bacterium | reverse complement strand
CCTACACTGCCAAGTATGCCTCCGCCTTCTACGGCCCGTTCCGCGACGCGGTGGGTTCCGGCGCGCGGCTGAAGGGCGACAAGCGCACCTACCAGATGGATCCGGCCAATACCGACGAGGCCCTGCGCGAGGCGGCGCTGGATATCGCCGAGGGTGCCGATTCCATCATGGTGAAGCCGGGGCTGCCCTATCTGGACATCGTGCGGCGGCTGAAGGATACATACCCCGTGCCTGTCTTCGCCTATCAGGTCTCGGGCGAGTATGCCATGATCATGGCCGCCGCGCAGAATGGCTGGCTGGACGAGGAGAAGGTCGTCATGGAGAGCCTGCTGGCCTTCAGGCGGGCCGGGGCAGACGGCATTCTCACCTACTTCGCGCCCCGCGTGGCACGCTGGCTGAAAGATCATTCATGAGGGCCATCCGTGGTGAATGGCGGCATGAACGCACCCGCTCCCGGGCCCCTGTCGCGCCGGTTGCGTCTGGCGGGATCTCGCGCATGCCGCTAGCATGAGGGAGGCCGAATCACGCGGGAGCCGGGCATCGTTCGGCAAGGGGGGATGCTCGCCATTGGTGCGATTGCCCCACCACGAAACGCGAAAAGGGAAATGGACGACCGACACCGGGGAGGAGACGGCATCAACGGGGGAGTGGAAGGATGCGGCATGTGCGAACCGGACGGGATACGCCGGCGCGTCAGCCGTCGCGCCGCGACATCCTGCGCACGCTGACCGGCCTGGCCGCGGCCGGGATGGGCGCGTTCTCCATCGACGGACTGCTTGCACGGCCGGCATGGGCGGCGGGCGAATTCATCGCGCTGCCCGAGGCCCTGCCCGTGCCGCTGCTCAAACTGCCGGATCTCGATGGCAACATGGTGGACCTGAAGGCCTTTCTCGGCCGCGTGGTGGTGGTGAACTTCTGGATCTGGTGGTGCCCCTCCTGCAAGCGCGAGCTGCAGGAACTGCAGTGGCTGTGGCAGGCCCATCCCCATGACCAGCTGATGGTTCTCGGCGTGCATGTGGGTGGGCGCACGGAAAAGGCCCGTGCTTTCGTGCGCAAGGCGGACATCAGTTTTCCCATCCTCATGGACCGGCGCAACGCGGTGGCGCACCGCTGGGGCGTGACCCGCTATCCCATGACCGTGATCCTGGACCGCAAGGGGCTGGCGCGTTACGTGGTCTATGGATCACGTCAATGGAACGACGAGGAGGCCAGACGCGTGATTGACGGCCTGCTGGGGCAGACGTGAGGGAAGCGGCATGTTCCCGCCTGCGATGCGGCCACATTGATGCCGCCACACTGATACAGTCGCCTGACTGCAGGGCCTGCCTGATGATGGCCTCCTTTCTCGCCGTTCCTGCCCCTTCATTTCCGGGCGGTTTCCTCGATCTCCACGAGGGTGCCACAGAGATCCTTGGGGTGCAGGAAAAGGACAGGCAGACCGTGGGCGCCAATCCTGGGCTCGCCGTCTCCGAGAATGCGCACGCCACCTTCGGCGATGCGATCACGGGCCGTCATGATGTCCTCCACTTCCAGACAGATGTGGTGGATGCCGCCGGCAGGATGGCGTTTCAGGAAATTGGCAATGGGCGAATCCTCGCCCAGAGGCTCCAGCAGTTCGATCTTGGTATTGGGCAGATGAACAAAAACGACCCGCACGCCATGCTCCGGTTGGTCCACGGGATCGGATACCCGAGCGCCCAGCACCTCCCGCCACAGGCGGGTGGCAGCCTCGAGGTCGGGCACGGCGATGGCCACGTGATTGAGCTTGCCGATCATGATCTCTCTTTCCCGGTCAGGCTGCAATTTCGGAAGACTGTCTTCAGCATGCCCGCCGGCAAGCTGAAAAGACAATAGGACATGAGCCCAAGGCGAAAGACAGGGCCGGGGATTCTGTCATGATCACCCGTCGCCTCGAACCTGCAGGGACCCGTCCGCTGCCTTGCAGCCGCTGGCGATGCCGTCTCTGGCTGAAAGGGCCCGGCTGCCGATCGATGGCCGAGGTTAACCCGGATTTAGGCATTTTCCCTTGACGATCGGAGGTGAAGACTGTCAGTAATGGTTGAGGGTCGCGGATGGGGACAGACAACCGAGGGTGTTCCGACCGTGACTGCCAGCAAGCGGGGAGTGGAAACGATGAAGAGGTTGCTGACCAGGCTGGGGGCCGCCCTTGTGGCCATCACCCTGCTGTTGCCGATCGTGGCGGCACAGGCGGATGAGCGATTCGTGCCTCAGGGTTTCACCTACCGCCCCGGCGATACCCGGCTACCCCCCGTCAACTCGCCCCGCTACAGGATCATCACCGAAGCGGACCTGCTCGAATCGGAGATCTACGTGAGCAAGAAACAGCGCTCCGATTTCGAGGACTACATCTATCGCAACCAGCAGCGTGACATGGCCCCGCCGCGCCCCGGCTGGCGCTTCTACTGATCCTCGTCCTGCAGGCATGGGCCCTTGCCTGTTGCGGATGAGAAAAGGGAAGCGTGCCATCTGCCCGCCTGCACGTTCCCAGCCTTCTCTTCCTCACATGCGCGGCGGGAAATCCTGTCCGCAGTCCGTGGGCACACGTTGACGCATCCCCTTGCCTGCCGCGTCCAGCCGCCTACCTTTGAAGGCATTCGGCCGATCGGCAGGGTCCATGCAAGGCCGTTCCCTGTTGACGGGCCGGTCCTTGCCAGTCCGCGAGGCGATGTCGGGGGGACGGCCGGGATCGCCACAGGCCCTGCCTGCAGGGGGAAACGAGCGACATGCTGAAAAGGATCGAGCGGATTTTCGAAGGGCTTCTGTGGAACGCCCGCCTCATGGTCGTGGTTGCCGTGGTGGCCTCGCTGGCCGTGGCCTTTGCCGTGTTCTACATCGCCACCGTGGATGTCATCTACATGCTGGCCCACCTTGGCAGGTATTCCGAGCTGGCGGAATCGGAACGGGCCATCCTGCATGACCAGACCATCAAGCACATCGTGCAGGTGATCGACGGCTATCTGCTGGCCACGGTGCTGCTCATCTTCTCGCTGGGCCTTTACGAGCTCTTCATCTCGCGCATAGACCAGGCGGACGAAAGCGCCTCCTCGCGCATTCTCTCCATCCGGAATCTGGACGATCTGAAGAACCGCCTGGCCAAGGTCATTCTCATGATTCTGGTGGTGAAGTTCTTCGATCATGCCATCAACATGAAGTTCCATTCGCCCATGGACATGCTCCATTTCGCCGGCGGCATTGCGCTCATCGGTCTGGCGCTTTTCCTTACCCATGCGGCGGAGAAGCACCATCACGACAACGCCGAACGCAAGATCCAGGCGGCAAAGACCGGGCGCCAGGCCCGGCTGGAGAGAGACGGCCGTCAGAATGGATCGATCGAAGACTTCGGCCATTGAAAGCGGCCGAGCGGTCGCCCAGATAAGCGGGTGGGAGATCATCCCGGCGCCCGCAGCGGCGGACGGCCTCCATCGGGCGCGGCAGACACGCAGACAACGCTTCAGGGAGCGGGAGAGATGGACGAGAAGGACCTGTGGGAGAGGATCGTGGCTGGGGACAAGGAGGCCTTCGACCGCCTGGTGGAACAGGAAATGGCGGGGCTGCTGGAGGCAGCCCGCCACGAGATCGCCTACTACGAGAGCATCGGCGACTTCCCGCCCCGCTTCATCACCCCGGAAGAGCTCGTCGGCGAGGCCATGATCCATGCCTGGGACCATCGTGAAAAAAAGCCCAAGGGCATGAAGCCGCGCGGCTGGCTCTACGCCATGCTGTTCGAGGCCGCAGACGAGATCGCCGCGCGCCGCCGCGCCATTCAGGCGCACGAGACCCTGTCCACGGACGAAAAGGTGCCGGACGACCCGCTGGTGCTGGATCCCGACTATGACGACGACGAGGAATTCTACGAGTGGTATCAGCCGGACGAGGCCCTGAAATGGGAGGACGTCCTGCCCTCCGACGCGCTGCCCCCGGAGCAGATCGTCACCTTCTGTGAACAGGAACCGCAGGCCCTGGAGCCGGTGGAACGCCGTGCCGCAATGCTCTACTTCCGGCTGGATTTCGACCTGGAGCAGGTCTGCCGCATCCTCGGCCGCAAGCCCGAGGAGGTGGGCCCCATGCTGGAAAAGACCAGAAAGCTGGTCACGGCCAAGGGCTGAGGCCCCTGGACATATGGCATTGGCAGGGCGAACAAGCCGAGGGGGTCCGGAACCCTTGTTCCGGACCGTTTCCTTTTTCGGCTTGCCATGTTGCGGCTTGTCATGGGTCTTGGGCATGCCCACCTTGCAAGGAGACCGATACATGACGGAACCCGTCGACGGGAGCAGGGACAGGGAGGCGATCATGGCTGACCGGCATGCCGTGAATCCGGACGGCGGAACGGGGCGGCCCCTGCATCGCCGAAAGGGGCCCCTGGGCCTTCTCGAGCTCATCGCCATCGGTGTGGGCGGCATGATCGGCGGCGGCATCTTCTCCATGCTGGGTCTGGCCGTCTCCATCACGGGCCACGCCGCGCCCCTCGCCTTTCTCATCGGCGCCATGGTCGCCCTCTTCGCCGGCTATTCCTACATCCGCCTGGCCCTCACCTTTCGCAATGACGGTGCCTCCTATGTCTACATGGCCCGTGCCTTTCCACACAGGCCGGAGATCTCCACCCTCGTGGGCTGGACGGTCACCATCGGCTATGTGGGCACGCTGGCGCTTTATGCCTTCACCTTCGGCGCCTACGGGGCAGACATGCTGGGTCAGTCGCACAGCCCGTTGATCCGCATGGCGCTTTCCCTGGCCGTGCTGGTGTTCTTTCTTCTCGTGAATCTGCGCGGGGCACGCACCACGGGCCGCACGGAGGACCTGGTGGTCTATGCCAAGATCATCATCCTTGGCGTCTTTGCCGTGGCCGGCCTGCACACCATCGAAACACGGAACATGATGCCGCTGTTCGACAAGGGGTTCGCCTCCATCTTCATGGCCGGAGCGCTCATCTTCGTGGCCTTCGAGGGCTTTCAGCTCATCACCAATGCCGTCACGGAAACGGAGAAGCCGGAGCGCAACATCCCCCGCGGCATCTACGGGGCCATTGTCATCACCTCCGTGATCTACATCCTGCTGGCGGTGGTGGCCATTGGTAACCTGCCGCAGCAGCGCATCATTGCCGCGGAGGAATATGCCCTGGCCGAGGCGGCCCGCCCCGTGCTGGGTGAAGCGGGTGTGCTGCTCGTCGGCGTGGCGGCATTGCTGGCCACTTCTTCCGCCATCAATGCCACGGTTTTCGGTGCGGCCCGGCTGATGGCGGAAATGGCGCGCGAACGCCGCATGCCGTCCGTGCTGGCCGCCCGCAACCTGGACAACGTGCCCTGGGTGGCCACCATCGTGCTCATTGCCCTGGGCGGCCTCTTCACCCTTGCGGGGGGGTTGAAGGTGATCGCCTCCTTTTCCTCCATGACTTTCCTGCTGGTTTCCATCGGCGTTTCCGTGGCCAACTGGCGCCTGCGCGACAGGACGCAGGCCACCCCCTGGGCCGTGCTGGCCGGTATCGGGCTGATGGGCACCACCGTGCTGCTGCTTGTTGTGCATCTCGTGCGCAACGAGCCGGAGACCCTCTTGGCCATGCTGGGCATCTACCTGGCTGCCGGCATCCCGGCCTGGCGCTATGGCCGCCGCCTGGCTCCCCGACATGGCGATACCGACTGATGCGGTCACCGCCAAACAGAAGCCGGTCACCCCGAGCCAATCCTTGCGCTGAAAGCCCTGCCGACAAGACAAGAGGGCGGCCCGGCCGCACGGACCGGCACCGCCCCGGGGAGGTCTCCCGTCGGAGGGGATGCTGTCAGCTTACTGCTGCACGCCGAGGGCCTTCAGCGCCTCGGTGGCCATGGTCTTGCAGCCGGCCTCGTCCCCGGCCTTCAGGGATTCCTCGGCCTTCGTCTTGATGTCCTCGACCGCCTTCTTGGCCGCATCATCGAGAGCCGCCTTTTCCATGGCCGCGTTCACCTGGTCGAGCATGGCCTTGCAGTCGGTCCCTTCGCCAGCCATGGCCGGCATGGCCATCAGCGACACGATGCCCGCAGCAGCAAGGATCTTCGAAACCGTCTTCATGACTGTTCACTCCCTCTGTTGCGGCCAGGTGGACGAGGACCATGCCCCGCAAAAGACTGCCCCACCCGGCCTCGGTCCTGCTCTCTCACTTCCGGCCCGGGCCCTGAGGCCCGCTGCCGTGTGACGCGAGCGAAGGTGGCATCGGCTTTCGGCGATTGCGCGGCATGATTGTGGCGCAACGGGTCAAATTTCGGGAAATGATTTTGGCATATCCCCCGTGGGTAGAGAGAGAAACCGGCTGTGCTCTCCCAAACGCCGGCAACGGCCTGTCATCCCGTCCCTGTGTCGAAATCTTGACGGCCCTGTCACGGTTTCCTCTTTACTTTGGAATCATTTCAAGGCATATCACGGCAAGTCATTCGCAATCGACCGGCAGGTTCGGACACCCGACACGGCTGTCGGCAGACGGGTGCCTGGAAGCTGCCGCGGATGTTCGAACCGAATCACAGGAAAGACCGGCTGCCCATGCGCAACTGGAGCGACAGCATCGATCAGACCACGGCCATGGCCCTGTCCATGGCGTGCCGGCGTGCGCGGCTTCTCCTGGACGGCCTGCTCCTTACCAGCCCCTGATTGCCGGGGGCCGGCCCTGCACGTGGGGCTCGGCAGGCAATCAGGGGACAATCCGCACAACCCGCAAGGTCGAGTGCAACCCGTGCGACCCAAGGGCGGCAGGGCGTGGCCCATGCGCCGGGTTGCCGAAGGTATCAGCCACAGGGATCAGGAGAAGCAGGACCATGAGCACCGACACCATGTCCCCGGCCGACAACACGGACAATGCCGGCAATCGCGTCATCATCTTCGACACCACCCTGCGCGATGGCGAGCAGTCGCCCGGCGCCACCATGACGCTGGAAGAGAAGCTCCAGGTGGCCGAACTGCTGGACGAGATGGGTGTGGATGTCATCGAGGCCGGCTTTCCCATCGCCAGCCCCGGCGATTTCGAGGCCGTCTCGGAGATCGCCAGGCTGGTGAAGCGTGCCGGCGTGGCGGGCCTGTCGCGGGCCAACGTCAAGGATATCGATGCGGCGGCGGAAGCCGTGCGTCATTGCGAGCGGCCGCGCATCCACACCTTCATCTCCACCTCGCCGGTGCACATGAAATACAAGCTCCAGAAGAGCCCGGAGGAGGTGCTGGAGCTCATCCGCATGTCCGTCTCCCACGCCCGTGATCGGGTGGATGACGTGGAATGGTCGGCAGAAGACGCCACCCGCACCGAACCGGATTTCCTGTGCAGGTGCGTGGAGACGGCCATCAAGGCGGGAGCCACCACCATCAACATTCCCGATACGGTGGGCTATGCCACACCGGAGGAGTTTGCCGCCCTCATCGCCATGCTGATCGAGCGCGTGCCGGGCGCCGATAAGGTGATCTTCTCCACCCATTGCCACAACGATCTGGGCCTGGCCGTGGCCAATTCCCTGGCCGGGGTGAAGGCGGGGGCGCGGCAGGTGGAGTGCACCATCAACGGCATTGGCGAGCGTGCGGGCAACGCGGCCCTGGAAGAGATCGTCATGGCCATGCGCGTGCGCAATGACGTCTATCCCTTTGCCACCGGGATTGACACCACCATGCTCACGCGTGCCTCGCGCCTGGTCTCCGCGGTCACGGGCTTTCCGGTGCAATACAACAAGGCCATCGTGGGCCGAAACGCCTTTGCTCACGAGTCCGGCATCCATCAGGACGGCATGCTCAAGCATACCCAGACCTACGAGATCATGCGCCCGGAGGACGTGGGCGCCGGCAAGACCTCGCTGGTCATGGGCAAGCATTCGGGCCGGCATGCCTTCCGCAAGAAGCTGGAGGAACTGGGCTATCAGCTTTCGGACAATGCCTTCGAGGACGCCTTCCAGCGTTTCAAGGAACTGGCGGACCGCAAGAAGCACGTCTACGACGAGGACATCGAGGCCCTGGTGGACGAGAACATCGCCACTGCCCAGGACGCGCGCAAGGTGGTGGCCCTGACCGTGATCGCCGGCACCATGGGCCCACAGACAGCGACACTGACGGTCGAGGACAACGGCGAGCACAAGACCGTGCAGGCCACGGGCAACGGTCCGGTGGATGCCACCTTCAACGCCATCAAGCAGGCCTTTCCGCATGCGGCCAAGCTGGCTCTCTATCAGGTGCATGCGGTTACAGAAGGCACGGATGCCCAGGCGGAGGTGTCCGTGCGGCTGGAAGACCAAGAGGCCGGCATCTCCGCCACGGGACGTGCAGCCGACCCCGATACCCTGGTGGCTTCTGCCAAGGCCTACCTGGCGGCCCTGAACCGCCTGGAGGCGCGAAAGGCCCGTGTGCGGCCCATGACCACTCTCGGCGAAGGCGAACCCTTGAGCGAGGCGGAGCGTCGCGCCGGTCCCTGAGGGGCTGGAAACACATGGCAGAGGGATGATTGCCGGCAAGGGCCGCGGTCATGGTGACTCATGGTGACATGGTGAGTCGAACGTGAAGAAAGGTTTTCCAGCCTGCTGAGCAGGCTGGAAAACCTTTTCTTCAGAAAAAACAATGCGTCCTGCTGGCTCAG
>CAZNLW010000099.1:0-8716 GCA_964574205.1 uncultured Rhizobiaceae bacterium | reverse complement strand
CCACCTTGACCACGCCGTTCTCCATGGTCACCTCGATGCCGAGACCGCCGAACTCGCCCCGGGTCTGCACCTGCATGTCCTTGAAGGACTTGGGGTTGAGGTAGCTGGAGTGCGGATCCAGCGATTGCAGCATGCCGTTGATGGCGGCCTCGACGAGCTTTTCCTCGTCGGGCTTTTCCACATAGTCGCTGCGCACCCGGTCGAAGACGTCGCCGAACAGGTCGAGCTGGCGATAGACCTTGAGATTGTCCTCGCCGGCGCGGGCAGCTTCCATGGCCTGCCACACGCCCACGGTCATGAGGGCGCCAAGCGCCATGTAGGAAAGGGATCTCAGGTGCCTGGAAAGCTTCATTTCCTGCGTGCCTCCTGACGGGCTCCACGCCACCAGCGGCCGATGTCCACCGGCCGCCCCTTGTGTCTCAGTTCCATATAGAGGATGGGCCTGCTCTCTTCCATCCGTTTGCCGGTCAGCGTGGCCGGTGCGGGACGAGTGCCCATCTCGCCCAGGGGCTCGCCGGCCCGGATGACCTGTCCCTGTCGGACCGAAGTCCTTGCCAGGCCAGCGAGAAGTATAGTGTATCCCTCCCCGGCGTCCAGAATTAAAAGTTGTCCATAGGTGCGGAAGGGTCCGGCCATCTGCACTCGCACGTCCACCGGCGCCACAACCGAGGCTCTGGGTAACGTGGAAAGGTAAAGGCCGCGCGAACGACCGCCGATGGGTAGCGTCTCGCCAAAGCCGGCGATCAGCCGCCCCTGGGCCGGCCAGGGCAGGCGCCCCTTCCGGGTGCTGAAACGGCGGCGGGGCGGCCAGGGCACGGGCGGGCGCAGGGCGAAAGGCCCTGAAGCGGCCTTTCCGGATCCTGCACCGGCCCCAGGCGGCGGGAGCGTGTCGGCCTCCTGCCGCTGGCGGGCAGCTTCGGCAGCCTTGCGCCGGGCCTCTTCTTCGGCCCGGCGCTGTTCCTCGCGACGAATGGCGGCGATGAGCTCGTTCAGCGTGCGGGCGCGGCGAGCGAGGGCCTGAATGCGGGCCGCCTGCACCTTGAGGCGTTCATCGAGCCGCTCGGCCAGCGCGCGCTTGCGGGCGAGCAGGTCGTCCATCTCCAGGCGCACCTCGGCCAGGTGTTTCAGGCTGCGCGTCATGTCCAGGCGGGCAGCGGAAAGACGGGCCTCCAGCTGGCGCAGACGGGTGATGCGCATGGCCAGATCCCGGGCGCGGGCATCCAGCGCCGGCACCGCGGCGGAGAGCAGAATGGCCCCGCGTACGGCGGCCAGGGCATCGTCGGGCCGGGTCACGAAAGGCGGTGGCGGATCCCGGCGCAGGCGCTGCAGGGCGGCCAGCAGTTGCGCCAGCCCCTGTCGGGAGGTGGCCAGTTCTTTCCGCAAGGTGGCAATTTCGCGGTTGAGGCGGCGGATGCGGGCCTGCAGGGCCTCGATCTCGCTTTCCGTCTTCTGGCGGCGGGCCGCCACCTCGCGCAGGCGGTCGCGGAGGTCGGCCAGTTCCCTCTGCAGAGCGGCTCGCTCGCGCGCAAGCCGTGCCTTCCGCTCGCGTGCCGCCTCCATCTGGCGGCGCACCTCCTCCATGCGCTGGCGATGGATGCGTTCCAGATCCGTTTCGGCAACCACGAGGGAATACGGCAGCAGCAGGCCCGCCAGCAGACCGCCCAGCAGCATCAGCGGCACGGACCGCCTGCGACAGCCTGTCGGTGCGGTGCCGGTCGGGCGGCCTTGCGTGCGGGCAGGAAAATCCGAATTGGCGGAGCGAGCGCTCATGTCACCAGTCCTGCATGAGTAAGGGCCGCGCGCAGGCGGGCCGAAGCGGCTGAGTCCTCGAGCGAGAGCGCCAGCAACGGCCGGGCGATTCCCAGGATGGAGGTGTAGGCCATGACGGGAAGGCGTTCCAGTGCCGACAGATGGGCATGCAGGCGCACCACCAGATGCACGGGGGCGCATGGGGCCATTTCGGGCAGGCGCACGATGCCGAGACCCCGCACTTCCATCAGGCCTCTCAGGGCGTCCGGTGCACGGGCCATGAGCAACAGGCCGTCGCGTGTGACGATGACCTGATCATCGGCCACAAGCCGGGCATCGAGGGATGTTGCGCCCAGCCCCCGGCCGCTCTCGTCCAGCAGGCGCAGGGCCAGGGTGGACTTGCCCGCACCGGATGGTCCCGTGATCAGCACGCCACGGTCATCCAGCTGCACCATCGTGGCGTGCAGGCAGATGCAGGCGTCACGCCGCCGGCGGGAGGCCGGTTGCCATGCCGGCGCCGCGTGGGCCGAAGCCTCGACGGTGACGGAAGGGGCTGCGGACATCTCTGATGGCGGCATGATCATGAGGCGTTCTCGCCGCTGCCGCGGCCTGCCGATTCGGTGCGGGAGCGGCCGCTGCGGCGGGGGGACGGGGCATCGGCGGCCGGCAGGCGCACCACGAACCGTGCGCCCAGCACCTTGCGCTCACCGAAGGCATCCGCCGGGCCGTAGCGGTTTTCGGCCCAGATGCGGCCCTGATGGGCCTCCACGATCTGGCGGGAAATGGCCAGCCCCAGGCCGGAATTCTGGCCGAAGTATTCGGCCGGGCGGTCGGTGTAGAAACGGCGGAAGATCTTCTCCAGATTCTCCTCGCGAATGCCCGGCCCCTCGTCTTCCACGGCGAATTCCACCCAGCGCCCGCGGCGGCGCAGGATGACGCGCACCACGCTGTCCGGCGGCGAAAAGGACCGGGCATTGGCCAGCAGGTTCTGCACCACCTGCGCCAGGCGCGTGTCATGACCCAGCACCAGCCAGGGATGGGCGCCCTTGTGCCCTTCCGGCTGATGCACCACCAGCTCCACCCGGGCGTCATGCTCGCGGGCGGTTTCGTTGGCCAGAGTCACCAGGGTTTCCAGCACCTCGCGCACGTCCACGGGACGAGCCTGGGAACGGGCCAGCTCGGCATCCAGCCGGGAGGCATCGGAAATGTCGGAAATGAGCCGGTCCAGCCGTTTCACGTCCTGGGTAACGATGTCCACGAGCCGCTGGCGCTGCGCCTCGGTTTTCGCCAGGCGCAGGGTCTCCACGGCCGAACGCAGGGAGGTGAGCGGATTCTTCAGTTCGTGGGCCACGTCGGCTGCGAAGCTCTCGATGGCGTCGATGCGGTCATACAGGGCCCGGGTCATGTCGCGCAAGGCGCCGGAGAGATGGCCGATCTCGTCCGCACGATCGGAGAAGTCCGGGATCTCCACACGGTTGTCCACGCCGCGCCGCACCTTTTCGGCCGCCGCGGCGAGGCGACGGATGGGCTCGGCGATCTGGCTGGCCAGGGAGAAGGAAAGCAGCAGTGTCACCACGCCGGCCACGAGGAAGAGAAAGAGAAGAATGCGTCGCTCGTTGCGCAGCACGGCATCGATCTCGCCGCCCTGGGTGGAAAGAACGAGCGCCCCCAGCACCATCTTGTATCGCTGGATGGGCACGGCCACGGTGACGATGATCTCGCCCTTTTCGTTGACCCGCACAACCGACACGGAGGCGCCGTTGAGGGCAGCCACCACCTCGGGAAAGTCCTTGCCGTTTTCCAGCCCGTATTCCTTCTGCAAGGGATAGCCGTAGGTGAAGAGCCACTTGTAGAGCCGTTGCCAGAGGTTGGCGAACCAGTTGTTCTTCTCGCTGTCCACGGGCGGCAGCTCGAGTCGCAGGATGCCGCCATAACCATAAAGGTGGCGGGTATCCACCGTGAGCACGCCTTCGCGGTCATAGATGCGGGCGATGGTGTTGGTGCCCTTCACCAGGCGGCGCAGCACGGGGCCGGCCTGCTCGGGGCGAATGAGAAAGTCGTAGCGGGCAAGATCGTCCAGGTTGTCCGGGGCATCGTCCATGAGGTCGATGAGCCGGTCGGGATCGAGGGTGATCTCGCCGGTATCCACGCTGGCGGAAGAGGCCACGGCCGCGGCCATGATGCGCGCCTGGGTCATGAGCGACTGCACACGGGCATCGATGAGGCTTTCGCGTGACTGGTTGAAATAGAGGATGCCGGCCACCAGGATGACGAGGCCGGCAAGGTTGATGAGCACGATGCGGGCCAGCAGTGAACGCGGCTTCAGGCGCGTCAGCCAGTGCAAGGGACCGCGCACCTCGTCCTCGTCGAGGGTGATGGCCGATGCCGTTGTCGATGCCGGTATGGCGGCAGGCGCAGCGTCCATGGCCGGCTGTGAATGGTCCGTGGCATGCGCGGAATCCACCTCCTGGCCCGGCGCAGGCTGGGTCACTGTCCGGGAACGCTTGATCGTGCGCTTCTCTTCCGCGATGTCCGGCCGAACATTCATGCCCTGCATCATACACCAACCGGGGCGGCATCACGGGCCGCTGCCAGTGCCTGGGGCGACGCGCTGTCGGATGCGATCCGGGGCATCATTCCTCGCGGAAGCGGTAGCCGACACCATAGAGCGTCTCGATGGCGGAGAATTCCGGATCCACCGCCTTGAACTTCTTGCGCAGACGCTTGATGTGCGAGTCGATGGTGCGGTCGTCCACGTAGACCTGATCGTCATAGGCCGCATCCATGAGGGCATCGCGCGACTTCACCACGCCCGGCCGCTGGGCCAGGGCCTGAAGGATGAGAAATTCGGTGACGGTGAGGGTGACAGGCTTGCCGTCCCAGGTGCAGGAGTGACGGTCCGGATCCATGACCAGCCGGCCGCGCTCCAGCACGCGGCTGCCTTCCTCTTCTTCGGCGTTCTCGGGGCGCCACTGGGCGCGGCGCAGCACGGCCTTGACCCGCTCCACCAGCAGACGCTGGGAGAAGGGTTTGCGGATGTAGTCGTCCGCGCCCATCTTCAGCCCGAACAGCTCGTCGATCTCGTCGTCCTTGGAGGTGAGGAAGATCACCGGCAGGTTGGACTTCTGGCGCAGGCGCCGCAACAGTTCCATGCCGTCCATGCGCGGCATCTTGATGTCGAGAATGGCGATGTCCGGCGGATTCTTTTCCAGCCCCTCCAGGGCCGAGACCCCGTCCGTGTAGGTCTGGGTGCGGAATCCTTCGGCCTCCAGCGCCATGGAGACGGAGGTGAGGATGTTGCGATCGTCGTCGACAAGCGCGATAGTCGGCATCTTTCTGCTCATCTTGCGGATCGGACCCCCAGGTCTCGGGCGCTCCTAGCGGAGGAAACCGGAAAAAATATGGCATCCTGCCGCCAGCGCGGTGCGCATCCTCGTGTCTCCTTGCCTTCCGGCCGGCCGGTCCGCTGGCCGGGTATGCCCGGCGCGATGGAAGGGCGTCGTGGACGTGGGGAGCGGTCCCTTCCCTTGCCGTTGCTGGAGATAGGCGCGTGGGCATGGGGAATCAACGCCTTGCGCGCCTCTGTCGCAGGCCTGTTGACCTGCCTGTCTGCATGCAATAGCCCATGGCACCTGACACGGAAATGAACGGTCGTGCCCCGCCTGTTCGGGGCCGAACCGGAGAGCGGTCTGAGAGCGGTCTGCAAGAGAGGAGTGCATCATGGCCCGACCGTCCGGACGCCGCCATGACGAAATGCGGCCTGTCACCATCGAGCCTGGCTGTTCGCGCCATGCGGAGGGGTCGTGCCTGATCACCGTCGGTCACACGAAGGTGTTGTGCACGGCTTCGCTGGAGGAAGGGGTGCCCGGCTGGATGAAGGGCCTGGGCCGCGGCTGGGTGACGGCGGAATATGGCATGCTGCCGCGGGCTACAGGCGAACGCATGCGGCGCGAGGCGAAAAGTGGCGGGCAGAGCGGGCGCACGCAGGAGATCCAGCGCCTGATCGGCCGTTCCCTCAGGTCGGTGGTGGACCTGGAGGCCCTGGGCGAACGCCAGATCGTGATCGATTGCGACGTGCTGCAGGCCGATGGCGGCACACGCTGTGCCGCCATCACCGGTGGCTGGGTGGCGCTCAGGCAATGCATCGACTGGATGCGGGCGCGCGGGATGATCGAGCGTGATCCTCTCCGCGATCACGTGGCCGCGGTTTCCTGCGGCATCTGGGGAGGCGAGGTGATCCTCGATCTGGAATACATCGAGGATTCGGAGGCCGAAACGGATGCCAACTTCGTGATCACCGGCAGTGGCGGGCTGGTGGAGATACAGGCTACGGCGGAGGAGCATCCTTTCTCCGAGCGGCAGTTCCTGGAGATGCTGGCGCTGGCGCGCACGGGCGTGGCCGAGCTGGTAGAGGCACAGAAGGCGGCGCTTGAGAAGGCCGGCAATAGCGAGGACACGACGGGCTGACACGCGCATGGCGCAATGCAGGGAGGGCAGACATGATCCGGCCGGAGACAGGCAGCCGCATCGTCATTGCCTCGCACAATCCGGGCAAGGTGCGCGAGATCGGCGAGCTGCTGGCGCCGCTGGGCTTTTCCGTGATCGCCGCCGGTGCGCTGGGGCTGCCGGAACCGGAGGAGACCGGCGCCACCTTCGCCGAGAACGCGCTGATCAAGGCACGGGCGGCAGCAAGGGCCTCGGGCCTGCCGGCGCTGGCCGACGATTCGGGGCTGTGCGTGGATGCGCTCGATGGCGCGCCGGGCATTCATTCGGCGCGATGGGGCGGGCCGGAGAAGGACTTCGACATGGCCATGCGGCTGATCGAGGAGAAGCTGCAGGCGGCCGGCGCCGTGACGCCGGAACAGCGCAAGGCCCATTTCACCTGTGCCCTGGCCCTGGCCTGGCCGGATGGCGAGGCCAGGGTCTTCGAGGGCGAGGTGCATGGTCACCTCGTATGGCCGCCACGGGGCGAGAAGGGCTTCGGTTACGATCCCGTGTTCGTGCCGGAAGGGCATGAGATGACCTTCGCCGAGATGGAACCCGATCAGAAGCATGCCATGAGCCATCGCGCCCGTGCCTTCGAGAAGCTCGTGGCCTGGCTGCGAGGGAATGGTGACGACTGAGGAGCAAGGCCGATACGACCGGTGGCCCGACATCTGTCAGGCATGATTGCATCTCTCTGCCGGGCAGAGGGATGCATGGATCGGTGCCGGCCGTGACCACCATCTGCCATTGTCCACTTCCGGAGAACGGCAGGCAGGGTCCCGCCATGGCCATCGGCATCCTTTCCTTTCGCATTCGCGGGGTGGCAGACGCCTCCTTCCCCATCCCCTGACTGGCTGACACAAGATGCGTTCTCCCGCCGATTGCCTGCAGGCAACGCGAAATGCGAGCAGAGCGCGGAAGGCATCCGGCCGGGCCAGGCGCATGAAGGCCGAAGTGCTGGAGTTTGTGAAATCGTCACAAGGGGGCTGGACATGAAGTTAGAATTGTTCTAATAAAAGCTCCGGGTGACGAGGGTCACCTGCCGTGCCTCCTGTTGCGTGCGGGCATGGCCACAGGTTTTCTGGAGTGATCCGGACAACGGAAAGAAGGGAGAAGGAAACCATGGAACTGAAGGGTTCGAAGACGGAGCAGGCGCTGAAGGAAGCCTTTGCCGGCGAGAGCCAGGCCAACCGCCGCTATCTCTACTTTGCCCAGCAGGCGGACGTTGAAGGCTACAACGACATTGCCGCCGTCTTTCGCTCCACGGCCGAGGGCGAGACGGGCCATGCCCATGGCCATCTCGAGTATCTGGAGCAGGTGGGAGATCCGGCCACGGGCATGCCCATCGGCAACACCGTGGACAACCTGAAGTCCGCCATCGCGGGCGAGACCCACGAGTACACCGACATGTACCCGGGCATGGCCAAGACGGCCCGCGAGGAGGGCTTCGACGAGATCGCCGACTGGTTCGAGACGCTCGCCAAGGCCGAGCGCTCGCATGCCAATCGCTTCCAGAAGGCGCTCGACGAGCTGCTTGCCAACGGATCGTGATTCGATCACGCGCACGCCGTGCGGACGGGAGCCTGTCTCCCGTCCGCCGCCCCTGACGGCCAGATTGTTCTCCACCCAGGTCCGGGCAGCATGACCGGCGGGCAGAGGGGCCTGCCGGAACGGGTGGGAACGAACGGCTGCCGGGTTCTTGCGCGCCGGCTCGCTGGCCTGTCTGACCCGCCTGCATTCAGGGCAGCACGGACAGCGGTGGGGATCACATGCCGGCGCCGGCATGAGGGCACGGCCGGTCCTTTGCATGAACAAGCCGCTGGAACGAACGAATCAGGGCCACCACGAGCGGGACCACTCTTTGAGGGACTTGAGGGAAGAGACCATGAGCAAGACACCGCCCAGGGAAGGCAGCCTCGAGGCGCCCGAGCGCCATCCGCTGAAATGGCAGGATCCGGCCTTCTATGACGAAGAGGCGCTCATGAAGGAGATGGAGCGCGTCTTCGATCTTTGCCATGGCTGCCGGCGCTGCGTGAATCTCTGCAACGCCTTTCCCACGCTGTTCGATCTGGTAGACGAATCGCCCACCATGGAAATCGACGGCGTGAAGAAGGAAGACTACTGGAAGGTCGTGGACGAATGCTACCTCTGCGACCTCTGCTTCATGACCAAGTGTCCCTACATCCCGCCGCATCCGTGGAACATCGACTTTCCCCACCTCATGCTGCAGGCCAAGGCCGTGCGTTACCGGAAGCAGGGCGCGAAATTCCGCGACCGCATGCTCACCAGCACGGACCTGCTTGGCAAGTTTTTCGCCCGCCCGCTGATTGCGAACGTGGTCAATGGTGTCAACCGCATCGGCCTTGCCCGCAAGGTGCTGGACGGTGCCGTGGGCATCCATCATGAGGCCTGGCTGCCCCCCTTTGCCGCGAAGACGGCGGTGAAGCGCCTGAAGGATCATTGGGATCGCGATGGCAAGGGC
>CAZNLW010000098.1:0-9115 GCA_964574205.1 uncultured Rhizobiaceae bacterium | reverse complement strand
CGCCATTGGCGCTTCTTTTCCATTCTTTCTGCAAGCCCATGATTGTCAAGGATGACATCGCTGAAAGCGACGCCCCGAAGGGGCGTCCTTGACAATCATGGGCTTACGGAAAAACGGCCTTACCTGAGACAGCCCCATTACTTTTTCGTGCACATCCATGGCGGCGCCTATGTGCTCAACGCTGGACTCGCCGGTCAGACCGAGGCCATCATGATCGCCGCCCGGGTCGGCATTCCCGTCATCAGCATCGACGATTGCATGCTGCCCGATCATCCCTTTCCTGCCGCGCTGGAAGATGTCGCCGCCGTCTGGCAGGCGCTGGTCAAGGAACATGATCCTGAAACCCTCGCCATGGGCGGCACCTCCGCCGGTGCCGGCCTGTCCATGGCGGCCGTGATCCACTTTCGGCGCCGGGGGCTGCCGCTGCCGGCTGCCCTTTTTCTCGGCACGCCCCGGGCAGACCTGACGGAAACCGGCGATTCCTTCTTCATCAACGAGGGCATTGACCGCACGCTCGTCACCTGGAAGGGCATTCTGGAGAATGCCGCCCGTCTCTATGCCGATGGCCGCGAGCTGAAGGATCCGCTTCTTTCCCCTCTGTATGGCGATCTTTCGGGATTTCCCCCCACTCTGCTGTTCACCGGCACGCGTGACCTCTTTCTCAGTCTCGCGGCACGTGCGCACCGGCGCCTGCGCAATGCCGGCGTGCCGGCCGAACTGCACGTGTTCGAAGGCCTCTCCCATGGCGAATACATCGCCTTGCACGGCACACCGGAATCGAAGGCCGCCTACCGCGAGCTCGCCACCTTCCTGAAGCGTCATCTGAAACGACGGGAGACCGCTGGCGCTTTTCCCTGAGTCCACAGGGAACATATTGGAAAACAGGCCGGAATCACACCTCCGAAGATTCGTTCCGTTTGCCTGCCCAGGCATGATCTGCTAGCGTGCCTCCGGCATCGGAAGCAGGCGAATCCGGCCATGAATGCGGCCTCCCCGCTCGCCTGGTCCGAGGGTCCGAAACTGGCCGCCACCCGGTTCCGAATGCAGACATGTCACGACGGCGGCACGGGGCAGAGATCCATTCAACACGGGGCGACATTCCCTTGAGCGAGAACGCGAACATCCAGCCCGGCAACGGCGCCGGCAACAACGGCGGCAACGATGGCCACAACGGTGGCGGGGGCAGCATCCGGCCCATTGCCATCGAGGACGAGATGCGCCGGTCCTACCTCGATTACGCCATGAGCGTGATCGTCTCCCGCGCCCTGCCCGACGTGCGCGACGGGCTGAAACCCGTGCACCGACGCATTCTCTACTCCATGTACGAGAACGGCTATCTCTGGAACCGCCCGTACCGCAAGTCCGCCCGCGTGGTCGGCGATGTCATGGGTAAGTATCACCCCCATGGCGATGCCGCCATCTACGATGCCCTGGTGCGCATGGCGCAGGACTTTTCCCTGCGTCTGCCGCTGCTCGACGGACAGGGCAACTTCGGTTCCGTGGATGGCGACCCGCCGGCCGCCATGCGCTATACCGAGGTGCGCCTCGGGCCGGCGGCCCGCCACATGCTGGAGGACATCGACAAGGACACGGTGGATTTCCAGCCCAACTACGACGGATCGGAAACCGAGCCGGTGGTGCTGCCCGCGCGCTTCCCCAACCTTCTGGTGAATGGTGCCGGCGGCATCGCCGTGGGCATGGCCACCAACATGCCGCCGCACAATCTGGGCGAGGTGATCGCCGCCACGAAGGCCTACATCGCCAATCCGGACATCACCATCGACGAGCTCATGGAGCATCTGCCGGGGCCGGACTTTCCCACCGGCGGCATCATCCTCGGTCGGGCCGGCATCCGCGCCGCCTGTCACACGGGACGTGGCAGCGTGGTGGTGCGCGGCCGCGCCGAGATCGAGGAGATACGCAAGGATCGTTTCGCCATCGTCATCACCGAGATTCCCTATCAGGTGAACAAGGCGGCGATGGTGGAGAAGATCGCCGAGCTGGTCAAGGACAAGCGCATCGAAGGCATCGCCGACATTCGCGACGAATCCGACCGGCACGGCATGCGGGTGGTGGTGGAACTCAAGCGCGATGCCAACCCCGAGGTGGTGCTCAACCAGCTCTACCGCTACTCGCCGCTGCAGACCACCTTCGGCATCAACAACGTGGCCCTCGTAGGCGGCCGCCCGGAACTTCTGAACCTCAGGCAGCTCATTGCCGCCTTCGTCTCCTTCCGCGAGGAGGTGGTCACCCGCCGCACCCGCTTCCAGCTGGGCAAGGCCCGCGAGCGGGCTCATGTGCTGGTGGGGCTGGCCATCGCCGTGTCCAACATCGACGAGGTCATCCGCATCATCCGCTCAAGCCCCGATCCGGCCGCGGCGCGAGAGGCTCTCATGAGCCGCGATTGGCCGGTGAGCGACATGCTCCCCTACATCCGTCTCATCGACGATCCGCGGGTGGTCATCAACGAGGGTGGCACCTGCCGCCTTACCGAAGTGCAGGCCCGTGCCATTCTCGATCTGCGCCTGTACAGGCTCACCGCATTGGGGCGCGACGAGATTGCCGGACAGCTTGAGAAGCTGGCCAGCGAGATCGCCGACTGCCTGGACATCCTCCGCTCGCGCCAGCGCGTGATGGACATCATCGTGAAGGAGCTGGAGGAAATCGGCGAGGAATTTGCCGATGCCCGCCGCACCGAGATCGTGGACGCCGAAGGGGAAATGGAGGACGAGGACCTCATCGCCCGCGAGGACATGGTCGTCACGGTCTCCCATGCCGGTTACATCAAGCGCGTGCCGCTCTCTGTCTATCGGGCCCAGCGCCGTGGTGGCAAGGGACGCGCGGGCATGAGCACCCGCGAGGAGGATTTCGTCACCAAACTCTTCGTGGCCAGCACCCACACGCCCATCGTCTTCTTTTCCTCCCGCGGCATGGCCTATCAGCTGAAGGTGTGGAAGCTGCCGCAGGCTGCTCCCAGTGCGCGCGGCAAGGCCCTCGTCAACCTGCTGCCATTGGAGCAGGGCGAAACCATCACCTCCGTGCTCGCCCTGCCGGAAGACGAATCGACATGGGGCGAGCTGGATGTAATGTTCGCCACCCGCTCGGGCCATGTGCGGCGCAATCGCCTCTCCGACTTCACCGGCATAAAGAGCAATGGCAAGATCGCCATGAAACTCCAGGAGGGAGACGCCATCCTCGACGTGGCCATCTGCACCGATCAGGACGACATCCTGCTCACCAGCGCTCGAGGTCAGGCCATCCGCTTCCCCGTCACGGATGTTCGCGTCTTCTCGGGCCGCGGATCCATGGGCGTGCGTGGCATCCGCCTGGAGGAAGGTGACGAGGTCATCTCCATGTCGGTGCTGCGCCACTTCGAGTTGAGTCCGGAGGAGCGCGATGCCTATCTCCGCATGAAGCGCAGCGAGGGCGAGGCTGACGACAAAGGGCGGCTGACACCGGAGCGTTTTGCCGAGATCGAGGCGGCCGAGCAGCTCATTCTCACTCTTTCCGAACGCGGCTATGGCAAGCGAAGCTCCAGCCACGAGTTTCGTGTCACCGCCCGTGGCGGCAAGGGGGTCACCGCCATGGCCCTTACGGACAAGACCGGCTCTCTTGTGGCCGCCTTCCCCGTGGAGGACGGCGATCAGGTCATGCTGGTCACCGACCGCGGCAAACTCATCCGCACCAGTGTGAACGAGATCCGCATCGCCGGCCGGGCCACCCAGGGCGTCATCGTCTTCCGCACCGAGGAGGGCGAGCGCGTGGTCTCTGCCGAGCGCATCTCCGAAGTCTCCGAGGAGGAGAACGGCGGGAATGATGCCAATGGAGCAAAAGGCGAAGGTGCCGATCCGGATAGAAACGGCCACGACAAGGAAGCGGGCTGAACGGGAGGGCAGGCCATGGACCGCACCGGCTTCTATCCGGGCAGTTTCGATCCCGTGACCTATGGGCATCTGGACATCATCACCCGCGCGGCCCGCCTCTTCGACCGGCTGGTGGTGGCGGTGGGGATCAACCACGCCAAACCCGGCCTGCTCACCGTGGAGGAGCGCCTGAAAGTGCTGGAAGCCGCGCTGGCCCCCATTCGCACGCACACGGACTGCGATATCCGGCTGGCAAAATATACGTGCCTCACCGTGGAGGCTGCCCGCCGCGCCGGCGCCGTTGCCATCGTCCGCGGCCTGCGTGACGGCGCAGATTTCTCCTACGAGGTGCGCATGGCCCATACCAACGCCGCCCTCGACAGCGACATCGAGACCATCTTTCTCGCCGCCAGCCCTTCGGCGCGCATGATCTCCTCTTCCCTCATTCGCCAGATCGCCGAAATGGGAGGCGACATTGGCCAGTTCGTGCCCATGGAGGCCGTCAAGGCCGTTCGCGCCGCCATGGCCCGTGAGCACGGGAACAGGGACTGAAAGCGCCGGCGAAATGTCCCGGCTCTTGTCCGAAAGACACATCTTGTCTTCTTGGTAAACGGTTTCCGTCCCCTGTGCCAGGCAGGAGAGATGCCGCCATTTCTCACTGAATGAACGGGTTTTTTCCGATTACGCGCAGGTCCGGAAAGAGCTGCACCTTCCGCGTCGTTCACGGCAGCATTTCGTCAACCATTCCCCTTAACGGCAGATTCAAGGCGCCACCTGCAGAATCTTTCACGCAAGCAGACACAACCACAGATGCATGTGGATGTGCGCGAATGAGAGAGCACCCAGGGGAGAGCGCAGACAGAGGGTTGTCAGTGCAGTCGCAGAAAGGGGGATGGAACCATGGCACGTTTCGACATGAACATGGCCGAGCACGCCCAGATCTCTCGGGGAGCCGCTGCGGAAGTGCTGTTCGAGCTGGGCCTGATGTACAGCCTGGGCCGCGAAGTGGAGGCGGATCCTGTCGAGGCACACAAGTGGTTCAACCTCGCCGCCATCCGGGGGCACGAGAAAGCCCGGCAGTATCGCATGGAAATCGCCGAGGAACTGTCCGCCGATGAACTGCGGGAAGCCCTGCGCCGCGCCCGCGAATGGATGGGGTTGCACTGACGCTCGCCTGCAGGACGTCTTTGTGGACGACTGCGCAAGGACGCATCGCCGGCGAGCGGCCATGGGGCCTCACAGGCTGCGGGGCGTGCGCCCGCCATGAACGATACGCCGGATCTCCTTGCGGATCACACGCTCCACAAGCGCCGGCAGATGGGCGTTGAGCCACTCGCGCAGCAACGGCCGCATCTCCTGGCGCACGATGCGCTCCAGGGCCGCGTTGCCGCCCAAGGCGCCCAGCATCACCTCCGCATCCAGCCGTCCGAAGGCCTCGGCCACGCGCTCGGCCACTTCCGGCGCCACGAGCGCGGCCTCATCCATGCCATCGGAATCGGCATGATCGCCGTGATGCGCAGCCGCGTCGGCCTTCGTCGATGCCCGGGCGGGCGTCTCGGTTTCGTGGCGCCCATGGACAGGGGCTTCAGCCTCCGGTGCCGTCCAGATGATGTCGTCATCCAGATCGATCTCGTTGAGCGGATCGCCGGTCTCGGGCGCCACGTTGTCCGCCGCGGACCTCCCTTCCTCCTCCATGGTCTGATTACCGGACATGTCGGCGGCCGGCGCAGACGCTTCCTCCCGCAATGATGCATCGACAGCAGGGGGCCGTGTCGACGCAGGTCCGGCAGCCAGGCGTGCCGGTTCTTGCCAGGTATCATCAGCGCGGCTCTCCGCGGAAGCCTGATCCGACACGATGTCATCCACCGGACGCCGCCCGGCCAGGAGATCCTCGAACAGCCTGTCGGACTGGCGCGACGGCTCACGGCTTGCCGGACTCCCTTGCTCGGATCCGGCATCGAAGAGATCCTCGATGTTGCCAACGGCATCCACGTCCATTGTGCCCATTGCCGCCCCGGCAGCCAGGCGCAAGGGCTGCGCAAGCGTCTCCCCGCCTTGAATATCGCGGGTTTCCGCTCCATCGGCAGCATGTGCCGTTGTCGGATTCGCCTCATCGCATCCACTGGATGGCGGAATCAGGTCATCATCGGCTTTCTCCTTGAGTGGGCGCAAGTAATCCGGCGGAGAGGCATCCGCACCTTCCACCGCTGCCGGTGCCGCCGGCCGGGAAACCGGCTCATGGTCCACGACCACGCGATCGCCAGTCCGGTGCAGACCGGCCAGCTGCAGCGCTGTCTCCCGGTGAATGGCTTCCCGGATGGAGGCCAGCATGGCCTCCATGGTGCGGCGGTCGTCCTGGCTTGTCATTCGCCCCTCGCGTGTTGCTATGCGGCCCGAATCATCCGTGCCTGAGTATAGCGCCCAAGGCCGGACAGAGGATGGCCGAATGCCGGACGCGAGGCAATTGCCGCCACCAACAGGCCAACAGGTTCTGCACAGGCCCGTCCATGGGCTGTGGATGGAGAATTACCGGCCTCCTTTCAGCCTGGAGAACAGCCCAGCGCCTCGCTCAGGTCAGCCAGCGAGTCGAAGGCAGGCACTTGCGCCATCAGGCGGGCCTTCTCTGCCGTCTCGGGCGTGGCGCCCCAGTGCCCGCCATGGCGCAGGCCCTGCCGGTCGATCCAGGCACAACGCAGGTTCAGACGGAGTGCCGGTTCAATGTCATGATAGAGGCTCTGGGCCACGTGCAGCAGCGCCTCCGGTTCTGCCCCGAACCGCTCCCGCACGGTCTGCAGCAGCACCCGGAAATTGGCCAGGTCAGGCTTGTAGCTGCCGATGTCCTCGGCGATCAGCACCGCATCGAATGCCACACCGAGCCGCTGCAGGGAGGCCACGATCCCGGCGCGATGCACGTTGGAAAGGATCACCAGCCGGAATCGGCGGGAAAGCGCCCGCAATGCATCCGCCGTGTCGGCGAAGGCCGGCCAGCAGCGAATGGAATCGGCAAAGGCCTCGTGCATCTCGTCCGCGATACCTGTCAGGCCGAAATGCCGGCACAGCCGCTCGTGCACCGCCGCCAGCACGGCGTCATAGGCCAGATCGGGCCTCTCGCGCTCGATGGCGCTTTCCGCATCTGCATAGGCCGCAAGCAGATCCGGCCGGGTGATGTCTGTCCGACCGGCTGCCATGATCGCCGGCTGAAAGGCATCCCAGATGCCCGTTTCCCAGTCGATCAGCGTGCCGTAGCAGTCGAAGGACAGAACGCGGATTTCACCAACAGCCGACACGGAAAGAGACGATCCGCCAACATCTGGCATGCCCGCCACCCCTCGCCAGGGCGCCTGGCGCCCTCCTCCTGACCAGACCGAACCGGTCGACACGCTTCACACGCGACAGCACCTGTCCAGCTGGACACTCAGCGTCGGGTGCCAAACCACATGTTCTTCACGGCCTTGTAATGTTCGGCGGGATCATAGGCCGCCACAGCCAGTCCCAGCCGCGTGGCCGTCAGCTCGCCAATGGCTGCCAGCAGGCCATAGGCAGCCTGGATCTCCGCTGCCCGGGCGGTGACCAGGGCCACACGGGCATCCAGCAACGTCTGGCGGGCATTGAGCACGTCCAGTGTGGTACGCGAACCGACCTTGTATTCTTCCTTCACGCCTTCATAGGCAAGCTTTGCTGCGCGCACCTGGGCACTGGCCGCCGCGATCACCTGCCGCGCCGCTATCAGGTTGTTCCAGGCCGAGATCACCTGCTTGCGCACCTCCTGCCGCGCCGACATCTCCCCAAGACGCGCGGCCTCCGCTTTGTGCCGCGCCTCGCGCACGCTCGCATGCACAAGCCCGCCCTGATAGAGGGGAATGGTCAACGTGCCCATGATCCGCGCATCACGCGTCTTGACGGGCACCTCGCCCTCGTTCTTGTTGCGGGAAGCCGTGAATGAAGCCGACAGCGAGAGTTTCGGATAGAGATCTGCCAGCGCCACCCTGATGGCATGCTCTGCCGCCCTGGCATTGTAGGAAGCGGCAAGGATGCTGGGATTGAGGCGCTCCGCCCGCATCAGGGCGGCCTGAAGGGTGCGCGGCAGCCGGGGCAGCTGGCGTGGAAACCCGAGCCGGCCCGGCTTGTGGCCCACCACCCGTTCGTAGGCCGCCACGGAGGCCGCCAGCTGCGCCTTGGCCTGGGCATAGTCGGAGCGGGCCTTGGCCAAGGCCGCCTTGGCCTGCTGCACGTCCGTCTTGGTCACCTCGCCCACGGCAAAGCGTGCGCGCGTGGCATCCAGCTGTTCCTTCAGCACCTGGATGTTGCGGCGGCGCAGACGGACAATCTGCCGATCGCGCACGACATTCATGTAGGCATTGGCGGCATCGAGCAGCACCTTCTGTTCGACGGCCAGGAGATTCTGCTGGCCCGCTTTCACGCCGGCCTTGGCCTGGCGCACGCTCTCCAGCGTCTTGAACCCGTCGAAGAGAGGCTGGTTCAGGGAAATGGTCACATTCTGCTGATTGTAGTCCCAGCCCCGTCCCCGTGTCGGACTGGCCGGAGAGGAATGACTGTGCCCCCACGTCGCCGTGCCGCTCACGCTTACCTGCGGCCGCCAGCCGGCCTTGGCCTTGGCCACGCTTTCGTCCGTGGCGCGCAACCGGGCCCGCTCGGCCGCGATGTCGGGATTGTTCATGTAGGCCTGCGACAGGGCGCTGCGCAGCGTTTCGGCATGAGCCACCATGGCTGCCGGCAGCAGCAGCCCGGCCAGGGCCATGCCGGCCAGCCCCCGCCGATACAGCCGCTTCACCCGGGTCAAACGCGTCTCCCCGGCCATCCTCGTCATGGATGACACCTCCCTGTCCAGCGCCGCGACCAGACCGGCAGCAGGGGAACGAACCGGTCCGAGCCGCGTGTCGCAAGCTCCCGTGCGCCGGCCGGTTGACACCCGGCCCTCTTGTCGGCGGGCATGGGCAACACGAGAACCGCCCCCCACGGGATCGGATTCGGCCAGAAGTTACATGCATCCGTCCTGCCTGTCACCCTTCTGGCACGAAATGACGACATTTTTCGGCGATCCTGTGGCGGGAATGCCGCATGCCTCACAGGCCTCATGAGGGCATTGCCCCGTGCTCCCCGTCCATTCGTGCCGGCCCGGAAAACGGCATTGTCATCCGGCCGATCTTGGCCTATATGAGTGGCACGAAACCTGTGTGCGGCCTCGTGGCGGAGTGGTGACGCAGCGGACTGCAAATCCGTATACCCCGGTT
>CAZNLW010000097.1:0-9242 GCA_964574205.1 uncultured Rhizobiaceae bacterium | reverse complement strand
GCACCAGACTACGAATCTGGGGGTCGGGGGTTCAAATCCTCCCCGGCGCGCCATGGTCCCCGTGAGTGCGTGTCATTCCTCCATTGCGCAGCGAACTTGCGTGTTCTCGCAGATTTCCCTCTCAGGCTTGTGCGGGCACGAATGGCCACGGAAAGGCAGAAGGCCCGCCCGTGCGGTGAGGACCGCCGCAGCACGGAAAGATCGTCTTCTCGCCGCGTTTCCATCTCCGAGAACGGAACAGACCTTGAGGCGGGCAAGAACGGATGCAAAATCATCCGGGATTGCCGGTCTGCGGCAGGATCGGCTGTCGCGATCCGGGTGCCGGCAGGGGCCAATGCGGATTGCTGAAGCAGCTCCCGGGATCCTCGCGCCCGGCGAGGGGCAAGGCCGGCAGAAGGGGGGAACGGGCGTGGCCGTGTTCTCGGAAAAGGGGGGCGATCCCTGGGTGTTTTTCGAACAGGCCCGGGGAAATGGCAAATGGCTGTGGCAGGCGCAGGGGCACATCGCCAGCAAGGTGGCCGAGGATGGGCACCAGGTGGCAGCCGTGTTGCGATGGATGGAGGCAGGGCTGTCAGCGGGTCATGTCATGGCCTGTGCCTTTTCGTTCGAGCTCGGCCATGTTCTGGAACCGGCCCTGCGTGCCTGGAGGCGCCCAGCCTGGCGGCGGAGCATGCCATTGATCTGGGCTGCCGCCTTTTGCCGTCTGCAGCCCGTGCGTGCGGAGGCGCTGAAGGCCCGGGTGCAAGGGGCGCTTGCCGGAGCGAGGCGGCCGTCCCTGTTTCTGCGCCCGTCCATGGATGCGGCTGCCCATGCATGGCGGCATGAAGCGGTGCAAGAGGCCATTGCCGCCGGTGAGGTCTATCAGGTCAACCTCACCTTTCCCATGCGCGGGCGATGGGACGGCAGCGACAGGCTCCGGGCCCTGGCCCTCTACCTGCGGCTGCGAGGTGCCCAGCCGGCGGCCTTCGGCGCTTTTCTGGGATTTGGCCCTTCACCTGCAGGCCTCGGGAGGATCCGACGACACGCAGGGGCGCCCGGCCTGCCCCTGGCCGTTCTTTCCTTCTCGCCCGAACGGCTTCTGCAGCGGGATGGCGACAAGGTGGTCTCCACACCGATGAAAGGCACCATCCGGCGTGGCAGATCCCCCGAAGAGGACCGGCAGCTGCAATCCTGGCTCGTCCGGGATGAAAAGAACCGGGCGGAAAACCTCATGATCACCGACATGGTACGCAACGATCTGGGACGAATCTGCCGCATCGGCAGCGTGCACGCCCCGGCGCTGTTCCGCGTGGAAACGCTCCCCACCGTCCATCAGATGGTTTCGGATGTGGAGGGGACCCTGGCGGGCCGTGTGCGTCTGATGCCCCTCTTGCAGGCGCTGCTGCCCCCGGCGTCCGTCACCGGTGCACCGAAGATTGGCGCCACGCGCTTGATTTCGCGCCTGGAAACCGCGTCTCGCGACATCTACTGCGGCGCCATCGGCTGGCTGCGCAGAGACAGGGCAGGGCGCTTGCAGGGGCGCCTGAATGTCGCCATCCGCACCCTGGTGCTGCATGCCGATGGTCGGGCACGCTATGACGTGGGATCGGGAATCGTGAGCGATTCCATGGCCGGAAGGGAATATGCGGAATGTCTGCTGAAGGCGAGATTTCTGCAGGGGCGCCCGGCCTGATCGAGACGCTGCGTGTGGATGCGCAAGGGGTGCCCCTGCGTCTGGATCGGCATTTGCGCCGTCTGGCCCACTGCGCGGCGGCGTTGGGCATCCCCTGTGCGATCACGGAGGTGCGGCGGCAGGTGCGGGCGGTGGCAGAGAAAGTGGCTCGTGAGAACGAGAGCCGGCAAGGTTGCAGGCTGCGCGTGCTGCTGCGGGCGGATGGCGGTCTCGAAGTCACCGGCCAGCCGTTGCCGGATGGCTGGCCACCCACCCTGCCGGTGCCCGTGATTCTCTCGTCCGTGCAGGTGAACAGCACAGATCCGCTCCTGCGCTGCAAGACGACGCGACGGGAACACTTCGACAGAGCCTGGGCCGAAGCCTCTCGCAAGGGGGCAGCGGAGGCCCTGCTTCGCAACGAGCGGGGAGAGCTGACCGAGGGCACGCGCACCAACATCTTCCTGCGCCGCAATGGCCGGTGGCTCACGCCGCCGGCAGCGGCCGGCCTGTTGCCGGGCATCCTGCGTGCGGAACTCCTGGAACGCGGCGAGGCCGAGGAGCGGACACTGCGGCCGGAAGACCTTGCGGATGGCGAGCTTCACATCGGCAATGCCCTCCGCGGCCTTCTGCCGGCACGCCTCGTGTGGCGCCCGTGAGCCCAAGTCCTGAGACTATCGGTCCATCAGCGCCATGAGGCGGCGGTGTGCATAGTCGCCCGGAGCGCTCTCGTCTTCCATGAAGGTCTCGCCGGCATGCACGCGGTGGGGCGGAAAGATCACGCGCACACGGGTGCCGGCACCTTCCACGCTGTCCACATGCACCGTCGCCTCGTGCAGCCGGGCCAGCCCGCGCACGATGGAAAGCCCCAGTCCCACGCCTTCCACGGCCTGGCTCTGCGCCTGCCGGCCGCGGGTGAAGGCCTCGGTGATCTCCGCCAGTTCTTCTGCCGGAATACCGGGGCCATTGTCGGCCACTTCCATCTCCAGTCCGCCATCTGCCGTTTCCCGCAGCCGCATCTCCACCCGGCCATCGGCGGGCGTGAACTTGATGGCATTGGACAGGAGATTGAGCCAGATCTGGCGGACGGCGCGCGCATCCGCCAGCACGCTCGGCAACACGGGCGGAAAGTCGGTCACCAGCGCAATGCGCTTCTCCCGGGCCTTGATGGCCATGAGCTTGAGCGCCTTGCGGGCCTGCTCGGCCAGGTCCACCGGCTCCTCGCGCAGCGCGTAATGCCCGGCCTCGATCTTGGAGAGGTCCAGGATGTCGTTGATCAGGCTCAGCAGATACTGGCCGGAGTGATGGATGTCGGCGGCATATTCCCGATATTGACGGACCTGCAGGGGGCCGAACATCTCCCGCGAGATGATCTCGGAGAATCCCATGATGGCATTGAGCGGCGTGCGCAGCTCGTGGCTCATGTTGGCGAGAAAGCGCGACTTCGCCCTGTTGGCCGCCTCGGCCCGCTTGCGGGCCTTCTCTGCCCGGTCGCGTGCTTCCTCCAGTCGACGGATGAGCTGTTCCTTCTGGGCGCGCAGGGCCAGCATGTCGGCGGCGGAATCGTGCAGCCGTCTGGCCAGCGTGAGCAGAAAGATGTGGGTGACGACGGCCAGTGCCGCCATGAAGACATAGACGATGTCGCCCGTGATCAGACAGCGCACCACGATGGCCAGCGTGATCAGCGTGCTGCCGGCCAGCATCACTGGCATGTGACTGAAGGCCATGAGGATGCGCACAACCGAGACCACCATCAGCACGGAGATGATGAACAGATGCTGCAGGGGCGCATCCGGCAGCCAGAAATGAAAGAGAGGCACGGTCCACAGCAGGGCCTGCACCCCTTCCGTGAAGACCAGCAGCCGTTCGGGACGGGGCGGCAGAATGATCCGGAAACGGGGGAGTGCCCGAGGCTCCAGCAGCATGCGGCAGAGCAGCACGTCCAGGCCCGATATGCCGATGACGGCAAGCAGCCACAGCAGCAGTCCCGGCCCGTCCACATGGCTGGAAAGCGCCAGGGCAAACAGCACGGCGATCAGCGGCATGGTGGCGCCTGCCCGCAGCTGTGTGCGCAGGAACAGTTCCAGCATGCCTTGCCGCCGGGCCGGCGGGGTGTCCATGCGTGCGGCATTCTCCTGCTCTGCCGGCCTGACTGCCCGTCTGCCCGGATCCGGGCCGGGCAGGCCGGCACCGATGTCCACGTAGGCCACGCTTGCGCCTCCCCAGTGTTTTTCCGACGTCCTGCAGCCGGTTGCGCATCCGGCTTGTGTTTGCCGGCAAGCGTGGCACATTTCCCTTAAGACGGGCTTTTGCCGTGTGGTAAAACCCTGCTTAAACAGGCTTTTGCACCTTTATGCTTTGCCGGCCGGGGGCAGGGTACCGGACAGGAAGGCATGAACCATGATCCTGCACACCGATCCGCGCACGCCCTCCGCCCGCCGGGTGGATATCTTTCTGGCCGAAAAGGGGATCGAGATTCCGCGCAAGCTTCTGGATATCGAAGCCCGTGATCATCGGCGCCCCGAGCATCTGGCGCGCAATCCCCTGGGGCAGGTGCCCGTGCTGGAGCTGGATGACGGCACCTGCATGGCCGAGAGCATGGCCATCTGTCGCTATTTCGAGGCGCTTTGCCCCCGACCGTCTCTTTTCGGCCGGCCGGACGATCCGCGCGACCTGGCCCTTGTGGAAATGTGGAACCGCCGTATCGAGCTCAATCTGCTGCTGCCGGTGTTTCACGTGTTCCGTCACGGTCATCCGGCCATGAAGGCCCTGGAGGTGCCCCAGGTGCCGGCCTGGGCCGAGGCCAATCGCCCGCGTATCGCCCGCATGCTCGCCCTTCTGGACAGGGAGCTGCAAGGCCGCGCATACATGGCGGGGGAGGCCTTCACCGTGGCCGACATCACGGCCTTCGTGGCCATCCGTTTCATGCGGGTGCTGCGCTGGCGGGTCGAGGAGGAGGCGGGTCTCGATCATCTGAAGGCCTGGCTTGCGCGCATGAAGGCCCGTCCATCCGTGCGGGAAGAAGGGCTGGCCGGAGCAGGAGGCAGGAAGGCATGAACCGGGCACGGCAGAGACCGGAACCGGCGGCACCGCCCAGCATCGAGGAGAGCCTGATGCACGCTCGCACCGCCGGCAATGCCGACCTCGTGCACCTGCTGGAAGAGATCCGGGCCTGCCGTCGCTGCCTGGAACAGCCGCACGGGCTGCCCCTGCCGCATGATCCGCGCCCCGTGCTGCAGGTCTCGGCCACCGCGCGCCTGCTCGTTGCCGGACAGGCACCGGGCACCCGTGTGCATGCCTCGGGCCGGCCGTTCACCGATCCGTCCGGCGATCGCCTGCGCCGCTGGCTGGAGATGGACGAGGCCGTCTTCTACGATCCCGCCCGCGTTGCCATCGTGCCCATGGGCTTGTGCTTTCCGGGGCAGAACGAGCGCGGCGCCGACCTGCCCCCGCGCCCTGAGTGCGCGGAACTGTGGCGCCCACGCATCATGAGGGCCTTGCCGAACCTGGAACTGGTTCTCGCCATCGGCCATCATGCCCAGCGCTGGCACCTGGGTTCCCGATGCCGCCGCACGCTCACCGAGACGGTGCGCCACTGGCGCGAGGGACTTGCGCTCTCGCCGCCCGTGGTGCCCCTGCCGCATCCCAGCTGGCGCAACAATGCCTGGCTGAAGCGCCATCCCTGGTTCGAGGCCGAGGTCCTGCCCTGGGTGCGTGAGAGGGTGCGGAAACTCCTGCAGGAAAGCCGGGGCTGAACGGGATGGAGAGGCTACGTCCGGTCGCTCACCCCGGCCTCCTCGAAGGTCGCCATGCCGGCATGTGTGGCGGCCGCAGCCTTCACGATGGCAGCGGCCAGCGCCGCGCCGGTGGCCTCGCCCAGCCGCATGTCCAGCGACAGCAGCGGTCGCTTGCCGATCTTCTCCAGTGCCTTTGCATGGGCCGGTTCGGCCGAGACATGCCCGGCGATGCAGTGATCGAGCGCCTGTGGGTCCAGCGCATGCAGCACTGCCGCCGCCGCCGTCACCATGAATCCGTCCAGGATGACCGGCACGCGCGCATGCCGGGCGGCGATGATGGCGCCCACGATGGCGGCGAACTCGCGTCCGCCCAGCCGCGTGAGAATGGCCAGCGGATCGGTGAGGTGCTCCCGGTGCAATGCGAGCGCCTCGCGGATCACCGCGGCCTTGCGGGCCATGCCCGTTTGGTCCACGCCGGTGCCGGGTCCCACCCATTCCTCGGGTTCGCCGCCGAAGAGGGCGCAGAGCAGGGCGCTGGCGATGGTGGTATTGGCGATGCCCATCTCGCCCAGACACAACACGTCCGGCGGCTCCGCCACCGCCTCGAAACCGTAGGCGATGGTGGCCGCGCATTCCTTCTCGCTCATGGCCGGGCTGCGACTGATGTCGCTCGTGGGCTTTTCCAGTGCCAGCTCGTGCACTTTCAGGCCCAGGCCGAAGGTCTGGCAGATCTGGTTGATGGCTGCGCCACCGGCGCGGAAATTGGCCACCATCTGCGCTGTCACCGCCGGTGGATAGGCCGAGACGCCCCGTGCAGCCACGCCGTGGTTGGCCGCGAACACGGCCACGTCGATCCGTTCGGCTCGTGGCGGATGCCGCCCCTGCCAGGCAGCGAGCCAGAAGGCGATCTCCTCCAGCCGTCCCAAGGCGCCCGGCGGCTTGGTCAGTCGCAGGTCGCGGGCCCGGGCCTTTTCCATGGCCTCGAGATCCGGCCCCGGCATGGCTGCGACATGGGCGCGGATGTCGTCCAGGGGAGCGTGACGCCGATTGGGATCGTGCATGGTATCCACTCGACTGGATGATCTGTTGATGATGTGGGGTCCATGAGGGTGACGGCTCGATGTGGCGCCTTTATAAGAAGTGGCGCGAAAGGCGAAAAGACGCCGGAAGGGGAAAGTGGCCAAACCGGATCACGAAAAATCGGACAGCCAGGCCGTACCGGCGCCCGATACCCCGGTTGAAGCCACCGGGAAGGCCGGCCGGCAGCCGCGTGCGGACTGGCGCGAGAGTCTGCGTGCCTGGTTCGAGGACGAGAAGGCCGCCTGGGCCTTTCTCACCATCCTTCCCATCCCCGACGCACCGGCGCCCGTCTGGCCGCGCATGGTGCGCGTCTTTCCCTGGGTGGGGGCGCTGATTGGGGCCATTTCGGCAGCAGCCATGCTGATTGTGAGGCTGATGGGCTTCAGCGAGCCTCTGGCTGCCCTGCTGGCCGTGCTGACCGGTCTGGTGATGACCGGGGCCATGCACGAGGACGGCCTGGCCGATTTTGCCGACAGCCTGGGCGGTTGCAGCCGGGAGGATCGCCTGCGCATCATGCGCGATCCCGGCACCGGTGCCTTCGGCGTGCTGGCCCTGCTTTTTCTGGCCGTCGCCGCGCCGGTGTTCTCCCTGGCCGCCATCATCGAGGCCAGGGGGCTGGCGGCGGCCATGCTGGCGCTGGTGAGCGCCCATGCCGTCTCCCGCGCCGGTATGGTCTGGCAGCTGGCCAGTCTCCCGCCCGCAAAGGAGGAAGGGCAGGGCGCGGGGGCCGGCCGGCCGGCCGAAAGCGAGCTGCGCGTGGCTCTCGTGACCGCCACGGTCATTGCGGCCGTGCTGCTCGTGCCTGTCTGGGCACCGATGCCCCTTCTGGGGGCGGCATTGGCGGGGCTGTGGAGCGTGGCGTTCATCGGCTGGCTGGCCCGTCGCCTCGTTGGCGGGCAGACAGGTGATGTGCTGGGCGCGACGGAAGTCATGGTGCGGGCCCTGTTTCTGCTGATGCTCTCGCCCCATCCCCTGTTTCTGGTCTGACGCCGGTTAAGAAAGAATTTGACGTTTTCGGCAAACAAGGACACATCGTCTCCGGTGATCGTCATGCCGGAAATCCGTGACGAGGCACCGGGGGTATCCACGTTCCTGAAGGGGGAAACCGTCCATGCTGCCGAAACCGAAGGCCGCCATTGCCTGGAACACGCCGGAATACGAGTCCGTGCCGCTGGTCAAGCCCACGGGCTTTCGCGAATACGATGCCCGCTGGCTGTTCTTTCGCCGGGAGGAGGACGGCTCGGTCACTTCGGAACTCAACCTGCTGGGGGCGCGCGCTCTGGGCCTGGCGCTGGGCACTTTCCTGCACGAGAGAGGCGTGCGGCCCGAGGTGGTGGTGGGCCATGACTATCGGGAATATTCCGGCGCCATCAAGAATGCCCTCGTTGGCGGCCTGCTGGCCTCCGGCTGCACGGTGCACGACATTGGCCTTTCGCTCTCGCCCATGGCCTATTTCGCCCAGTTCGCGCTGGACGTGCCGGGCGTGGCCATGGTCACCGCCTCCCACAATGACAACGGCTGGACCGGCGTGAAGATGGGCTGCGAGCCGCCGCTGACCTTCGGTCCCGACGACATGGCGGCGCTGCGTGACATCGTGCTGGAAGGCCGCTGGCAGGAGCGGGAGAGCGGCCGCCTCGTGCATCATCCGGACATGCGCCATCGCTATCTCGAAGACCTGAAGGAACGTGGTGGCCGGCTGAAACGCCCGCTGAAGGTGGTCTGTGCCTGTGGCAACGGCACGGCCGGCCTTTTCGCACCGGAGCTCCTGCGCGCCATGGGTGTGGAGGTGGTGGAGCTGCACTGCACGCCGGACTGGACCTTTCCTCACTACAATCCCAATCCGGAAGCGCTGGAGATGCTGGAAGACATGGCCCGCGCCGTGCGCGAGACGGGGGCGGACCTGGCGCTCGGCTTCGATGGCGATGGCGACCGCTGCGGCGTCGTGGACAACACCGGCCGCGAGATCTTTGCCGACAAGATCGGGGTGCTCATTGCCCGCGATCTCGCGCGTCGTCATCCGGGTGCGCGCTTCGTGGCGGACGTGAAGTCCACGGGCCTGTTCCGCACCGATCCCGTGCTGCGTGAGCTGGGCGCGGAGACGGACTACTACAAGACCGGCCATTCCTACATCAAGCGCCGCACCACGGAGCTTGAGGCCATTGCCGGCTTCGAGAAGTCCGGTCACTTCTTCTTCCGCCCGCCGGTGGGCCTGGGCTATGATGACGGTCTCATATCGGCCATTGCGGTGCTGCACATGCTGGATGCCAATCCGGACCACACCATGGCCGATCTCTATGACGCCCTGCCGCTCACTCACGCCACACCCACCATGGCACCCCATTGCCCGGACGAGGTGAAATACGACGTGGTGGACCGCGTCACCCGCCACTACCGTCTGCTCATGGAAGCGGGGGCGGAGATCGCCGGCCAGCCCATCGTGGACGTGAATACCGTGAACGGCGTGCGCTTCACCCTGGCCGATGGGTCCTGGGGCCTGGTGCGTGCCTCATCCAACAAGCCGGAGCTGGTCATCGTCTGTGAAAGCCCTGTGTCGGAGGAGATGATGCGCGCCGTGTGGGAACATGTGCGCGATCACCTGGCCACGTATGAGGAAGTGGGCGAATACAACCAGACCATCTAGTCGCATGTGAAGTATAAATAAGGTATTGAGTTGCAAGAACTTTGCGGATGATTGGATGACCGTGAATCGCAAGGGTCTGACGATGCATCGCCAGAACCTTGCGATTCACTCAGAGCCGGAAAGGCTGTCCTGCTGG
>CAZNLW010000096.1:0-9245 GCA_964574205.1 uncultured Rhizobiaceae bacterium | reverse complement strand
CTTGGACATCTCACGCAGATCGCACCGGTGCTGCTGGCCCTGCATGCACGCCTTGGGAATCGACTGGCCCTCACCGTGCGGACAGCCCATCCGCCCCGGCGCGTGGCCGCCATCCTCGGCATGCCTTTCGAGACGGCACCACCGCCGCCAGACCCCGGGCTCGCGATGACCGGACCGGCCCTCGTGGACGTGCCCGCCACGCGGCGTGCCTATGCGGCCCTCCACCAGGATTTCTCGGCGAGCGTCAGGACGGAGGCGAAACGGCTGGCGGCACTTTCGCCGGACCTGCTTGTCAGTGACGTAGGCTATGTGGGGCTGGCGGCCGCTGGTCGTCTGGGCCTGCCGGCAGTGGCCCTGTGCTCCCTGCATTGGGCGGAGATGATGGAGGCCTACCTGCTTCGGCCCGGTGACCGCACGAACATGGACGACAGCATGGCGGACATCGAGGTGAAGCGGTGGATCGCAGACGTCACGGCTGCCTACAATGGCGCGGCGGCCTTCCTGCTCGCTGCTCCCCGTCGGCAAGTGCCGGGGCTGACCAATGTGCGCCGGATCGCGCCGGTCGCCCGGGCAGCGGGACGGCAGAAACGGGCAGAGATCCTTGCCGCGGCCGGACTGTCCGGCAACGGCAGCGCCACGACAACGCGCATTGGCGTGATCACCTTCGGTGGTATCGGCGGCGATCTGCCAACGCTATCTCTCCCGTCCCGACCCGGCTGGTTGTGGATCATGCCGGCCGCGCTGGCCGAGGCTCGGCTGTCGCGACCGGGCAAGGACACGCCGGTCATTCTGCCGAGGGAACGGCTGGCCGGTCTCGACTTTCGCGACATCGTGGCCTCGGCCGATCTGGTGGTGACGAAGACGGGCTATGGCACCTTCATGGACTGTGCGCGACACGGCACACCCTGTCTCTTTCTCCCACGGCCGGACTGGCCGGAGGCGCCGGACCTGGAGGCGTGGATCACTCAGGCCGGACTGGGGAGATCCGTGTCGGCCGAGGCGCTGGCGGCCGGAACCTGGCTGGATGATGAAGGCTTTCAGCGCGCTCTTCCCATGGCGGATCTGAATGGCGCGCAGGAAGCGGCCGATTTCCTGGCAGACCTGTTGCCTGGCGACTGACCTTGCCGGGAACCCGGCCGGGTGGTGCACCTTCAGGAGCCGGAGGATTTGCCAGTGGCGGGGCCTACGGGCAAGAACTCGCCGGTCATGGCAAAGTGGTTGAGGGCGGCCACGTCCCGAATGATCACGTGATCGCGCTGGATCTGCACGCCCAGCTGGCGCAGGCGCTTGAGCGCGCGGGAGAAACTCTCCGGCTTCATGCCAAGGCGGGCGGCAATGAGACCTTTCTCATAGGGCAGGTCGATCTGCGCCTCGCCCTCCTGCTGCGGGCAGAGGCCCACGATGAAGTCGGCCACGCGCTGGGCCCCTGTCTGGCCCTTGATGTGCTCCAGTTCCTCCACGAGATCGCGCACGCGGCGCGAAGTGGCGGCCAGCATGCCCATGGCCAGATCGGGATCGGATGTCAGCGCCGCCTTGAAGCTGCTGGAAAGGACAGGCAACAGGCGCGAGGGAGCCACCACCTCGGCCGTGGCCGGATAGCGCCCGCCCAGAAACATGGCGATTTCGGCAATCATGGAGCCCTTTCCGAAAACACCAATGACCACCTCGTCGCCATCCGGCGAATGGCGGGTGATCTTCACGAGGCCTTCCAGGATCACGTAAAAGCAGTCTGCCCTGTCCCCCTGCTGGAAAAGCAGGACACCGCGGGCATATTCCCGCGGCACGGCGCCCTTGAGAAGGCTTGCGAGCTCCTGGTCGGACAGGCGCGAGAACAGGGGCACCTTGCGCAAGAGGGCCAGGTCTTCCTGTGCCAGGGTCATGAGCCGCCATCCCGCCTTGCTGCCATCGCCTGTGCCCCCGGTCATCGGCATGATCATTATTCTTGCAACTGGTTTGCGACTGCAAGGGCCACGCCCCTGTCATCACAGAAACGGGTCTCCCGCCCTTGCGGTCATCTGTCGCGTGCGCCGAAGAAACGGCGCAGAAGCGAAGCGCGCGCCCCTGCCCTGCCTCCGTTCTCGCCACTCTCGCCAGCCTCGGCCTCGAGCGGCACAGGCGGCATGCGCGAGATTGTCCAGCGCGGCACTACCGCGCCGCCGCAACCACAGGCAGAGCCCATCCGGCGCGGATCGAACACCTTGATGAAAACGGGGGCCTCGGCATCGTCCGCATAGAGAAAGCCGCAGTATTCCTCGCGGTGGCGGCGACGCAAGAAGGCTTCCGTCTCCTTCAGGAACAGACGGAATTCCTCCGCCGGCATGGGCGCGGCGGGCAGCCCGCCGGTCCGGAAATCCCGCACGTACCAGCCGTCGGGATTGTCCGCGAGCCACTGCCAGAGACGCTCGAATTGCGGCCATTGCAACAGGCCGACCAGGCGTCCGGAAAAGATCTCGCGATAGTCCGGCAGATCCCGTGTGTCCGTCACCACCTTCGACCCTCCCTCGCACATGCCCTGCATGTGGTCATCTCGATTGACCTGCATCATAGACGCAAAAGGCTCCGGCCGACAACCGGAGCCTTTCCGCCCTTCACGGGCGGGCATGCGTTCCCTTCGACAGGCGTGGTTCACGGGCCATCGCCGCTCCGACGAGTCCTTGCGCCCCGTCCGGCTTTTCAGCCGCGGGACTGGGGGGCATCGGGCAAGCCGAGCTTCCTGAGAATCATGGTGAGCGGGCAGAAGCCCGTGAGGCCCGCCTGGAAAAGGTTGAGTCCCACGAAGGTGGTGAACCACAGCCAGGAAGGCTGGCTCAGATCGGCCTGGCCGAAGGCATGGGCCAGGCCCAGGCTGATGAGCACGAAAAGGCCAGCCAACGACATGGTCAGGGACTGTGCAGTCATCGTCGTCGTCTCCCTTCAGTTTCGGGATTGGAGACCCTTCCGGCACCTGTCCGGTCCTCCGATCCCTTCCGCATTCATGTCTCTTGTCGCTGCATGCCTCTTGTCGTCTTGTCGTTTCCCGCCGTCTTCAGGATCAGATCGTGAATTCGCCACAATCGGGTTCGCCACCCGTTTCCTTCAGGACCAGGGCCAGACGCAACGCATCGTCTGCGTAAGGCGCCTGGTCCGACAGTCCGCCTCGCGTGGTCTCGATGGCCAGGCGCTGCCATGGCGCCAGGTCATCGGCAAGGCGGTAGAAGACCCATTGGGCATGCCGGCGCATGTCCACCAGGCGGGCCTCCCGCAGAAAGGCCAGATGGCGCGAGATCTTCGGCTGCGATTCCCGCAGGACCTGCACCATCTCGCACACGGCCAGCTCGCGCCTCGTGGCGAGCAGGAGGACCATGCGCAGGCGGGTCTCGTCGGCCAGGGCCTGAAAGAACTGCACGTGCGACATGCCGCCTATATGAGGATTGACTCATATATCGTCAAGCATATATGCGGTGGACCGCACTGCCATGGCGTCCTCTCTCCGCATGGCGGAAGTCTCGAGAAAAAGCCATGCCCCCGTCTGCCTGCCTGTTCTGCGCCTGTCGATCCATTCCATGCGCCTGCGGGCCCTTTCATTCGGTGGCACAGTAGATCTCGTAGAGCACTTCCATGAAGCGCTCCACCTCCGGGCTGGAGATACGGTAGTAGATCTCCTTGCCCTGGCGGCGTGGGGCCACCAGATGCTCGGCGCGCAGGCGCTGCAGCTGCTGGGAGACCGCTGCCTGGCGCATGTCGAGATGCCGTGCCAGCTCAGTGACGGTCATCTCGCCGTTCATCAGCAGGCAGAGGATGCGCAGCCGGGCCTCGTGCGACAGTGTCTTGAGAAAACCGCTGGCGCGGTCCGCCCCGCGCGCCATGGCCCGGGGCGGTATGAAAGTGGTCTCTTTCATCGCTCCCCCGTTCGTTTCCCCCCCAGGCCGCCCTTCTTTCGTCTCCTGCCTTCCGATGCCACCGCCAAAGCCCGGGAAGGCGCCGGGACGAATGGCCGTCATGTTCTTTTCGTTGCCAGCCGGGCGGCCGTTGTCCGTTCCTCCCGTGCCTCGTCACCTTTGGGTCGGGCGACGCCCTTTCAGCTCTTGTCAGCCCCTGGCGGGCGCATTCCTTTCTCTTTCTCCGCCGGCCTGGCCGGTGCGATCTTGCCGGTGCCGGTTGTCCTGCGCGCTTCCAGCTTTCGCAAGAGCTCGCCAAGCTGGCTCCAGAAGGCGCCTTCGTACTGATAGCCCTCGATGCGTCCCACCTCGCGGCCTTCGTCATCCAGCAGAACGAATGTGGGGGTCCAGTAGATGCCCTTGATGTGCTTCAGGTCATCGGGGCGCGGATCATCGCGATCGACAATACGCAAGGGAGCTTTCCTGCCTTCCTCCGTCTTGTCGTAGATGACGCCGATCTCGCGTTTCCAGCGCAGGCACCAGGGGCAGTATTTGCTGTCGAACATCACGAGCTGGGCGGCCTGTGCCATCGGGCCGCTGGCCGCGGCAAAGGCGAAGGCCAGCAGCAGCAGGACCAGAACCAGACGCAAGCGGGCAGCCGGGCGAGACATGACCGCTTCCGCCCCCGGCCCGGCAGCTCCGGAACCACCGGTTATCGCTTCCGGATGGCTGGTCAGGATGCCGTTTCTCATTCCCTTTCTCCCTGTCCGGCCGTGGCCGCCGCATCCGGCGCTATGGCCATGATCTTCGGCGGCGTTTTCAGACACTTGCGAAAGCAGCGCGGACCGGTGATGACCTTTCGCGTATCCGGGACAAAGCCGTCCCGGTTGGGCATGCGCACCCTGGGCAGGCTTTCGGGCGTGGCCACGAAATCCGCCTCCACGATGCCGTTGGCTTCCAGGAGAAAGGCGACGAGGGCATAGAGCTCGTTCACCGTGAGCGAATGCGCCTCGCCGAAGGGCATGGACCGGCGGATATAGTCGAACACGCTCGGCGCGTATGGCCAGAAGGAGCCAATGGTGCGCCGCGGACGGTCCGTGGCCAGGGTCCCCTCGCCGCCGATGAGCGCCGGCATGCGCCCTGTGCCTTCGCCGAACTCGCCATGGCAGGATGCACAGCGCCGGGCATAGACGTCCTCGCCCTCCGTCACGGTGCCACGCCCGGGCGGCAGGCCGGCGCCGTCGGTCCCACGCACGTCTATGTCACGCGTGGCGATCTCCGCGGCCGTTGCCGGACGCCCCAGGGGCATCGGGGCCCTTTCGCCCGCCCGGGCAGTGGACAGGATCGACAGCGCCAGGGCCAGCGCAAGACCGGAGACCTTCAGGACTCCCACGCCGCCAGGCCGGCAGCCCGGCCGCCCGTGGACCGGCCGGCCCGGCTGCCGCTTTCCTCTGCCTCTGTCACCCCAGGCGGACATGGCGCACTGTTCCATCCTTCATCACCTGCCAGGTGGTGATGGAATTGTTGTGGTAGATGCCGGTCTCGCCCTTGTCGGCCACGTTCTGGGCATGGGTGGGCTGCACGGCACCGGTTTCGTCCACGGCGCGGGACTGCAGCAGCCGTTCCTCGCCATGCCATTCGAAGGGCAGGCGAAAGCGCGTGAGGCACCTGGGCAGCACCGGTTCTTCCAGATGTGCAGGCTGCCAGTTCATGCCGCCGTCGAAAGACACATCCACGGCCACGATCCGTCCGCGGCCGGACCAGGCCAGACCGGAGAGCTGCTGCGGCCCCTTGCGGCGCAGCGGATTTTCCGGGCAGGGATGGGTGATCACCGATTTCACCTCCATCTCCAGCGTGAAGAGACGGGCGCGGCCATCGGGCAGCAGGTCCGAATAGCGGGCCGTCTCCTCGCGGGTCATCCAGGGGGCATCACCCACCTCGATACGCCCCAGCCACTTCACGGAGGCCGCCCCCTCCAGGCCCGGACAGAGCAGGCGCAGGGGATAGCCCTGCTCCGGGCGCAGGGCCTCGCCGTTCTGGGCAAAGACGAGGAGAGCCTCCCTGGCCTTCTCCAGCGGCAGGGACCGGGCATAGCCGGCGCCGTCCACGCTCTCGCACAGCAGCCAGGCGGCATCCTTCTTCAGCCCGCACTCTTCCAGCACGTCCATGAGACGCACGCCGGTCCACTGGCAGCAGGCGATCATGCCATGGGTGAACTGCAGGGCGTTGTTCTGTGGCGCGCGCCACTCCAGCGCGCCATTGCCCGCGCATTCCAGAAAATGAAAGCGCGACTGGCGCGGAAAGCGGCGCAGATCCTCCAGGGAAAAGACCATGGGACGCTCGACAAGCCCATGTACCAGCAGGCGGTGATCCTCCGGTGCGATGTCCGGCGCGCCGGCATGATGGCGCTCGAAGTGCAGGCCGTTGGGCGTGATGATGCCTTCGAGCGCGTGCAGCGGCGTGAAGCTGACGGTGGATTCGCGGGTCGGGTTCATCCAGTCGATGACACGGCGCACCACATCCGCCTCGTGCCGAGACGGCCGGCCATAAGGCGAGGCCCCCACCGGGTCGCCCAGGCCCTTCATGGTCTCGGGCAGCCCGACGCGTCTCGCGCCCCCCTTGTCGGCGGCTGCAGATGCCGAGGATGATGCGACTGCAGCGGTGCGGGCCAGGGCCTGGCCCTGCTCTCTTGCGAAAGCGCCGGCCCCGGCGGCAAGCGCGCCAAGGCCGGCAGCTTTCACGAGCGTCCGGCGGCTGACCGTCCTGCGCTTCACGTCACACCCCTTTTGCGTTTCCTCCCCGTTCCCTCATGCGTGCGGGAACCACGACCTGGGCTTGCCTTCTCGCGCCTTCGGGTCAGAGGGACCCGTGCCCCCTGACCACTCACTTGCCGGTCACCAGCCGGACCTCGCGATTGGGCGGAATGTTCACCACCTTCTTCTCGCGAATCCAGTCCTTCACGATGTCCCATACGGGCGGCCCTTCCGTGCCCTCGTTCACCGAGGCCCAGCCGGCCACCACATATTTCTTCTCAGGCTCGATGGGCTCGCCGGTGCGGCTGAGCCTGAGGTTCTGGATGCGGTTGCCCATGGGTTCATACGGGTGCAGGTCGTAGGACAGCCCTCCCGTGCGGACCATGTCGCCACCCTGCTGATAGTAGGGATCCGGGTTGTAGAGATTGTCGCAGACATCCTCCAGGATGTCCTTGAGCATCCTGCCCGTCATCTCCGTGCGATAGGCGGCCGGATAGGTGATGGCCGTCTGCGAATAGACGTCATCGGCCGTGATCTCCTGGCCGGCCATGACCGACGGCCCCCAGCGGAAGCCGGGCGAGAGAGCGATCTCCGCATCGCGCTTCTCCATGAGCGCGGTGCAGATGAGATCATCGAAGGTGCCGTCGATATTGCCGCGCCGGTAAAGCGTGGTCTCGGTGCGGCCGAGCACCTCGTTCAGCTCCTTCTCGTAGGGCTTGCGGATCTTCTCGATCAGCGCCGCCATCTCGGGATCAGGCGCGATGACATCGGAGAACACGGGCATGAGCTTGTAGGCATAGTCCACCACGCGCCCGTCCTTCACCTCCAGATCGAGGCGGGAAACGAACTTGCCCGAACAGCCGGAAGAGACGAGCAGCGTGTTGCCCACCTTCAGCGGCTCGGGAATGGCATCGTGCGTGTGACCGACGAGGATGACATCGATGCCCTTCACGCGGCGGGCCAGCTTGCGGTCCACGTCGAAACCGTTGTGGGAGAGGAGCACCACAACCTCGGCACCGGCGGCACGCGCGTCGTTCACGTGCTGCTGGACCATGTCCTCGCGGATGCCGAAGGACCAGTTGGGAATCTTGTAGCGCGGATTGGCCACCGGCGTGTAGGGGAAGGCCTGGCCGATGACGGCCACCTTGACGCCGCCGCGCTCGAACATCTTCCAGGCCTTGAAGACCGGCTCCTCCCACTCGGTGTTGATGACGTTGCCGGCAAGATAGGGAAACTTCAGCTTGCCGATGAGTTCCTCCACCCGCTGCTCGCCGTAGGTGAACTCCCAGTGGGCGGTCATGGCGTCCGTGCCCAGCAGGTTCATCACGTCCACCATGTCCTGCCCGCCGGTCTTCAGCGCCGTCCATGAGCCCTGCCAGGTATCGCCGCCGTCCAGCAGCAGGCACTTGCCGGGGCGTTCGGCACGAATGGCCTTCACCAGCGTGGCCACACGGTCCATGCCGCCGACGCGGCCGTAGGCCCGGGCAAGCTCCTCGAAATCCAGATAGGTGAGGGCATAGGCCTCCGGCGTGCCGCGGCGAATGCCGTAATACCTGAGGAAGTCCTCGCCTACCAGATGCGGCGGCAGGCCCATGGCCTCGCCCACGCCGATGTTCACGTCCGGCTCGCGAAAGTAGATGGGCTTCAGCTGGGCATGGATGTCGGTGACGTGAATGAGCGTCACCTGTCCCTTGGGCTCGAACTTCAGGATCTCCTCCTGAGTGATCTTCTGCCGGGCCACGGCCTGGCGCAGGCCGGCCACCGTGCCGCCGGTCATGGCCAGGGCAGCCAACGCGAGCTGGATGAAATCTCTTCTGTGGATGAGCACGTCCTCTTCCCCTTCACACTTTCAGGTGTGGTCGTCCTGTTGTCGCTCTCCCCTGTCGGGGCTTCCGGAGATGACGGCCAACCCTCCCGACGGACATGCAGTCCCGTCATGGCGCAACGCCACCATGGAGATGCCTGTCGGCGTGGCTGGCCTTCGGCCTCTCCGTTTCCGGCGCCGGCGGGCGGGCGTGGGTCCGATCCCCCGGCCCGTGCCGGCGCCGACGACTGTCGCTTCTCGACCTCCCCCCTGAAAAGTTTCAAAGCAATGTCAGATCTTCCTGCCGTTCTCCCTGTTCTTGCTGTTCTTGCTGTCCTTCTTCCGAATGCCCCGATGCCGCGCTCTGGAGGCATCCTCATGGCGGGCATCCTGATGCCTCTTCCTCCTGGCCGTGGCTTCAAGGAACGCTCGCCCCGGCGGGAGGGGGATCCCCGGGATCCCCCTCCCTGTCCGTCCGGTGTCACACCGTTTCGTGCAATGGGATGTCGCGTCTCGTTCCCCCGATCTCTGCCCGATCTCCCGGCCGCGATGCCGTGTGTCGCCGGCCGTCTCGGATCAGCGGCGGACCGCCGGCACCTCCACGGGCAGGCCGCGGGAGCGCCATTTCACGAACAGCTCCAGGTTCACGTATTCGTCGGAGCCGAACGGATACGGCTCGGCCCGGATCTGCTTGTTGCAGCCACGGAAACGGCGATGCAGGGAGCCGATCTTCTGCCACTTCAGACGGTAGACCGGAAAGGCGCCGCCGCCGCGCCCTTCGGACAGCAGATCGGCACGGATGTACTTGCCGGCGTTGTCGTAGTGACAGTG
>CAZNLW010000095.1:0-9299 GCA_964574205.1 uncultured Rhizobiaceae bacterium | reverse complement strand
TTTCCGGCTCAAGTGAATCGCAAGGGTCTGACGATGTATCGTCAGACCCTTGCGATTCACAGTCATCCAATCATCCTCAACGTTCTTTCAACTCAATATCTTATCCATACTTCACATGCGACGAAAGGGCGCTCCCGGGGCTGTCCGGGCGGCATCGGGCGTCATTCACTTCAGCCAGAAGCCCAGAGCGAGGGCGACGAGAGCACCGGCGGCGATCCACAGCGGCAGGGCCTGCTTCCAGGCATCGTTGCGGCTGGCGGCCATTTCCTGGGCGCGGGCCATGTCGGCCAGGGCGCGGGAGGCTTCGGCCGCACCTTCCAGCAGCTGCGGCAGGCGGGCGAGCTGTCGGCCCATGTCGGCAGCGCCACGGGCCGCCTCGCCCATGCGGCCGGCAGGCCCCAGGTGGGTCTCGATCCATTCGCGCACCACAGGCTCGGCCGAGCGCCACAGATCCAGCCGCGGGTTGAGCGTGCGGGCCACGCCTTCCACCACCACCATGGTCTTTTGCATCATCAGCAGCTGCGGCTGGGTCTGCATGTCGAACTTCTCGGTGGTGCGAAAGAGCTGTCCCAGCAGCTGACCCATGGAGACCTCTTCTGCCGGGCGGCCCAGCACCGGTTCACCGATGGCGCGCAGGGCCTGGGCGAATTCCTCCACGGAATGGCGGGATGGCACGTAGCCGGCCTCGAAATGCACTTCGGCATTGCGGCGGTAGTCACGCGTGATGAAGCAATAGAGGATCTCTGCCCAGACACGTCGTTCGTAGGGCGAGAGGCGGCCGGTGATGCCCAGATCCACGGCCACGAGATTGCCGGCAGCATCCACGAACAGGTTGCCCTGATGCAGGTCGGCATGAAAGAAGCCGTCACGCAATGTCTGGCGCAGGAAACTCTGCACCACCGTGTCGGCAAGGCGGTTCAGGTCGTGCCCCTGCCGCTTCAGGGCCTCGATGTCGGAGAGGGGGATGCCGTCGATCCATTCGGTGGTGAGCACACGGCGGGAGGTGCGGTTCCAGTCCACCTCAGGCAGGCGGAAGCCAGGATCGTCCTTCGTGTTCTCGCCCATTTCGGCAAGGGCGGCGGCTTCCATGCGCAGGTCCATCTCGTTGCGCACGGAGCGCTCCAGGGTTCTGACCACTTCCACGGGCTTCAGCCGCCGGGAAGGAGGATGAGCGCGCTCGATGAGGCGGGCGGCGAACATGAAGTCCGCCAGATCGCGGGCGAAGCGGCGCTCGATGCCCGGACGCAGGACCTTCACGGCCACCTTGCGGCCATCGGTGGTCCGGGCACGGTGCACCTGGGCAATGGAGGCGGCGGCCACCGGCTCGCCGAATTCGGAAAAGAGCGCCTCGACAGGTCGGCCAAGCTCGCGTTCCACCTCGGCACGGGCCTGGTCGGCAGGGAAGGGGGGCAGGCGATCCTGCAGGTGAGAAAGCTCGATGGCCCGGTCGAGCCCGACGATGTCCGGCCGGGTGGCGAGAAACTGCCCCAGCTTGATCCAGCTGGGCCCCAGCTCGGCCAATGCTGCGGATAGGGGCGGCAGGCCTTCCTTCGTGTCACGGCGACGCACGCCAATGCCACCGACACGAATGGCCAGACGCAGGGGCCAAGGGGCTTCGGCCAGCTGCGCGGGCGACATGATGCCCTCATGACGGGCGATCACGCGTCCGGCCCGGGCCAGCCGCGCCATATGGCCGATGGTCCGCAGCACGCCGGTTCAGTCCTCCCCGCCGCCGACGTTCGAGGTGCCGCGACGCTTCAGACGGCTCCTTGCCGGCGTCGGGACTTCGGTCTTCTCTTCCTCGGTGAGCTTGACGCCATAGAGTTCCAGGCGGTGGTCCACCAGGCGATAGCCGAGCTCGCGGGCGATCTTCTCCTGCAAGGCCTCGATCTCGGGCGAGGTGAACTCGATGACCTCGCCGGTGTTGAGATCGATGAGATGGTCGTGGTGTTCGTCGCCAACCGGCTCATAGCGGGCGCGACCGTCGCCGAAATCGTGCCGCTCGAGGATGCCCGCATCCTCGAAGAGCTTGACCGTGCGGTAGACGGTGGCAATGGAGATCTTCGGGTCGATGGCGGCGGCGCGGCGGTGCAGCTCCTCCACGTCCGGATGGTCCCTGGCCTCGGCAATCACCCGGGCAATGGTGCGCCGCTGGCCGGTCATGCGCATGCCTTTCTCCAGGCAGGCCTTCTCGATGCGATTCATCGGCCCCTCGCGTGATGTTCTGCCGCTGTGCCGCTTCGTCATGTCATTCTTTATGCCAAGCGTGCCGGCAATTCGCAAATGCCTGTCAGAATTCGCCGGCTGCCGCTTTCCGCATGTGGAAACAGGGACAGGCAGGGCGCCAGCCCGGAGGCGCCTTCCCCCTTGCTCACTTCTTCCCCTTGCTCACTTGGTGCCGAACATGCGGTCGCCGGCATCGCCCAGGCCGGGGACGATGTAGCCATGCTCGTTCAGGTGATCGTCAACGGCGGCGGTAAAGACGGGCACGTCCGGATGGCGGCGCTGCAGGTTGGCGATGCCCTCCGGCGCGGCGAGCAGGCAGGTGAAACGGATATCGCGGGCCCCCTCCTCCTTGATGCGGTCGATGGCGGCGCAAACGGAATTGCCCGTGGCAAGCATGGGATCCACCACCACGGCCGTGCGCTCGGACATGCCTTCCGGCAATTTCCTGTAATATTCCACCGGCTTCAGGGTCTCCGGATCGCGATAGAGACCGATGAAGCCCACGCGGGCGGAAGGCACCAGGTCCAGCAGGCCCTCCAGCAGGCCGTTGCCGGCGCGCAGGATGGAAACCAGCACCAGCTTCTTGCCCTTGAGGATGGGGGCCTCCATGGGAGCAAGCGGTGTTTCGATTTGTCGGGTGGTCAGGGGCAGGTCGTGGAGGGCCTCATAGCCCAGCAGCAGCGAGATCTCGCGCAGGAGCTGGCGGAACACGGCGGAGGGCGTGCTCCGGTCGCGCATCAGCGTGAGCTTGTGTTGTATGAGCGGATGATCGACGACAGTGACGGGTGCGGGCATGGCCGATCTGCCTTCCTAGACATCCTGACAAGACAGCGAAGTGTGCCATTGGCCGAAACGGATGCGGCCAGCTGGCGTTGCATTGGCACATGCGCAAGGGCTTGTCCACCTCGGACATGGGGCGCGCGGCCATGGCCCTGCGGAAAACCGGCAGGGGGCATTGGAAAAGACCATGGATGCGCTTGCCTGCCACCGCGTGGCATGCCTACCGTGACGGCGGGACGAGCAGGTTTTCGGTCGAGCGGCTTCGGCAAGCGGGGAGCGGAGCCGCCAGCGACAGGCGGAGGGGAAACACGATCATGAACCGGGAAGACATCTCGAGCACGGAATACCGTTTCCGCCCGAGCCAATGGCTCATCGGCGGGCAGATGATGTTCGTCGCCTTCGGTGCGCTGGTGCTGGTGCCGCTGCTGACGGGGCTGGATCCCAGCGTGGCGCTGTTCACGGCAGGGATGGGCACGCTCATCTTTCAGCTGGTGACGCGGGGCAAGGTGCCGGTCTTTCTCGGTTCCTCGTTCGCCTTCATCGCGCCCATCATCGTTGCCAGCCAGCAGTGGGGCATGCCGGCCACGCTGGGCGGCCTGGCAGCGGCCGGTCTCGTCTATGTGGTGATCAGCACCCTCGTGCGCATCAAGGGCAGCCTGTGGCTGGAGCAGTGGCTGCCCAGGGTGGTGACGGGGCCAGTGATCATGGTCATCGGCCTCATCCTGGCCCCGGTGGCCGTGAACCTGGCACTGGGCAAGACGGGGGATGGCGCCAACGTGCTCATGAAGACGGAACCCGCTCTCATCCTGGCCGCCATCTCGCTCACGACGACGGTGCTCCTGGCCATTCTCGGCAAGGGGCTGCTCCGGGTGGTGCCCATTCTGGGCGGGGCCATCGTGGGCTATGCGGCCGCGATCATCATGACCGTGACGGGCTATGCGGAGGTGGTGAACTTCAGGCCGGTCATGGATGCGGCGTGGTTCGCCGTGCCCCCCTTCACCTTTCCGGAATTCCGCTGGGAGGCCATCCTCTTCATGCTGCCGGTGGCGCTGGCGCCGGCGATCGAGCATTTCGGCGACATCCTTGCCATCAGCAACGTGACCCGGAAGGACTATCTGGCCGATCCGGGCATCGAGAACACCATGCTGGGCGACGGCCTGGCCACCTCGGCGGCGGCCCTGCTGGGCGGACCACCCAACACCACATATTCGGAGGTGACGGGAGCGGTGACGCTGACAAAGGCCTACAATCCGGCGATCATGACCTGGGCGGCAATCTGGGCCATCGTGCTCGCCTTCTCCGGCAAGCTGGGGGCCATCCTGCAGACCATTCCCACACCGGTGATGGGCGGCATTCTCATGCTGCTGTTCGGCGCCATCACGGTGGTGGGCCTCAATTCCCTGGTGCAGGCGAAGGAGGATCTCACCCAGCCGCGCAACCTGGCCATCGTGGCCCTGATCCTGGTGGTGGGCATCGGCGGCATGAAGCTGGCGGTGGGTAACTTCTCGCTCAGCGGCATCGGCCTGGCGGCCGTTGTGGGGCTGCTGCTGCACTTCATCCTGCCAGGGCGCAAGGCAGCAATGGTGGCCATCGCGGAAAGGCGCGAGGCGCGGGCGAAGGCGGCAGCGGAGTGAACGGCCACCGCGGGTGACCGCGCAAGTCCGGCAGTGATGCATACATGGTAAACGGCGTGAGGGGATCGGGCGTTCTGCGGCCCGGTCCCCTTCGCGTGTTCGGGGAGTCCATTTCAGGGGGCACACTCCGGACCCGAATGTGCGTGCCAGTTTCGGCCAGGGCGGCCGTCTGTGGGTGGCAAGGGGGCGTTCTTCGTCCAGTCTTGCGCGAGACGTTTAACTGCCGGGTAACGCTTCTCTGCCAATCTGCCGGTGACGGATGGAATCGGATCCGGGGGCCGGCAGGTCCGGTTCCGACAACAACAATCAGGCATCAACCGCACCGCAAGGACGGGACGGCACAGGCATGGCAACCGGCATCCTCATCGTTGAAGACGATCCCACCCAGCGCCGCATTCTCGAGGAACTGGTGAGACGATTCGGTCACGAGGCCCTGGTGGCGGAAAACGCCATCAAGGCTCTGGAGATCCTGGCGGGGCCTGCGGGCCGGCGCGTGGGGCTCATCATCCTGGATCTCTACATGCCCGAGATGGACGGGCTGGAGTTCCTGGAGCATCTCACCTCGCGGCGCAGCGATCTGCCCGTGATCGTGCAGACGGCCGAAGGCTCCATCGAAACGGTGGTCAAGGCCATGCGGGCGGGGGCGGACGATTTCGTCGTCAAGCCCGTCAATCCGGAGCGGCTGAAGATCTCCATCCAGAACCTGCTGAAGGTCAATGCCCTCACCGAGGAGGTGCGCCGGCTGAACAAGAAGGTGCGCGGCGAGCTCACCTTTGACGATCTCATTGCCGAAAGTGCGGCCATGCAGCAGGTCATCCGGCTGGGGCGGCGCGCCGCCGAATCCAGCATTCCGGTGCTCATCGAGGGCGAATCGGGTGTCGGCAAGGAGATGGTGGCACGCGCCATTCATGGCGAGTCGAAACGGGCCGGGCGACCGTTCGTGGCCGTGAACTGCGGCGCCATTCCCGAAAACCTGGTGGAGAGCACGCTGTTCGGTCACGAAAAGGGGGCCTTCACGGGCGCCATCTCCAAACACCTCGGCAAGTTTCAGGAAGCTTCCGGCGGCACCCTGTTTCTTGACGAGGTGGCGGAGCTGCCCCTGGACATGCAGGTGAAGCTGCTGCGCGCGCTGCAGGAGGGCGAGGTGGATCCGGTAGGCGCGCGGCGGCCGGTGAAGGTGGATGTGCGCATCATCTCCGCCACCAACCGTGACATGATCGCCATGGTGAAGGAGGGGGCCTTCCGCGAGGATCTCTACTATCGTCTCAACGTGTTTCCGATCATGGTGCCCCCCCTGCGGCGGCGGCCGGAGGACATTCCGCCGCTGGTGGAGCATTTCATCCACCGCTTCGCCGCGGAAGAGGGGCGCAAGGTGCGCGGCATCGAGGGCCGGGCACTGGAGATGCTGATGAAATATTCCTGGCCCGGCAACGTGCGGCAGCTGGAGAACACCATCTTCCGTGCCATCGTGCTGGCCGAGGGCGACATGCTGACGGTGGCGGACTTTCCGCAGATTGCCTCGCTGGTGGAAGGGTATGACGTGCCCGTGCCGGAGGCTCCGGCGGCGCCGCCGGCCAGCGGCATGCGCCAGAGCTCCACGACGGGGCGGCAGGCCAATGACAATGGTGGCAGTGGCAACGTGCCGGCAGCCTCGCCGGAGACAGTGGCCGACGGCATGGCGCTGGGCGTGCCGGTGGTGACGGAAGGCGGCCATATCCGCACCCTGGAAGAGGTGGAGGCCGACATGATCCGCCTGGCGCTGAAACGCTACCGGGGACAGATGTCCGAGGTGGCACGCAAGCTGGGCATCGGTCGTTCCACGCTCTATCGCAAGATCCGGGCGCTCGGAATCGACGTGAAGAAGGCCTCATGAGGGAGGAGGAGCGGCTTCTCCTTCACGAGTGGTCTTCGGCATCGCCTGGCGAGAGCAAGGAAAGGGTGTCATCGGCATCGGCCGCACCATGCCCGCGCAAGGGATCGGCCACGGCCGCGAAGAGCCTGCGGATTTCCTCTTCCAGTTCGCCTTTCGTGATGAAGACGAGGCAGGTGTCTTCCACGCCCGCGGGCCAGGCCGGCAGTCGTGCCGGCGGGTGAAACACATGCTGCACGCCATGAATGACCACGGGGCGGGACGGATCCTCCGCGATCCTGACCAATCCTTTCAGGCGCAGAATGTCGGCACCAAAGTTGGCACGCAACAGGTCCACGAAGATCTCCAGCCCCTGCGCCGTGAGAATACCGGCATGGCGCAGCACGAAACTGCGGATGCCGGACGTGTGACCATGCACATTGGCGTGGCCGGGGACCTGAGCAAGGTCGCATGCCTGAACATGCTCATGAACATGCTCATGGGCAGGCTTGCGTGATGAAGCGCCCTTTGCCTTGTCCAGGCCCAGCCAGGCCCGGGCCTGTGGGGTGCCTTTCCGGTCCAGAAGACCGGTGCCGAAGAGGGTGGTCGGCGAGAGATCGTCCTGTCCGCGCACCAGCAGGTGCGGCGCGGGGTGCAGGTCGGCGAGCAGGGCCTGAAGCTGCTGAAGGCGGCTCGGACGTTCGGTTGCCGGCAGGAGATCCAGCTTGGTCACGACGTGACGGTCGGCGAGGGCGGCCTGGCGGGCGGCTTCCTCATGATCGGCGAAAGTCTTCTCCGCGGTCACGGCATCGATCACGGCCACCACGCCGTCCAGCCGCAGGCGTTGCAGCAACCAGGAATGGGCCATGATGGTGTGGAGAATGGGGGCCGGGTCGGCCAGGCCGGTGGTCTCCACGACGATGCGGGTGAGCTGCGGCAGCTCTCCCTTCTCATGACGCTGGAAGACGCGGATCAGGGTTTCCACCAGATCGCCGCGCAAGGCGCAGCACATGCAGCCGGAAGCCAGCTCCAGCACCTCGCCGGGCGTTTCCTCGTAGAGAAGATGATCCAGGGAGACCTCGCCGAACTCGTTGACGACGACCAGCGTGCCGGCCAGGCGCGGGTCCTTCAGCAAGTCATTGAGCAGGGTGGTCTTGCCAGCACCGAGAAAGCCCGTGATCACGTTGAAGGGCAGGGGACAGGCATGTTCTGGTGCAGGGATGGACATGGTGGTGCCATCGGAGTCCATGCGGCCTCTTGCGTGCCTTTTGGGGCTACATGCTCATGCGGGCGGCGCCGATGATGGGGCCGTGGTCCTCCACCTGCAGGAGGGCTGCGCACATGCTGGCGCCGTCCACGAAAAGCTCCTTGGCGGGCATGGGCAGCTCCAGCGGGTGGCCATGCCACATGCCGGCAGGCACGATCTTGCGCACGACATTGGCATAGCGCAAGGTGCGGCCGCGGTTCTCGCCGCGCTCGATGGTCACGCTCACTTCCGGAATGGCCGTGGCCACCCACAGCGTGGCATCGTGCACGTTCAGCTTGTCCGGCTGCGGGCCGGCCTTGACCAACAGCATGTCGCCCTTGCGTTCCATGGACATGGTCACGCGGCGGCAGTCGCCGGCCTGGCGCTCCTTCTCGATGAGACGCAGCACCTCTTCGCGGCGGTTGCCGATCACGTGATGACGGCCGTTGATGATCATCTGGGGCGTATAGACGCGGGCATCCCGGCGCCAGGCCGCATAGCGACGCTGGCGGCGCGTGAAGTCCGGCGAGCCCAGGGTGTCGCGCCAGCCGAGGTAGTCCCAGTAGTCCACATTGTAGGTGAGCGCCAGCACGTCCGGCCGCCGCGCCAGCTCGCGCAGCAGGGCATCGGCAGGCGGGCAGGCGGAGCAGCCCTGAGAGGTGAAGAGTTCCACCACCACCAGCGCTCCGTGGCCTTCGCCGTGTCTGCCGTCATGCGCCAGGGTCTCGCTTCCAGCCGATGCCAGGCTGGTCAGAATACCGCCCATTCGCCACAGGCCGGCGAGGCCCAGCAGACGCAGGAGATGCCTGCGGCTGGTCTGGAAGGCTGGGCGCGTATGTCGCTTGGCCATCATGCGAGCATGTTACCTCGCAGGTCTGGATACGGGCGATTCACGATACGTTGATGCCCTGCTGCTCCCGGCCTTCTCTGCATTGCGTTTCTGCCATGTGACCCGTGCGGCTCCCTGCCGAAACACGGCTGCCCGGAGACAGGGGCGCCTCCGGGCGGGGGCCTCGTGGCTGGCGGGCATCCGGCCTGTTCAGACGCCGCGGGCCAGGCGGCGCAGCATGTAGGGCAGGATGCCATCATTGCGGAAATAGTCCAGCTCGTCCGCAGTATCGATGCGGGAGATCACAGTGGTGCGCACTTCGCTGCCATCGGGGCGGGTGAAGATCACCTCCAGCTCCGCGCCCGGCGTCATGTCGGCGATGCCGCGGATGGTGACCGTCTCCGCACCGGTCAGGGCCAGGGTCTTGCGATTCTCACCTTTGCGGAACTGCAGGGGCAGCACGCCCATGCCGATGAGATTGGAACGGTGGATACGTTCGAAACTCTCGGCAATGGCCGCGCGTACGCCCAGGAGCTTCGGCCCCTTGGCCGCCCAGTCACGGGAGGACCCGGTGCCGTATTCCTTTCCGGCAATGACAACGAGCGGCACGCCTTCCTCGCGGTAGCGCATGGCCGCATCGAACATGGTCATGCGCTCGCCAGAAGGATGATGCACCGTCCAGCCGCCGCGCACGTCCGGCGTCATCTCGTTCTGCAGGCGGATGTTGGCAAAGGT
>CAZNLW010000094.1:0-9371 GCA_964574205.1 uncultured Rhizobiaceae bacterium | reverse complement strand
AAGAATGGCAAAGAAGCGCCCATGGCGAAAAATCGCCATTGGCGCTTCTCTTGGCTCATATTCATTAAAATGGCAAAATGACAAATCGTTGCAGTGGAAGCTGTTAGGTTGTCTAGGGCATCCCCCACATTATTTTTACTGCAGAAAAGTATTTCCGGCCTGCTCGGCAGGCTGGAAAACTTTTCTTGACGTTCGACTCGGCAATGGGAAATCCTTGTTGCCAGGGATGGTTCTGTTTTTTGATTTTCGTCAACAGGCACATCCTTGGCATTTTTGCCATTGACGCTTCCTTGCCGGTCATTCTGCAGCCCGTTGTGTGTTGCCGCCATTGCCGCCCTGACCGGAGGACTGGTCGTCTTCGTCCGTCGGCACCGCACAATAGAGCATGTAGAGCGTGCTCATGATCTTCGCGGCTTCCTCGGAGGCCAGCGAATAGTAGATGGACTGGGCCTCGCGCCGGGTCTTCACCAGGTTTTCGCGGCGCAGCACGGCCAGATGCTGCGACAGGGCGGACTGATTGAGCCCGATCAGCCGTTCGAGCTCGCTCACTGAACGCTCCTTCTCCGCCAGATGGCAGAGAATGAGAAGCCGCCATTCATTGGCCATCGTCTTGAGCAGGACGCTGGCCTTGGATGCATTGTCCTGCAGCTTGGCGATGTCCATGCCGGATATACCTCGATCGCCCGCCGCCTGCCGTGATCCGGCCGGCCCCTCTGCCGGCGCGTCCCCGCGAGGCGGCTGTTCACTTCGTTCCGGCCCCTTTTTATGCTCATATTCAAATATGCGCAAGACGGCTCGCATCCGCGCAATCCCGCCATCGGAAAGGGGCAGCCCGAGAAGGCGGCAACCGGGCGCTCTGGCAAGGCACCAGAGACGAGGGCTGCCGGCAGTCTGCCGCATGAAAGCCGTCTCCCTCCCGCAGCGCGGTGGAAATGCGGATTCGCTGCGCCAGGATACAGGCAACGACGGCCGCAAGCATGACCGGAAACGGGAACGATCGGCATTGTTCAAAACCGGGATATCGAGACATTCAAACCATTGAATGTTTCTGGGCGTGAAGGCATAAAGGCTTCCCGGCAATGGCACTGTCCCGTCGGGCAGCGGAAAGGCCGTGTCCCGCGTCACGGACCGTTCATGGGGCCATTCGTCATCGAAAGGATAGAAGATCACCCGACCATTCGGGGCAGGGGCGGGAAGCGCAGGACAAGAGACCAGGGGAGGGCGCATTCATGACATTCCTGGAAGACTTGCCGGTCTCCATCCTCATGGGGATTGCCGGCCTTCTCATCGGCATGGCCGTGGGCTTTGTGGTGCACAGAACCAATTTCTGCGCCATGGGCGCGGTGTCCGACATCGTCTCCTTTGGCGACTGGCGGCGCATGCGGGCCTGGGTGCTGGCCATGGCGGTGGCCATCCTGGGCGCCCAGACGCTGCATCTGCTGGGACTCGTGGATCTCGGCAAATCCATCTATCTGGGCAGCCGGCTGCAGCTCTTCGGGCTGGTGCTCGGCGGGCTGATCTTCGGTTTCGGCATGGTGCTGGCCGGCGGTTGCCCGGGGCGCAACCTCATGCGCGTGGGCAATGGCGATCTCAAGGCCATGCTCGTGATGTTCGTGGTGGCCTGGGCGGCGAACCTGAGCATGAAGGGCGTGCTCGCCTATCCGCGCATCTGGCTGCAGGATCTCGTGACCATTGACATGACCGCGCTGGGCCTTGCCGACCATGGCCTGCCCACCATCATCGGTGCCCTCCTGGGCGGCCCGAGCCCGATGCTGCACATGGTCGTGATGCTCGTTGTGGCGGGGGCGCTGGCCCTCTTCGCCTTCAGGGATGCGGGGTTTCGCCGCTCCCCGCGCCACATTGCCGCCGGCGTGCTGCTGGGCCTGCTGGTCACTGCGGCCTGGTATGCCACGGGCTACCTGGGCGCGGACGAGTTTGCCGAAGTGGAGGTGCAGACGACGGGGCTGACGTTCATCGCACCTTCCGCCAATGCGCTGAAATACTGGATGTTCTGGACGGGTGACACGATCACCTTTGCCATCGCCACGGTCACCGGCGTGGTGCTTGGCTCGTTCGTGTCCTCATGGACGAGCCGCACCTTCCACCTTTCCACCTTTGTGGACACGCCGGATACGGTGCGCAACATCGTGGGGGCCGTGCTCATGGGTTTTGGAGGCATCATGGCCCTGGGTTGCACCTTCGGCCAGGGCATCACCGGCATGAGCACGCTGGCCCTGGGCTCGGTGATCGCGACCCTGTCCATCATTGCCGGTGGCGTGGCTGGCGTGAAGTACATGGAAAAGGTGCTGGACATCTGATCGTGAAGGGGGACGAATCGGAATTCGGGGCAGGTGGACGCAACAGGGAGCAGCGATGCGGGGGGCGTTTTCGCCTTGACCATCCTGCGCGAACCGTGCATTCAGTAACCCTAATATAACGAGCGGCGTGGTCATGGGCCCGGCAAACCGCTGCAGAGGGCCGAGGAGGAGCAGCTGCACCGGGCATCAGCAGCAAACAGGGCCACACGGCAAGAGCGCCGCCAGTGGGTGCCGAAGGCGCCGCAGGCATGACGCGGGAGGCGCCACAGGCATGACGCGAACGCTGAGGAGGGGAGAACGTCAGATGGCCGAAGAGACCAGCATCAATCCCAAGTCGCTGTCCATCATTGTCACCAAGGGCTCGCTGGACTGGGCCTATCCGCCCTTCATCCTGGCCACCACGGCCGCGGCCCTGGATTACGAGGTGACCCTCTTCTTCACCTTCTACGGTCTGCAGCTGGTGAAGAAGAAGCTGGATCCCAAGTTCACGGTGCTCGGCAATGCCGCCATGGAGATGCCCATGTTCGGCACCCATATCGCCATGCCCAATTTCATGGCCATGATTCCGGGTGTGGATGCCATTGCCGGCGCCATGATGAAAAAGATGATCAAGGAGAAGGGCGTGGCCTCGCTGGAGGAGCTGCGGGAGGCGGCGATTCTCTCCGATGTGCGCATGATCGCCTGCCAGATGACGGTGGATCTCTTCGAATACAAGCGCGAGGATCTCATCGACGAGATCGAGCTGGGCGGGGCCGCCACCTATTTCGAGGTGGCCTCGCGCACCCACATCAACATGTTCATCTGACAACTCCAGATCATCATCGGCCGTCTCCCGGCGGGTGGCGGCCGCCGGCCACCGGCACAAGGCCGGCCAATCCGAAGCCAGAGACGGGTCAACGTCAACCTGAGGAGAAGAGGAAAGATGGCTGAACACGTTCTTGACGCCAAGGGGCTGAACTGCCCGCTGCCCATCCTGAAGGCGAAGAAGATGCTCAAGTCCGTGCCGCAGGGGGAGGTGCTGGTGGTTTATGCCACTGATCCGGGCTCCGTGGCCGACTTTGCCGCCTTCTGCAACCAGACGGGCAACGAGCTGCTTGAATCCACGCAGGAAGGAGACGTCTACGTCTTCAAGATCAAGCATACCGCGGCATCCTGAGACGGATGCTTTCTTCGGAGCGTTGCGCCTGCGGGTCCGCGATCTGTGACCGTGGTGCAACAAGAGGCAGAAAAATGGCGCCACGCAACCTGTGCGTGGCGCTTTTCTGCTTCATACTCCAACGGCAGCACTGGACAGACGTCGGACTTTGTGTTCATTTACGAGAAACCGAATGTGAGTGACAGTCTCTTTTATTAGGTTTTTCTTATATGAGAGAATTTGAAGCCGTTGGCGGGGAACGGGTGAGGCCTCACGATTGCGGATGCCGGGGCGGCGACGGACTGCCGAGGATGGCGATGGGCAGTCGTGGTTGACCCGGCTTGAGATGTGCAGCGGCGGGACGGGGGCAGGAGCCGCCGCCGGAGAATGGGCAAGGGAACGAACAAGAGGGGAGAGCAGCCGAAGATGCGTAAGGGACTGCGGTATGTCGCCTCGGCGCTGGGCATGGCGCTGGGATTGGGGATGGCGGGGGAGGCCCTGGCCACGGAAGGGTATTTCCAGCATGCCTATGGCCTGCGCCACAAGGCCCTGGCCGGTGCCGGTGCCGCCTCCATCGAGGATGCCACGGGCATTTCCATCAACCCCGCCGGCCTGGTGGGCATTGGTGATCAGTTCAACATGGGCCTGAGCCTGTTCATCCCCAAGCGGGGTTTCGATGCCACTGGCACGACGGCGGTGATTCCCGGCAGCTACAAGAGCAAGAAACCCGTTTTCCCTGTGCCGACCATGGCCTATGTGCGCCAGCTCGATGCGGATTCGGCCATTGCCGTCTCTGTTTTCGGCAACGGTGGCATGAACACCACCTACAGCGCGGGCGTGGGGCCTTTTGGCGCAGGCAAGACAGGTGTCGACCTGATGCAGATGTTTGTTTCCGTGGCCTATGCCCGGAAGTTTGGTGATGTCAGTGTTGGCATTGCGCCGCTCTTTGCCCTGCAGCGGTTCAAGGCCTACGGCCTGACAGGTTTCGGTATCCTTTCCACGAATCCCGCACGACTGTCCAATAATGGTTACAGTTATTCCTATGGCGCGGGTGTGCGCGTGGGGCTGCTGTGGAACATTACGGACAGCCTGAGTTTCGGTGCCTCCTATCAGACCAAGACCTGGATGAGCCGCTTCAAGAAATACAGCGGCCTGTTTGCCGAGCGGGGTGATTTCGACATTCCCGCCAATCTCCAGGTGGGTCTGGCCTACAGTCTCTCCGAGACCATGAAGATCATGCTGGATTATCGGCACATCTTCTATTCGGACGTGAAGTCCATTTCCAACTCGGGTTTCTGCATGGCATCCCCTCCCGCCACCCGGCTGGGAGGCAGCAATGGCTGCGGCTTCCACTGGCGGGATACCAACACCATCAAGGTGGGACTGGAATATCAGGCCACCAACGATCTGATCCTGCGCTTGGGTTATGCCTACACGTTCCCGAACCCGGTGCGCAAGCAGGCCGTGCTCTTCAATACCATTGCGCCGGGTGTGATCCAGCATGAGATCACGGGGGGGGCTACCTGGCGGGTGAACGCCAACAACGATCTCGATTTCGCGTTCATGTTTGCTCCCAAGACGAAGGTGACGGGGCCCGAGATCCTGCCATGGACAGGCGCGCCCTCAGGGGGCGTCATCAAGGACTGGATGTACCAGTTCGAGGTTTCCGTGGGGTGGACCTACAATTTCGGCAACGGCTCCACCCGTGCCCGCTGATATGCCGGCTGCATGTGATGGCCAGGGCTGGTGGTCCGGAAGGGAATAGGTGCAGGCCTGTACCGGGCAAGCCCGGAGAGGCAGCACCGCGGCAGGATCGAAAGACTTCACCAATGGGGGGCGGGCGTTTTCCCGGCCCCCTTCCTGGTCGAACGTGAAGAAAAGTTTTCCAGCCTGCTGAGCAGGCTGGAAATACTTTTTCTTCAGAAAAAACAATGCGTCCTGCTGGCTCAGGGCACAGCCCGGCGCCAGCAGGACAGCCTTTCCGGCTTGAGTGAATCGCAAGGTTCTGGTGATACATCATCAAAACCTTGCGATTCACAGTCATTCAATCATCCGCAAAGTTCTTGCAACTCAATACCTTGTCTATACTTCACATGCGACTTCCTGTTTTTCCGCGACATTGCGGATCGCCCGTCAAGTCGCTGCAGCAGATGAGATGACAATCCCTTTCTGGCCTTTCAGGGGATGCGGAAGGGCAAGGACTGCCGAATGATGCACCGCTCCTTGCAATGGGGGCAAGGCCAGAATGATACCCTGTTTGGGGCAAACCGGATCCTGAACGGGCAGGGCGCCTCGTTTTTTCTGGCGAAAAGCCCTTTCGGCCTGTCAGGCGGGCGGGAATCTTTTCTTCACATCGATCCATTAACCCTTCTTTAACCCTGACAGGGATAACCACAGGTTGCATGAGGCACGGGATTGCTGTTTCCTGGGCAAAAGGCAGCTGACGCGAAGGACGGCTTTCCGGCCGCCTCTCGCTGGATCGGTGGGGCACGGGAAGCATCCGACAAGGCGGATGCGGGATGGGGAAACCGGGAACGCGTCCATCTTTTCCGACCCCGACGGCGCTGAAGGCACGGCAATTCAGCCACGGCAAGCCCGGATGCAGGCAGCGGGATGTCTGAAAGGATGAAGTTGCGAAACCGTTGCCCGCAAATTTCAGCGAAGAGGGGGCATGGGAAAGCGGGAGAAATGGATGTGTTTCCATGCTGTCGCGTTCTGTCCGATGCCGGCCGAGAGATCGGGGGGTTCGTGACCGGATTGCGCGCGCAAGCATGCCACGTCCGGTGAGAAAGGGCCGGAAAGGGGGCGCACAAGGGTAGAGAGGGGGCACAAGGGGAATGAAGGGAAAGCCGACACGGATCATCGTCGTCACGCTGGGCCTGCTGCCGATGCTGGGGCCTGTGGAAGAGGGGAGGGCCATGGAAGGCCTGTTTCCGCATGCCCATGGCCTGCGCCACAAGGCTCTCGCCGGAGCCGGTGCGGCAGCAATCTCGGATGCAACGGGAATCATGCTCAATCCGGCCGGACTGGTCGGGATCGGTGATCAGCTGAACGTGGGCCTGTCGCTTTTCGTGCCGGAGAAATCGTTCAGCGCGGTCGACACGGTGGACATCGATCTTGGAGACTACGGGAGCAGGAAACGGGTTTATCCTGTGCCCATGCTGGCCTACGTGCGGCAGCTGGATGACCGGTCGGCCATCGCCTTTTCACTGTCTGCCAACAGCGGCCTTGAGACGCGCTATCCCGGAGACTCGGGAGACATACTGGGGACAGGGCCGTTCAGGGCGGGCAAGGCCGGCATGGCATTGGACCAGCTGTTTCTTTCCCTCGCCTATGCCCGACACCTCGATGACAGGTTCCGCATCGGCATTGCCCCCGTTCTGGCCATCCAGCGTTTCAAGGCCCATGGCCTGTCCGAATTGTTTGCCGGGCTGTCCGCGTATCCGGATCATGTATCGGGGGCTGGCTACAGTTATGCCTATGGCGCGGGTGCGCGCTTCGGCGTGCTCTGGAACGTCACGGACAATTTCAGCCTCGGCGCCACCTTCCAGACGAAGGTCTGGATGAGCCGGTTCGGGAAATACAGGGGGCTGCTCGCGGACCGGGGCGATCTCGACATGCCGCCGAGCCTGCAGGTGGGCATCGCCTATCGTCTGACACCGGAACTGCAGGTCATGCTGGATTACCACCATGTCTTTTATTCGGAGGTGAAGGCCCTGGCCAACCAGGGACGGGACTGCCTGGCCAGCATTCCCTCTTCCCTGTTGGGCGGGTCGGAAGGCTGCGGCTTTCACTGGCGTGACACCAACACGATCCGGCTGGGGCTGGAATATCAGGCAAGCGACAGCCTGATCGTGCGGCTGGGCTATGCCTACACGTTTCCCAATCCCGTGCGCAGGGACGCCATGCTGTTCAATACCCTCATGCCGGGCACGGTGCGCCACGAAATCACGGGAGGCGCATCCTGGCGCATGAACGCGGAAAGCACCCTCGACATCGCCTTCATGTATGCGCCTGCCACTACGGTGAGCGGCCCGGAAATCTCTCCCTGGGGCGGCGGCAGCTATGGCGGATGGATACGCAGCCGGTCACGGCAATTCGAGGTTTCCGTGGGCTGGACCTACAATTTCGATGCCGGTGCGAAACGGGCGCAATGAAGGGATTCCGAACAAGTCGTCACGATGTGTTCCGGCCCGGTCCCTGTGCCGGGCCGTTCCATTTGCGGAAGTGGCACCGCAGGCGCCCAATGAGAACAACCGCTGATAGATAAAATGGAAGATAAGTGCTCGCAACAGTCGTAGTCACGGCATGCGAGAATAATGACAAAATGTCGCATATGTGATTTCTCAATATCTAAAATTGTCTGCAACCCAGGGAGGCGCCACGCCCGGCGCTCGCTTCATGATCTGGATCATGCATGTGACCGGCTGTCGCGGTTTGCTGTGCAGGTGTCTGCCAGGCGCATCGGGCGATACCAAAAATGATGAAGATTCAGTCATGTGAGGGGCGCGCGAGGTCGGAGAGGCAGAAGGTGATGAGCGTTGGCGGAAAACCGGAGGGGCTTCATATGAGAAACCTCTAATACAAGAAATTTTTTATATTAGACGAGTCTTATAAAGAAAAATCTGAAATAAATAGGGGATGCCATCAAGAACAAACACATTCAGACTTGCAAATATACGGATCTTCGCTAATCTCTCCCCTGCCGCAGGAGCGGAAACGACACGGGATCGTGGCAACGGCACACACGAACACCCAAGATTCGGGACACGACGAGACACCACGGGAGGGAATGCAGCTCATGAGGAAAGGTGCGAAAGCGGTCCTGGCCGGCCTTGCCGGGTTGGGTCTGATGGCGGCCTCTGCGCTTGCCGAGGTCGTGCGGGACGATGGTCTCACGCCCTACGAGGTGGTGGGAGGCATCGCCATCCCCAAGCCCCTGACGGACAAGCCGGGAGATCCTGCCCGCGGCCGCCAGCTCATGGCCAATCGCAAGAAGGGCAACTGCCTGGCCTGTCACAAGGTGGACCAGATGAAGGACTTCCCCTTCCACGGCGAGATCGGACCGGACCTGTCCGACATCGCCAGCACCATGCCCCCGGAGGAGATGCGCCTGCGTCTGGTCAATCCCAAGATCGTCAACCCGGACACCATCATGCCGGCCTTCTACAAGGTGGATGGTCTCTACCGGGTGATGAAGAAGTTCCGGGGCAAGCCCATTCTCACGGCACAGGAGATCGAGGACATCATCGCCTACCTCGTGACCCTGAAAAAGCCGCACAACTGACCGGCCGTTGCCAGGAGACACGAGGAGAAAGCCGCTGTCGGCTGCCGGGTGTTCCCGGCGACGGATCATGCAGGAGAGCGAGAGCACTGAAGAAGAGCACAGGAGCAGGGAATGAGCATGAAGATCGAGGTCATTGATCGCCGGACGTTTCTCATTGGTGCCGGGGCCGGTGCGGCCGCCCTGGCGGGCCTGGCGTCTTTGGCGCAGGCCACGCCGGAGCAGGCGGCGGCCTTCATTGACAAGATCACCGGCAACGCCAAGCCGGTGGAGGGCAAGGTGAAGCTGGAGATGCCGGAGATTGCCGAGAACGGCGCCACCGTGCCCACCAAGGTCTATGTGGAAAGCCCGATGACGGAGCAGGATTACTGCAAGTCCGTCTACATCGTCTCCACCAAGAATCCCCGGCCGCACATCTGCACCTTCCATTTCACGCCGCGTTCCGGTGAGGCCTGGGCGGCCATCCGCGTGCGCATGGCGTCCACGCAGGATGTCTATGCCGTGGCGCAGATGTCCAACGGCGAATGGTACATCACCAAGACCACGGTGAAGGTCACCATCGGCGGCTGCGGCGGCTGATCGGCACGGACTGTCGCCGCTGGGCACGGCGATGGCGAACGAGGGAACGGAGCGG
>CAZNLW010000093.1:0-9538 GCA_964574205.1 uncultured Rhizobiaceae bacterium | reverse complement strand
GCGTCCTTGACAATCATGGGCTTATGGAAAAAACAGCCCTGTCTGGGACAGCCCCGAAAAGTCTTTCCAGCCTGCTCGGCAGGCTGGAAAACCTTTCTTCACGTTCGACTCAGGCCGTCCCGGATTCGCGGATCTTCTCTGCCTGATAGATGTGAATCTCGGGATGGGCCGCCAGACAGTCTGCCGGCAGGCCTGCCTTGAGGCACAGATGGGCGAAGAAGCGGTCGAAATCCGGCAGCTGTTCCCACACGCTGGGCAGAAAGGTGGCCTGCCGTCCGCCAAGCCGGAGCACCACGCCATCCACACCCGGGCGGATCTTGCGCCTCAGATCGGCCACGTCCGCATAGGGCAGGGGCTGCGGCACGGTGAGCAGCGACACCTCGATCTCCACTTCCGGCAGTTCCTCCGCTTCCAGCGGCGGAAAACGCGGATCCTCGAAGGCGGCGGCCCTGGCGTTATGGATCACGTCATCCAGCAGCGGACGCACCGGCAGGATGGAGCCGATGCAGCCGCGCAGCCGACCGTGCTTCTCCAGCGTCACGAAGGTGGCTCTCTTCTCGCCCAGCTCGGGAAATCGCGCAAGCAGCTCCGCACGCGCCTCTGGCGTCAGGTGCCGAGCACCGAAAGCCTCCTCGATGGCCTGGCGGGCGATCTGTGGCAGTATGCGCTTGTAGGCCTCCATGCCCGGGATGTGGGAATCGTGACGCTAGGCGTCAATGGCCCGGGCCATGGGCCATGGTCCCGGTCATGCGGCGGAAGTCGTCGATGGCGCCCACCCAGAACCAGGCGATGTGGCCGTCCGGCGTCTCCACGCCGAGCGTGCGGTGACGCAGCCCCACGCGGAAGGAGAAGACCTTGGGCTCCTCCATCACCTGCTTGAACCGCAGACGCGGGTGATTGGGGTTCTCGCGCCACAGGCGATAGTTCTCCTCGGCCAGGGTGCGGATGTCCTCGGGCAGTTCGTCGAAGCTGGCCCAGTAGGAGCTTTCGCGAAGCACGTTGTCGATGGGAACGGAAAGCTGGGAGTAGCCGAGACGCTTTTCGATGGTGCGATATTCTTTCAGGGCGCGTTCGGCCGCCTCCTTCATCCACTGGCGGGCACCAGGCGTCTTCACCAGGTTGTCCCACTCGTGCTTGCTCTCCACGCGCTGGATGATTTCCCAGGAGAGGCGTTCGCGTTCTTCTTCGGAGAGGGATTTCAGCGCCTCGATGGCCCGCTCGAAAACCTCGCCCATGGCCGTTGCCTCCTCATATCCTGTGATGGATCCCATGCTTCGGCCGACAGAAGCCGGAAGGCCGGCCGGATGTGCGCGGCGTGCCTGTGCCGGGCGGACAGGATGCCGCCAGAGGGCAGGATGGATCGCCGCCACAGGCGCGTCGGGAAGACCCTGGCCGCGTGCCTTCCGGATTTTCCGCTGCGCTTGTCGGAATTTGAATTAGGACGAACCTGCGTGCGACAAAAGGTGCGTGCGACGCGGCAAATCGTAACATCCTCTCCGTCCTGGATGGTAATCCGGGGCAGCGGACGGAGGATGACGTTCATCATGACGGCAAATTCGCCAATGGCGGTTTGCGCCCTTGCGGCCCGGCACGGTATAACGCGGCTGTCATGGACAGCACTCTGGCCGGCCGTTCTTCCGGACGGAGGTGAGCCCAAGGGAGGTGATCCGGGATGGATCCGCGCCTGAAGACATACGCCACGGCCGACGTGCCGCGCTATACCAGCTATCCCACGGCCGTGCAGTTTCGCAGCGACTTTCCGCACACGACCTGGAAGAACTGGCTGGCGGCCCTGCCGACGGAGGCCACGCTGTCGGTCTATGTGCACGTGCCCTTCTGTCGGCAGATGTGCTGGTATTGCGGCTGCCATACCACCGTGCCCAACACCTATGACCGCGCGGCGCGCTACGTGGAGCGGCTGCTGAAGGAGATCGAGATGACCGCTCCTCTGGTGCCGGGCCCCAGGGGGCGAGTGACGCATTTTCACTTTGGTGGCGGCACGCCCACCTATCTGACGGAAGAGGATCTGGGCGCCATAGTCGACAAGGTGCGAACACTTTTCGATTTTGCCCCCGGGGCGGAGATTGCCATCGAGATGGATCCGCGCACGTTCACGGCGGAGAAGGCCCGGGCGCTGGCGGCCATGGGGTTCAACCGCGGCAGCTTCGGTGTGCAGGACTTCAACCCCAGGGTTCAGGCCCTGGTCAACCGCATCCAGCCTTACGACATGGTGGCGCGGTGTGTGGAGGACTTGCGGGCTGCCGGCATCCGGAACGTGAATTTCGACCTCATGTATGGCCTGCCCGGGCAGACGGTGGACAGCGTGATCGAGACCGCGCGCATGGCAGCCGGCCTCGCGCCGGATCGGATCGCCGTCTTCGGCTATGCGCACGTGCCGTGGTTCAAGAAGCATCAGAAGATGATCCGCGACGAGGATCTGCCGGACATCGAGGCCCGCTATGCGCAGGCCATCGCCATAGGCGAGACGCTGAAGGAGAATGGCTATGTGGCCATCGGCCTCGATCACTATGCGCGTGAGGATGACCCCATGGCCGAGGCCCTGCGCAACGGCACGCTGCGCCGCAATTTCCAGGGTTACACGGTGGATCCGGCGGACGCCCTGCTTGGCTTTGGCTGCTCGGCCATTTCCTCGTTGCCGCAGGGCTATGCCCAGGCCTCGCGCGACATGGCGAAGTGGGCAACGGCCATCGAGGAGGGGCGCCTGACCATCGATCGGGGTCTCGAATACACGGACGAGGATCGCATGCGCGCCGAGATCATCGAGAAGCTCATGTGCTTTCTGCGCGTGCGGCCGGCACCGATAGCCGAGAAGCACGGCTTTGCGCCGGAAACGCTGGCGGAGGCCTGGGAGAGGCTGAAGCCGCTGGAGGCCGACGGCCTGTGCCGCATCGAGGACGGTGAGGTCATCGTGCCGGAGGAAAGGCGGCTGTTCGTGCGCACGGTGGCTTCGGCCTTCGATGCCTATTACCAGCCGGTGCCCAACCGTCACGCCAAGGCGGTGTGACCTGCTGTCGGCGGACAGGAAGGGCGGAGGCGGCACGGCATGGCCGGGGTGAAGGTGAAGATCTGCGGCATCCGCGACGAGGAGGCGCTCAAGGCCGCTGTCACGGCCGGGGCGGACTTCATCGGCCTGGTCTTTCATCCGCCCTCGCCACGGCATGTGTCGCTCGAGCTGGCGGCTGCTCTGGCCGAGCGTGCACGGGGGCATGTTGCCGTTGTGGCGCTGGTGGTGGATGCCGATGACGTGCAGCTGGCAGAGATTGCTCGGGCGGTCGAACCGGACTACATCCAGTGCCACGGTCGGGAGACGCCGGCACGCGTGGCACGGATTGCGGAGATGACCGGACGGCCGGTGATCAAGGCATTCCGCGTGCGGACGGCAGTGGATGTGGCAGCCGCCAGGGCGTATCAGTCCCACGTGGCCTTTCCGCTTTTCGATGCCTGGGTGCCGACGGAGAGGAGTGGCGGATTGCCCGGTGGCAGTGGCCACGCCTTCGACTGGTCGCTGTTGGCTGGCTTTGGGCAGCCTTTCATGCTGGCCGGCGGCCTGACGCCGGAGAACGTGGCCGAGGCCATTCGTGTCACCGGCGCCCCCATGGTGGATGTCTCCTCGGGCGTGGAACGGGTCCGGGGTGTGAAGGATCCGGCGCGGATTGCCGCCTTCGTGGCCGCAATCCGGAGGCAGGAGACGGATGGAAAACGCTGAGGACATCGTCAAGACATCGGACAGGGGGGACTGTGACGGCTCATCCGTTAACCGTTCCTTAAGGTCGACAAAGGGTGAATGTCTTGCGGCATGAGGACCTGGCGGGCCTGAATCCGAAGGAGGCGGGGCGCGCCGGGCAGGAACGAAAGCAGGGGCAACCGACAACCGGATGACCATGAAGCTGAACTCGAAATACTTCGACCGCATCCGGCTGCGTCCCAGCGAGGACGACCTGCTGCGTGACAAGGTGCCGACCTGTGACTGGCCCGGCTGCAATGCGCTGGGCAAGCATCCGGCGCCCAAGGGGCGCGACCGGGAAGGCGAATATTATCATTTCTGCCTCGAGCACGTGAAGCAATACAACAAGAACTACAACTACTTCGCCGGCATGGCCGAGGATGAGCTGAAGGCCTGGCTGGAACGCAACGTCACCGGCCATCGTCCCACCTGGCGCATGGGGGCCAACGCGTGGGCCTTCCGCCCTGGTCGCCGGCGGCCGGGGAGCGGTGGCTTCCGCCACAACCGGCCGTGGGAGGATCGGTTCGGAATCTTCGGCGAGGATACGGACGATGTGCCGCGGCCGCGACGCACCCTGCCGCCGCTGCAGCGCGAGGCCCTGCAGCGCCTGGGCCTGGACGAATCGGCCGACCGTGAAACCATCAAGGCCCGCTACAAGGCGCTGGTGAAGCGCTTTCACCCGGATACCAACGGTGGCAGCAAGGAGACGGAGGAAACCCTGCGCGAGATCATTGCCGCCTATCAGGTGCTGCGCAAGTCCGGCCTGTGCTGAGATGCCGCCCATGCCCCCGGCAGAACCTGCGGCCGTGTCCCCCTGCACTTCCGGAGATGGGAAGGAGGAGGCCGGCTTCGGCATCTATGTGCACTGGCCCTTCTGCCTGTCCAAGTGTCCCTATTGCGACTTCAATTCCCATGTCGCCGCAGCCATTGACGTGAAGGCCTGGCAGGAGAGGCTGCTGGCGGCGCTGAAGTATCAGGCCACACGGGTGCCGCGGCGGTGTGTGACCTCCGTCTTTTTTGGCGGCGGCACGCCTTCGCTCATGCCCCCTGCCCTGGTGGAGGCGGTATTGGCGGCCATCGACCGGCTCTTCGGCCTTGATCCCGCAGCCGAGATCACGCTGGAAGCCAACCCCACGAGCAGTGAGGCAAGGCGCTTTCGCGACTTTCTCGTGGCCGGGGTCAACCGCCTGTCGCTGGGCGTCCAGGCGCTGGACGATGCCGCCCTGGCCGTTCTCGGCCGCCGACACACGGCAGCGGAGGCCATTGCGGCCTGGGAAATGGGGCAGAGCATCTTTCCCCGGGCGTCATTTGATCTCATCTACGGCCGCCCGGGGCAGACCGCAGCGGCCTGGGAGAGAGAGCTCGCGCAGGCCATTGCCCTTTCGCCGGGGCATCTGTCCGCCTATCAGCTGACCATGGAGCCGGGCACGCCGTTCTTCGAGCGACACCGGCGCGGCCAGCTCGATCTGCCGGACGAGGAGACCGCCCTGCGGTTGTTCCGTCTCACGCGTGATGTGCTGGCCGCCGCCGGGCTGGTGGCCTACGAGGTCTCCAATCATGCGCATCCGGGCGAGGAATGCCGGCACAACCGGCTCTACTGGCGCCACGGTCCCTACCTGGGCGTGGGGCCGGGCGCTCATGGCCGGCTGCATCTGATGGACGGCACCATCATGGCCACGCAGGCCATTCGCGCCCCCAGGCGCTGGCTGGCTGCAGCCGGGACCGGCGGCCTGGAGCGAGAAGAACGCCTCGCTCCGGAGGCGGCTGCAACGGAGGCCCTGCTCATGGGGCTGCGCATGGCCGAGGGCGTGCCCCTCAGGCGTCTGGAAAACCGCCTGGGCCGCGCCCTGCCGGCCACGTTCATGCAGACGGCCGAGGCCCTGGCGGCCCAGGGCCTGCTCATCGTGGACAGGGGCATCCTGCGCCTGAGCGAAGAAGGCCTGCCCCTCATGGACCATCTGCTCGCCGAGCTGGTGCCGGCCGAATGGGTGGCGTGAACGGCCCCCTGCCGGACAGACGCCATGCCCCGCAAGGCGGATTGCCGTGTCGGTTCTCCTTCCATTAGACCGGGCACACGTCGTTTGTCGGAGCAGCGAAGGGGCAGGGAGCATGGCGGGTGACACGGGAAGAGGCGGGAATGGCGGCCCGGCCGTGGTGCTGGCCGTGCTGGGCGCGGTGTTCCTGTGGGCCAGTGCCTTTCCCGTGATGAAGGCCCTGCTGGCGCGCATGGATCCCTGGGCCATGATCTGGGCGCGCATGGCCGTGGCCTCATTGGTGCTGGCTCCGCTGGTGTGGCGCGCCTGGCCGCGGGCCCGGCGGCAGAGGGGAGATGTGTGGTGGCTGCTGGCCCTGGTGACGCTGGAGCCCTGCCTCTACTTCGTGCTGGAAATCACGGCCCTGCGCTACACCTCCGCTGCACAGGCCGGCATGGTGGTGGCGCTGTTTCCGCTCATGGCGGCGGTAGGCGGAGCCCTGTTCTTTCACGAGCGCCTCACCCGCCCCGTGCTCACGGGACTACTGCTTTCGGTCGCTGGCGTCGTCGGTCTCACCCTGGCCGGAACCCCGAACATGCATGCGCCCGATCCGTGGCTTGGCAACGTTCTGGAGTTCCTGGCCATGATCTGCGGCGTGGGCTACATGCTCATCGTCAAGCGTCTGGCGCCGCGCTATGACATCTGGCTGCTCACCGGCATCCAGATGAGCGCGGGGCTCTTCTTCTTTCTGCCCGGCGCACGCCCCCTGCTTCTGGAAGGTGGACTGATGCGGCTGGATGCGGTGTCGCTGGCGCTGCTGGCCTATCTGGGGGCCGGCGTCACCGTGCTGGCCTACGGGCTCTACAATCTCGGCATCTCGCGCCTGCCGGCAGCGCGCGCCGCCACGCTGGTGAACCTGCTGCCGGTGATCACCCTGGGCCTGAGCTGGATGTTCCTCGGCGAGCGGCTCAATCCGCTGCAGCTGCTGTTTGCCGTCATCACGCTGGCCGGGGTATGGCTGGCCCAGCGATCGGAGGGCACGGATCGGACATGAGCAATCGCATGGCCGCACGGCCGGGCACCAGTCCTCTCTGAGCAGGGTATCGGTTCAGCCAGTCGCCTCCGAATCGGGATATTCCACCTGCACGAGATACAGTCCTTCCGGCGGAGCCACGGGGCCGCAGGCGGTCCGGTCGCGAGCCTCCAGGGCGGCGCGCAGGTCGCCGGCGGTCCACTTGCCTTCGCCCACCAGCTTCAGCGAGCCGGCAATGGAGCGCACCTGATTGTGCAGGAAGGATCGGGCCGAGACATGGAGGCGCACCTCCTCGCCCTGTCGCTCCACCCGGATCGCGTCCAGTGTTTTCACTGGCGAGGCGGCCTGGCACTGGCTGGCTCGGAAGGTGGTGAAATCATGCCGCCCCACCAGCACCTGGGCAGCCTCGTGCATCACCCCGGCATCGAGCGGGACCGGTACGTGCCAGACCCGCTGCCGGTCCAGGGCGGGCGGGCTGCGGCGGTTGAGAATGCGGTAGAGATAGGTGCGGCGCACGGCGGAGAAGCGGGCATGGAAGGATTCGTCCACTTCCGCTGCCGCCAGCACCACCACCGGCGCCGGCCGCAGATGGTGGTTCAGGCCGTCGCGGAGGCTGCGCAGGGAAAAGGGCCGGGAAAGGTCGAAATGCGCCACCTGCCCCCGTGCATGCACGCCGGCATCGGTGCGGCCTGCGCCCTGCACGGTCACCGTTTCGCCGGTCAGGCGGGCGATGGCCTCTTCCAGCGCCTGCTGGACGGAAGGGCCGTTGGCCTGGCGTTGCCAGCCCACGAAAGGGGTACCGTCATATTCGATGGTGATGCGGTATCGGGGCATGGATCCTGAATATCCGCCTGCCTGTCGGTGCCGGCCTTGGGCCTGTTGCCGTCAGGGTGTTGACTGATTCCGCATGCTGGCCATTCTGCCGGTGCTGTCAAGCGACACGGGGCTTGACGTCCGGCACGGCCTGCCGCACGCCCCTGTCCGCACAGGGCACGAAAACGGAAAGGGAACCGGAACCGCTCGCATCGCCCCCTGGGGCTGGCAGTAGAGAGGACAGGATCATGAGAAGGTTTGTATTGCACGATGACCTGCAGCATCGCGTCTTTCCGGCCGGCATTGGACGCGGCCTGGCAGCACGGATGTTCGCCACGGTCCTGCTGGCCTTTGCCCTGGGGCTCGTACCGGCCACAGCCCGGGCCGGAGAGAAGGTGGATCGGGAACGTGTGGAGGAAATCATCGGCGAATCCTGCGTGTTCTGCCACGGCGAGAGAGGCGAGGCCTCCAATCCCGTCTATCCCCGTCTGGCCCACCAGAACCGCGACTATCTGGTGAAGCAGCTCAGGAACTTCCGCGATGGCAAGCGCAAGTCGGACATCATGAACGAACAGGCCGCAGGGCTGACGGATGCGGAGATCGAGGCGCTGGCCGAATATTTCGCCAGCCAGCCGCCGCAGGCCCATCCCCTGCCCGACGACGAGCAGGAGCAGCTGCTCTACAGGGTGGGCGAATATGTCTACAAGTATGGCGACGGTTTCAGCGACATTCCGCCCTGCGCGAGCTGCCACGGCAAGGCGGCAGAAGGCTCGCGCACGCTGCCGCGTCTCGCAGGCCAGCATCGGCAGTATATCGTCAAGCAGCTCAAGGCCTTCTCCCGGCGTGAACGCACCAACGACAACGCCATCATGCACTCCATCGCCCGCCGCCTGTCGCCGCTGGCCATGCATGGCGTGGCGCTCTACTTGAGCACGCTCAAGCCGGAACGCAACGGAAGGTGATACCCTTCACGCAAGGGGGCATCATCCCCGAAAGCATGAGGGGACAGGTGACAGAGGGAGGACGTTGACATGCGACCGGCTGGAAGGGGCATTTTCGGCCTGGTATTCATGCTTGCGATCGGCGCGGGGCGCGCCCTGGGGCCGGCGCTGGCCGAAGAACGGCCGCCGGAAGTGACGGATCGGGTGATGCAGATCGTGAGGGAGCGCTGCGCCCTGTGCCATGGTGAAGAAGGGGAGGCCTCCTCCTCCATCTATCCGCGTCTTGCTCACCAGAACCGCAGGTATCTGGAAAAGCAGCTGAAGAACTTCCGCGATGGGACCCGCAAGTCCGATGTCATGAACGAGCAGGCCAGGGACCTGACGGACGAGGAGATCGCCGGCCTGGCGGCCTGGTTCGCCTCGCGCCCGCCAAAGGCGCATCGCATTCCGCGGTCGAAGCAGGATCTGGCGGCGGTGGGCCGTTACATCTTCCACAAGGGCAACAAGTGGAGCGACATTCCGCCCTGCGCCTCCTGTCATGGCGAGATGGGCGAAGGCAACGAGAGGCTGCCGCGCCTGGCGGGCCAGCACAAGCGTTACGTGATCGCCCAGCTCAAGAACTTCCATGAGCGCCGGCGCACCAACGACAATGCCATCATGCACACCATCGCCAGGAACCTGACGGAGCTGGAGATCCAGGCCGTGGCGCTCTATGTTTCCGGCCTGGCGCCAGAACAGAAGAAGACGGAATGAGCGGCAGCCTGTTCCGACATGGCCGAGGGGGTGTCCGGAGCATTTGGTCAACGGACAAGACCCGGCATGTCCGGAGCGGGAGCACTGACGCGGCAGCCCGCCACGCCGGAAGGCTTGCACGCATATAAAGAAAGCTTTATGAATGCTCGGGCCGGCGCCCCCTGTGCCGGCCAACGGGAGTTTGGGATCTGTCGTCTTTCAGGGAGCTTTGGAGCCGTGCCGCGCCAGAATTATCTCTTCACCAGCGAATCCGTCTCCGAGGGCCATCCGGACAAGGTCT
>CAZNLW010000092.1:0-9555 GCA_964574205.1 uncultured Rhizobiaceae bacterium | reverse complement strand
CGAGCCGGCCGGGCGCACGCGGGGCAAGGTGGCGCTCTTTGTCACCTGCTTTGCCAACCACAACGAGCCGAAGACGGCAGAGGACATCGTTGCTGTCTTCGAACACAACGACATTCCCGTGCGCGTGGCCGAATACAGGAGCTGCTGCGGCATGCCCAAGATGGAACTGGGCGATCTCGAGGCCGTGGCGCGCATGAAGGACATCAACATTCCCTATCTGGCGCGGCTCGTGGACGAGGGCTTCGACCTCGTCGCCCCTGTGCCTTCCTGCGCGCTCATGTTCCGCCAGGAAATTCCGCTCATGTTCCCGGATGATCCGCAGGTGAAAAAGGTGCAGGAGGCCTTCTTCGATCCCTTCGAATATCTCTGGCTGCGCCACAGGGAAGGCAAGCTGAAGACGGATTTCAGGAACCCCCTGGGCAAGGTGGTCTACCATGCGGCCTGTCACCAGCGTGTGCAGAACATCGGGCGCAAGACGCTGGACGTGCTCAGGCTCGTGCCCGACACGCAGGTGAAGATCGTGGAGCGCTGCTCTGGCCATGACGGCACCTATGCCGTGAAGTCGGAGCATCACGAGGCGGCGGTGAAGATCGGCCGCCCCGTGGCGCGCCAGGTGAAGCGCGAGCAGCCGGATCACTTCGGTTCCGACTGCCCCATGGCCGAGCGCCACATCGAGCATATCTACAACGTTCACGAGAAGGGCGACGGCAGGCAGGCCGAGCATCCCATCAGCCTGCTGCGCAAGGCCTACGGCATCTGAGGCGGAAGGGAACCGGAAACAACCACCAGCACAGGGAGAAAGGGCATGGCCAGCGAGGGATATCACGAGCCGGTTGCGGAGCTCTCGGCCGAAACACGGGATCTGCACCGGGCCATTGTCTCGCTCATGGAGGAGCTGGAAGCGGTGGACTGGTACAACCAGCGCATGGATGCCTGCAACGACCCGGAGCTGAAGGCGATCCTCAAGCACAATCGCGACGAGGAGATCGAGCACGCGGCCATGGTGCTGGAGTGGATCCGTCGCCGCATGCCTGAATTCGATCACGAGTTGCGCGACTGGCTGTTCACGGAGCGGCCGCTCGACGGCCATCATCACCACCATCACGGGGAGGAGCAGGGGTGATCCTGCGCCGGGGCGGATTGCCCCCGTCACCCACCAGGAAGAGCAAAGGGAAGGATACGGAGCATGAACGCCATGCCGCATCTGACGAGAGACGATCTCTATTCGCTCGAGGAATATGCCCAAGTGCGTCCGGAATTCCGGCGCAAGGTGATGGAACACAAGAAGAATCGAGTGGTGCAGGTGGGGCCGAATGCCACCCTCCACTTCGAGGATGCCCTCACCATGCAGTATCAGATCCAGGAGATGCTGCGCATCGAGCGCACCTTCGAGCCGGAAGGCATCCAGGACGAGCTTGATGTCTACAACCCGCTCATTCCGGATGGCACCAATCTGAAGGCCACGTTCATGATCGAGTATCCGGATGTGGAGGAGCGCCGCCGGCGGCTGCGCGAGCTGAAGGGCATCGAGGACAGGGTCTGGGTGCAGATCGGTGATCATGAGAAGGTCTATGCCATCGCCAACGAGGATCTCGAGCGCACCAACGAGGAGAAGACCTCCTCGGTGCATTTCCTGCGCTTCGAATTCACGCCGGAGATGATCGAGGACGCCAGGAAAGGCGCGCCCATCCGGATCGGCATCGAACACCCCGAATACGCCCACGAGGTCGAGGTGCCGGAGAACGTGCGGCAATCCTTGGTCAAGGACTTTGCCTGAGCGCAAGGGCAAGCACGTGAGATGAAGGATACCGGAAGCGGCGTCTGTCCCGGGCGCCGCTTTCTTTGTCCCTGCCCATGATCAGAAAGGGCCTTTTCCCAATTGTGAACGCTAATTGCCTATGCGCTGGGGCATCCTGTAAAGCGGCTGTTCAGTATTCAGAGACATCCAGAAAAGCGCATCCTCCTATGGAAATTTCATGAAATTGCGTGTTGTTTCTATTGACAGGTAGCGAATCGCACATGTAGAGGATTGCAGGCATTTGTGATGACCCTATCCGCCACACATATCTTGCACATGCTATAATGCGAAAGTGGAAATATTTACGTAAGGGAAAATTCTAGAAAATCTGTTTGAGGCTTTTTTCAGGCGGGCGGTCTTGTCAGAAGGAAACCCACGAGAGAAAGGCGAGAGACCATGACAGACGAAACCAGATCGACAAACACGCCGGAGACCGAATTCGTGGAGCTCACGGCCGAGATCGTGGCGGCCTACGTAGGCAACAATGCCGTGCCGGCCAACGAGTTGCCCCAGCTCATCCACGATGTCTACAAGGCCCTGGCCACAGCCGTTGGCCAGCCGGAAGAGGAAAAGAAGGAAGAGCCCAAGCCGGCGGTCTCCATCCGCCGCTCCGTACAGCCGGACTTCATCGTCTGCCTGGAGTGCGGCAAGAAATTCAAGTCCCTCAAGCGTCACCTGCGCACGCATCATGACATGACGCCTGAGGAATACATCGAAAAGTGGAATCTGCCAGCCGACTATCCGCTGGTGGCGCCCAATTATGCCAAGGCCCGCTCCGAGCTGGCCAAGAAGATGGGGCTGGGCCAGCGCCGCCGAGAGGGCAGCAGGAGCGACTGACGCGCAGACGGCCCGACGCACACACGAAACGAGGTGTCCCATCCGTGATCCGGCGTGGTGGGACACGCCTTGCCGCATCAGGAGTATATGACAAAGGCTGGCGGTGCATCGTCCAGCCTCCGTGATGCCGGCGCTTTTCTCCGGAGCAGGCATGCGAGTGGTCGCGACGATGCCGAACGCCTGACGATGTCTGCCATCATGTTGTCGTTTTGTTGCTCCAGTGCTGCCCGGGCACGCAGACGACGAACAGGCCGCTGGGCAGGTGGCTGAAGGCAGGTCGGCCCCGATGCCGGGGCGATGCGAGGGGCGAGAGACGGTTCCATGCCAAGGCTCTATCACTTCACGCTGGATCCTTTCTGCCGCCGGCTGCGCCTCATGCTGGGCGAGTTCGGCGTGGTGACCGAGCTCGTGGATGTGCGTCCCTGGGCGCCGGACGAGACGTTTCTGCAGCTTTCGCCCTTTGGCGACGTGCCCGTTTTCGTGGATGACGATGGCACCGTGGCTGCCGGCGTCCTGGCCGCTGGCGAATACGTGGAGGAAACACGCCGCCGCCAGGATCAGAGCCTCTATGGCCACACGCCGGGTGAACGCGCCGAGACCCGCCGCCTGCTGGCCTGGGCCGAAGGGCGCTTTCATGCCGAGGTCACCGCGCCCATCTACATGGAGAAGGCCCTGCGCCGCCTGCTGCCCAGGGAGGCGGGGGGCGGTCCACCGGACACGCGCCGCGTGCGGGCCGCCACGGCGCGCATGAGAGACTATCTGTCCGCACTCGGCAAGCTGGCCGATACCCGCAAGTGGCTGGCGGGCGACGAACTTTCGGTGGCCGATCTCGCTGTCGCCGCCCAGATCTCCGTGCTGGAATATCTGGACGCCATGGACTGGGCGGAAAACGACAGCGCCAAGCTGTGGTATCAGCGCATCAAGTCACGGCCGGCCTTCCGCCCCATTCTCGCCGATCGCGTGCGGGGCATCGCGCCACCAGCCCTTTATGCGGCGCTTGACTTCTGAGCCGGCCCGCCCTTCCCTCGTTGCATGGCGAAACGGTCCCTGGAAGAGCAGATCCGTGCCCGCGCCCTTGCCGTCGGGTTTGACAAGGTGGGGATCGCCCGCGCCGGGATCCCCGCACAGGCCAGCCGGGAACTGGAAGCGTTTGTGGCCCGCGGGCTGCACGGCACCATGGAATGGATGGCCACCACGCTGGCCCGCCGCCTGCAGCCACGCGCCCTGTGGCCGGAGGCCCGCTCCGCCATCGTCTGTGCCATGAACTATGGCCCGCCGCCTGGCCTCGATCCGCTGGCCCGGACGCGGTTGCACGATCGTGGCAACATCTCCGTCTATGCCCTGGGACGCGATTATCACGATGTGGTCAAGGGTCGCCTCAAGCATGTGGCCCAGTGGCTGGCCGCACGCACCGGTGCCGGCGTGAAGGTCTTCGTGGATACCGCGCCACTCATGGAAAAGCCGCTGGCCGCCCGGGCCGGCATCGGCTGGATCGGGCGGCACACCTGCGTGCTGTCGCGTGACTATGGCAACTGGCTCTTTCTCGGTGTCATCCTGACCACCGCCACGCTGAAGCCCGATACCCCGGCAACATCTCACTGCGGCACCTGCACGGCCTGCCTGGACATCTGCCCCACTGGAGCCTTTCTGGGGCCACGGCGGCTGGATGCCCGGCGTTGCATCTCCTATCTCACCATCGAGCACAAGGGGCCCATAAGGCGAGACTTGCGCCCACGCATGGGCAACCGCATCTTCGGATGCGATGACTGCCTGGCTGTCTGTCCCTGGAACAGGTTCGCACGTCCGGCCACGGAAGAGCGTCTCAGGCCGCGGCCTGGCCTTGTGGATCCGCCGCTCGCCGCGCTGGCCGCGCTGGATGATGCCGCATTCCGCAGAATGTTTGCCGGCACGCCCGTGCGCCGCGCCGGGCGGGTGCGTTTCGTGGCCAACGTGCTCATTGCCATCGGCAACAGTGGGGACCCAGGTCTCGCACCCGTGGCCGAGGCCCGCCTGACCGACGAGGCGCCGCTGGTGCGCGCCATGGCCGTGTGGGCCTTGTCGCAACTGCTGGAACCATCTGCCTTTCGTGACCTGGCTGCGCGGCATGGGGCACGGGAGAGCGATTCTCTGGTGCGGGAGGAATGGCAGGCAGGTCTTGCCGAGGCGATGAAGGCGCGCTCTTCTGAAAGGCCGGCAATGCAGAGGCAGAAAGGGGCGGAGAAACGGTCATGAGCGAAGAGGCGCCGCACATTCTCTTTCTGGGCCTGGGCTATGTGGCCCGGCACCTGGCCCGGCGTCTGGCGGCAGAGGGCTGGCGCATCGCCGGCACGGCAAGGAATGCGGAGGGCCTGGATGCGATCAGGAAGGAAGGCTGGCAGGCCTGGCTTTTCGACGGCACGGCTCCCCTGCCGGCAGAGGCCTGGGAGGGGGTGACCCATGTGCTCAGCTCGGTGCCGCCGGATGCGGATGGCGATCCGGTGCTGCGCACGCTGGGAAAGGATCTCTGCCGCTTCGCCCCGCGCCTGCGGTGGGTGGGATATCTCTCCACCGTGGGGGTCTACGGGGATCATGACGGCGCCTGGGTGGACGAGACCACACCCTGCCAACCGGTGAGCGAACGCGGCCGCCGCCGCCTGGAAGCGGAGGAAGGCTGGCTGGCGCTCTATCGGGACTGCGGCCTGCCGTTGCATGTCTTTCGCCTGCCCGGCATCTACGGCCCCGGCCGCAGCCCGCTGGACAAGGCGCGGAGGCGTGTGCGGAGCGCACTGGTGGTCAAGCCCGGGCAGGTTTTCTCGCGCATCCATGTGGAAGACCTGGCCGAGGCCTTGCACTGCTCGCTGCTCATGCCTACCCCCGGCGAGATCTACAATGTCACCGATGACGAACCGGCCCCGCCCCACGAGGTGGCCCTTTTGGCCCATGAACTGCTGGGTCTTGAGCCACCCCCGTTGAAACCCTTCGCCGAGATCAAGGATGAGCTGAGCCCCATGGCCCGCTCCTTTTATGGGGAGTCGAAGCGGGTCTCAAGCCGCAAGATCCGTGAACGGCTGGGCTGGCGGCCTCGCCATCCCACCTATCGCGAAGGGCTGCGCGCCATTCTGCAAACAGAGAAAAGAGAGGACCGTGGCGCTGATCGCGGCCCGATCCGCTGACCGCCCGGGATCGGTCAGGCACACCCGGCCACGCATGCGGGCATTCGAACCCCGCGCACCCGTTTCACGTGGAACATGTCATATACATCATGTGAGAAGCAGGGCTTGCCGGGAGAAAGCGCCAAACCTGCGCCGGCTCTGACCACCCGGCTTTCGCCCATGCGGCGAGGGGAAAGGAAGAAATGGTGGAGCCGGGCGGAGTCGAACCGCCGACCTCCTGAATGCCATTCAGGCGCTCTACCACCTGAGCTACGGCCCCATCCGGATCGGAACGCTGCCTTCTTCCGTGACAGGCTGCAGAAGCACCGGCAGCGTTGCGGCAGTTACATAGTGCCAAACGGTCACGGATGCAAGAGGCCACATGCGAAAAAATGGCCTTCTACGCCGCGCCGCCCTGCCTTGGGGGCGGGCCATCGACGACTGCCGTGAGGGTGGCCTTGATGCTGTCAGTCTTCGCAGCCGCAACCGGCGTGAAAATGCACCACCATCAGGCGCGCATCGACGCGCGCGCCATCCGGCCGTGCATAATAGCCCGGGCGGCGGCCGATGTCCGCAAACCCGGCAGAGCGATAAAGCGCCATGGCAGCGGTGTTGTCTTCTGCCACCTCCAGTACGATGCGCCGGCAGCCGTTCATGGCCAGATCGGTCAGCGCCGTGGAGAGCAGACGCCCGCCCAGCCCCTGGCGCTGCCAGTCGGGATCCACGGCAATCGTCAGGATCTCGCCCTCGTCTTCCATCCGGGCATAAAGCACAAATCCCGCCGGCTGCCCGCTATCCGTGGCTTCATCCCCTCTCCTGATCCGCGCCATGATGGCCACATGATCGGGCAGGGCCAGCAGGCGCGCGAATTCTTCTGCCGACCATGGCCGCCCCTGTCCGGCGAAGGCACGCGCATGAACCCTGGCCAGTTCCCGGATGGCCTCGGGCCCGACGGCGGCAATGTCGATCTTCGCCTTCATGGACATTGGCGGCGGATGTCATTTCGGAGCACGACACGGTGCCCGCTCCGGCGATTCTGGCCCGGCATCTGCCGGCGGTCAGCTGAGGTTGGACAAGGGGCCCTGTGGCTTGGCATCGGGCGGGCGCAGGTAAAGAGGCTCCGGCAACGAGGTGGGCGCAGGCTCCACGGGCGCATGCAGGGCCACGATACGGGCATCGGGCTGTGGGCTCACGTCAGCCAGATAGCGCCCTGTTCCCTTGTCCGCCAGGAAGGCCGCGCCCGTGCCCACCAGGAGACAGGGACCCGGGGGCAGATGAGCGGCGGCCTCCTCCACCTTCACCGCCTGCGCTGGCGTGAGTGGCATGAAGTCGGCATCGAAGGCCTGCATGTAGACTTCGTTGCGCCGCGCGTCGATGACCGCGGCGATGGGCAGCCGCTCCGGATTGTGGGCCACATTCCGGGCGATGGCTTCCAGCGTCGTCATGGCCGTGACGGGAATTTCCAGCGTCACCCCCAGCGCCCGCGCGAAGGAGAGGCCGATGCGCACTCCCGTGAACGAACCGGGGCCTCGTGTCACCGCCACGAAGGCCAGCCTTTCGTAGGGATCGTCAGCATCCGTCATCACCGCGTCCACCATGTCGGGGAGGACTTCCGCCTGTCCCCGCTCCATCTCCTTGCGGCGGTGACTGAGCACCTGGCCCGTGGCCCGGTCGCACAGGGCGACGGAACAGGACTGCAGGCAGGTATCCATGGCCAGCACGAGCATGCGATTTCCCTCACCCTGTGTTCCGGACGGCCTGGCCCGGATCGAAGAAGTGGCGCCGCTGCGCCACGCAGGCAGGCCCTGTCCGGCCCTTCCTCCTGGTCTTGTTGTCCACCGGCCATAGACGCCGGTGAGGCTCCCCCACGCCCCCGCCGACCATGACCGGTGTCAGGAAACGCGCCTGATCTGCATTTGCACCCGGCCGCCGACAGCTTTTCCGTTCCACGGGGCACATACGGGCCATGCCACTAGAGGATCTCGGCCAGCTCCTCGAAGGTGGGCCGCGGGCTGCGCGGAAAGAGCGATTCCGGATCGCCGTAACCCAGTGCGCAGATGAAGTTCACTCGCCAGGGCGTGCCGGCGAAGAACTCCCTGTTCACGCCCTCCTGGTCGAAACCGGACATGGGCCCCGTATCCAGCCCCAGGGCGCGGGCGGCGATGATGAAATAGGCAGCCTGCAGCGTGCCGTTGCGGAAAGCCGTCTCCTCGATGAGTGGCGTGTTCCCGACGAACCAGCTGCGCGCATCCGTGTGGGGGAAGTATCTCGGCAGTCGCTCGTGGAACTCCAGGTCATGGGCGAAGAGGGCCACCACCGGCGCCGACATGGCCTTGTGCACGTTGCCCTCCATGAGGTGGGGTTTCAGCCGCTCCTTGGCTGCCTGCGACTTGAGAAACTTGATGCGGATCGGCTGGCAGTTGGCCGATGTGGGGCCCATTTTCATGAGATCCACGATCTGGCGCAGGCAGTCGTCGGACACCGGCGTGTCCAGCCAGCCGTTGTAGCTGCGTGCATCCAGGAAGATCTGACGCAGTGCCGCCTCGTCGATGGGCTTGCCGCAGGCTTCCCAGGCCATGATCGCCCTCTCTCCTTGCCCGAAATCTCCTGTCCCGTGCACCATTCCCTTTCCTGGAGAACGGAGCGGCCGGGGCGCTGACTAAGCGCAATTCCGATCGCGCAATCCTCTCTGCCGCCGGATCACACGCCGCAGCTGCCGCCTGTCACGGGCCCCTGCACCTCCTGCACCTCCTGCACCTGCGGGATGAAGTGACGCAACAGGTTTTCCACGCCCTGCTTCAATGTGGCCGTGGCTGACGGGCAGCCGGAACAGGCCCCCACCATCTGCAGATAGACCACACCGTCCTTGTAGCCCTGAAAGGTGATGTCGCCGCCGTCCTGCGCCACGGCGGGGCGCACGCGCGTATCCAGCAGCTCCTTGATGCGGGCCACGATCTCGGCATCCTTCTCGTCGTAGAATTCCTTCACGCCGGCGGTCTCGCCCTCCACCACCGGCTCGCCAGACATGTAGTGCTCCATGATGACGCCCAGGACGGCTGGCTTGAGCAACGTCCAGTCCACATCCTCGGTCTTGGTCACGGAGATGAAGTCATTGCCGAGAAAGACGCCTTTCACGCCCTCCAGCGCGAACAGCCGGCGTGCCAGTGGCGAGGCTTCGGCCTCCTCCTTGCTGGCGAAGTCGCGTGGCGGGCCGGAAACCACCGGCTTGCCGGGAAGAAACTTGAGTGTCTGCGGATTGGGGGTCGCTTCCGTCTGGATGAACATGGCTGTGACCTTGTAAGACCTGTGTGCGTGCAAGCGCGTGTTCGCTTGGCCTGCGGCCGGGTTCGCTGCCCGAGAGGGCAAGCCACGCCGACGGCCTGTTCCTTGTCGGAAATAGGTGGCAAAAAAGACCGGCCCGTTCAACAGCGCATTTCGTCAGCCGGGCAGTCGGGCGGCGAGAAGCGGGATTTACAGCAGGGGGAAATGCCGCTATGCTGTCAGATGACAGCCGGTGTTTTCCCGTGCTGGCCGCCATTCTCGTGCGGGCGTAGCTCAGCTGGTAGAGCACGAGCTTCCCAAGCTCGGTGTCGCGGGTTCGAGTCCCGTCGCCCGCTCCATCCTTCTTGGCCGCATGTGAAGTATAGATAAGGCATTGGATTGCAAGAACTTTGATGATGATTGGATGACTGTGAATCGCAAGGTTCAGACAATGTATAGTCAGAACCTTGCGTTTCACTTGAGCCGGAAAGGCTGTCCTGCTGACGCCGGGCCGCCCCAAGTCAGCAG
>CAZNLW010000091.1:0-9694 GCA_964574205.1 uncultured Rhizobiaceae bacterium | reverse complement strand
GCAGAACGGGCCAGCACCTTCACCTGCTCGCCGGCGTCGTTGATGTAGTATTCGCGGGTCACATCGAAACCCGTCTCCTCCAGCAGGTTGGCCAGCGCATCGCCAAAGACGGCCCCACGGCAGTGGCCCACGTGCAGCGGCCCGGTGGGATTGGCAGAGACATATTCCACGTTCACCTTCTCGCCGCCGCCCATCCGCGAGCGGCCATAGGCCTCGCCGGCCTCGAGCACGGCATCCAGCAGCCGGGGCCAGAAGGCCTCCGACAGCCGCATGTTGATGAAGCCGGGGCCGGCGATCTCCACCGACTCGAAATCGGCATCCGCGCGCAGGATCCCGGCGATGCGCCCGGCCAGGTCGCGCGGTTTCGTCCTCGCGGTCCTGGCCAGCACCATGGCGGCATTGGTGGTGACATCGCCATGTGCCGGATCGCGTGGCGGCTCCACGGTGAAGTGCGACAGATCGGCCTCGGCGGGCAGCAAGCCCTCATCGACGAGTCGCTCAAGCGCCGCGGTCACCTTGCGGCGCACGTCATGAAACAGGTTCATGGCCTTCTGGCCCCTCGTGCTTGCGTGGCGCTTTCCTGATGTGCTCCGGAAAATCACGGTCTTGCCGGACGAGTGTGCCGGATTGCCCTTTCGGGAAAGTGAATGTGGGGTCTTCCCGGCGCCCGGTCCATGCTCCGTTCTGGCAGGTGCTTCCGCGCGATTAGCGGAAAAGCGGATCGAGGTCAAACAGCCGTCGGTGCTGCTCGATGGCGTAGCGGTCGGTCATGCCGGCGATGAAGTCGCACACCTGGCGCGGAAAGGTGGAGGTCTCATCGGACAGGGCCCGTTCCTTCCAGTCCCGGGGGAGGAGATCCGGATCGCTGATGTAGGCGGCAAAGAGGTCCTGCACGATACGCTCGGCCCGGCGCATGGCCTCCGTCACCTTCGGGTGACGATACATGCGGCGACGCAGGAAACGCTGGACCACGCGCAGGTCTTCCGCCATCTGCGGCGAGAAGGCGACCAGCGGCCGCTTCAGCCGGCGCACGTCATCGGCCGAGGCGGGCTGCCATTTCTCCGCATTGCGCCGCGTGCGCGCGATCACGTCGTTCACCAGGCGCGCGATCACCCGCCGCACCGTCTCGTGAATCATGCGCGGCCGTTCCAGTTCGCCATGCACGTTCAGCACATCCGTGAGTGCCGCCCCCACAAGGGGCAGATCGGCCAGATCGATGAGGTCGAACAGGCGCGCGCGCAGGCCGTCGTCAATGTCGTGGGCATTGTAGGCAATGTCGTCGGCCAGCGCCGCCACCTGGGCCTCCGCCGACGGAAAGGTTGCCGGTTGCAGTGCCCGGAAATGAGCAAACTCGCGAATGGCGGCGGGCAGACCTTCGCGGGCGTAACGCCCCATTGGCGCCCCCAGGGAATCGACGAGCGGGCCGTTGTGCTTGAGCAATCCCTCCAGTGTCTCCCAGGTGAGGTTGAGGCCATCGAAGGCGGCATAGCGGCGCTCCAGGCGGGTGACAATGCGCAGGGTCTGGGCATTGTGCTCGAACCCGCCATGGTCGGCCATGCAGGCAGCCAGCGCCCGCTCGCCAGCATGGCCGAAGGGGGTATGCCCCAGGTCATGGGCCAGGGCCAGGGCTTCGGTGAGATCCTCGTCGAGTGCCAGGGCACGGGCGATGGTGCGGGCGATCTGCGCCACCTCCAGCGAATGGGTGAGCCGGGTGCGAAAATGATCTCCCTCGTGCGAGACGAAGACCTGTGTCTTGTGCTTGAGCCGCCGGAAGGCGGTGGAATGGATCACCCGGTCGCGATCGCGCTGGAAGGGGCTGCGCACGTCTTCCCCGTCCACACCCGGCTCGGGGTGGAAACGCCCGCGGCTCGCGGCCGGATCACTGGCAAAGGGTGCGCGCATGTCGTTCCTTATCAGGTGTCCCCTGTCCCGTCCGTTGCCAGACTGCCCCCCTGCCAGCCGTTGCCGCAGACCGGAAGCGCGCCGGTCTGCCCTTGACGGCCACCGCCCGGCGCCCGAGATATTGTCCGGAGAACGTTCATGGCTTCTGCCGGCGCAGACGACCACGCGAATTTCCTGGCACGCCGGCATGCCGGGGCATGCCCGATCCGGCTGCATGAGGGCGACAGGAAGGAGGAATCGATCTCATGGGTGCCAATATTACCCTCACTGACGCGGCGGCCAAGCGCATCCGCGAAATCCTGGCCGACGAGCCGGGCAAGACGGCCCTGCGTCTGGCCGTGCAGGGCGGCGGCTGCTCGGGATTCCAGTATGACTTCCAGATCGTGGACGGGCCCGAGGCGGGCGACGAGGTGATCGAGAAGGACGGCGCGATGCTGGTGATCGATCCCGAGTCCCTGCCCTTTCTGCTGGGATCCACGGTGGATTTCGAGGACACGCTGGCCGGCTCGCGTTTCGTGGTGAACAACCCCAATGCCACCAGTTCCTGTGGCTGCGGGGTGAGCTTCTCCATCTGAGGCCCATGTGCAGGTGGCCCCTCCTGTCCACGCATCGAGCGCCTCACTGGTCGAACGTGAAGAACAGCCCGTCCCGCCTCCCTGGCAGGCGGGATGGCCTTTCCGCACGTTCGCCTCACCGGGACGGCCACCCCTGTCCCTTTCGTCGCATCAGCGATTCACTCCTCAAGCATGGAGTGGCGGCCGATGAAGTCCGCGTTTTCGCGGACCACCTCTTCCGCAATGCGCACGGCTTCTTCCAGGCTCGCAATGCCGCGGATGGCGCTGTCGCGCAGGCGGATCACGTAAGTGACGGTGCCTGCGGGATCCGCCTCCGTGCCGATGACCAGCCCCACGCGCGTGCCAATGCGGATGTAATGAGCCGCCTGCATGGGCTGGCCGCGAAAGGTCCAGCCGCCGCGCACGTCATGCAGCACGAAGCTGCCGATTGTCCTGGGAAAGTCCATTTCCTTCCTCCTGCCGTGCCTATGCCGCTTCTGCCCGGCCTGTGCCCGTGCCGCCACCGGAGAGGACTGTTTGCGCCCATCTTCCGCCCGCGTCCCTGTTGACCGTCCGGACAGACGCTTCGCCCTTCGATTTCGGGGCACTTTACGGCTCCTGCACCGGTTGGCATTCCGCCCATGGGGGGCTTCAGGCGGCCTCCACTGCCACGTCTGCCACTGCCGCCTCCGGCTCGCGGATGGCCCCCTCGGAGCGTGCGATCACCACGGCCGCACAGGCATCCCCCCATACGTTGATGGCCGTGCGAAACTGGTCGAGGATGCGGTCGATGGCGAGGATGAGGCCTATGCCGTCCAGCGGCAGGCCGGCTGCCGTGAGCACGATGCCCATGGTCACCAGCCCTGCACCGGGTATGGCCGCCGCGCCGATGGCCGCCAGCGAGGCCGTGACGAAGATGACCACCTGCATGCCAAAGGTCAGATCCACGCCCATCAGCTGGGCGATGAAGATCACCGCCACGGATTCGTAGAGCGCCGTGCCGTCCATGTTCACCGTGGCGCCCAGCGGCAGCACGAAATTGGTCACCTTGGGATCCACTCCCGCCCGCGTGGTGAGGTTGTTCATGGTCATGGGCAGGGTGGCCGCCGAGGAGGCCGTGGACCAGGCCGTCATGAGCGCGGGCGCCACCGCCTTGAACAGCTTCACGGGATTGTAGCGCCCCAGCACCCAGACGAGCAGGGTGAGCGTGATGCCGGCGTGGATCAGCAGGCCCACCAGCACCGTGAGGGCATATTTGCCCAGGGCCTTCAGGGCATCGAAGCCGAGATCCATGAAGATCGCCGCCACCAGCATGAAGATGGCATAGGGCGCGATCACCATGATGGCCATGATGCCCTTCTGCATGATGCGGTCCAGCCCGTGGATCACCTGCGTCATGGTCTCCGAGGCCTGCCCCACGATGGACGCCATGATGGCCAGGAACACGGTGAAGAAGATCACCTGCAGGATGTCTCCGCGGGCCAGTGCATCCACGGGATTCTTGGGGATCATGTTGACGAAGGTGTCGACAATGATCATGACCGCCGAACGCTCGCCAACACCGGCACGTCCCACCTTCTCCGGCACCTCGGTGCCGATGCCGAGCGCGTTCAGGGCCTCCTTGTCGATGCCGAGCCCCGGGTTGAAAAGGTTGACCACCAGAAGGCCCGCGGCCACCGCAAGCGCCGTGGTGAGGAAGTAGAAGCCCACCGTCTTGCCGCCCAGCTTGCCCAGCGCGCGCACATCGCCCAGATTGACGATGGCCATGAAAATGGAGGCAAAGACCAGCGGTATGATGAGCATCCTCAACAAGCGGATGAAGATGTCGCCACCATACTTGAAGGCTGTCTTGATGGCATAAACCGGCCCGCTGGTGACCCCGGCGCCATAGAGCACGTTGATGGCCAGACCCAGGGCGATGCCGAGCACGATGCCGATCAGGATTTTCCACTGCAGGTCCAGGCCCTTGCCCGTCTTCTCCGTTGCGCCCATGGCTCAGTCTCCCCCGTAGTAGTCCTCGGTGATCGTGTAGGCGCGCACGGAAACCTGCGCCCGCACGGGGATGTAGCGGCCGAGAAAGGCCATCAGCCGGCCGTTGGCCTCAAGCTCCGCCAGGATGAAGGTGTCCAGCAGATGCACGAAGGAAAGGTCCCCCTTGCGTACGGCCATGCCGTAGTAATCCGGCTTGAAGGGCTCGTCGAAGACCACGAGCAGGAAACCTGCCCGCGCCCGGTTGTCGTGCAGCCAGACCTTCAGGAACATCTCGTCGTGCACCATCAGGTCGGCCTCGCCCTTCAGCACGGCCTCCGCCGCCGCCTCGTTGGTGTCGAAGGCCACCACCTGCGCGCCGGGAAAATACTGCGGCACCACACGCTCCGGCGCCTTGCCGCGGGTCACGGCCACACGCAACCGCCCCATGCGGCCACTCGCCTCCAGCCGGCGCCTGAGCGTTGCATAGTCCCGCACCAGGGGCACGCCGAGCCGGGCCAGCCGCCCCTTGTTCGCGAGGATCGACAGACCGGTCTCGAAGTAGGGCCGGGTGAAGTCCACCTTCAGCGCGCGCTCGAAGGTGATGCTCATGCCGGCCAGCACCACGTCCACCTCGTCCCGCTCCAGCATGGGAATGAGGTCGGCAAAGCGGGCCGGCACCACCACTTTCAGCTTCACGCCCAGCCTTTCCGCCAGCAGGCGCGCGATGTCGATGTCCACGCCCACGCGCCTGCCGTCCTTCTCGAAGGAGAAAGGCTTGTAGAGCGGGTTGACCCCCACCCTGAGCTCGCCGCGGGCGCGGATGGCGGCCAGGCGATCCGCGGCCGGCGCCCCGGCCGCCATGGTCTGACCGCCTTCCTGCGCCCGAACGCTGCTGACAAGAGACAGGGCTGACAGGATCACGAGCAGGGCAAGGACAAGACCGGCCGCAAGGCGCAAGCGCCCGCCTGCCCGCCGCATACCCTGCCCCCGCCGCCCCTGCCGGGCCGGCTTGCGGACTGCAAGGGATTGTCGCATGGCGTTCATCTCCTCCCTGGCTGTGCCATGGCCGGAGATGCGCCTTTCGGCTGAACGGCTGCAGGTTGTTTCTTCTTCTTGCCGTTCCGAAACTGCATCCCTGATGCACAGGGGCCGCTGCCGGGGCAATCGGCAACGGCCCTTGTCTGTCAGGCTGTGGCCCCCAAGCCGGCAGGCCCGAGCGGCAGCCCGGCCGCCGTGCCTGCCCTTGCGGGACCTCTGGCGCACCCCGGTCACGATCAAGATTACCACAAGATTAACGGAATGTCATGAACATGAACGATTCGTTCATGCCTTTCTCGCGAAAATGTGAAGAGCGGGCCACCGTGCCGACCGTCGCTGCCCGTGGGCCGCGGGCGTGCCCGCTCACGGCCACGGGCAGGTGTGGCGTTCAGGCACGAGGATGGTGGGGTGCCGTTCGCTCTCGCGCGGTTCGGGCCAGTCCAGGGTGTAATGGAGGCCGCGGCTTTCCCGCCGCTTCAGGGCCGAGCGGATGATGAGCTCGGCCACCAGCGCCAGATTGCGCAGCTCCAGCAGGTCGGATGTCACGCGAAAACCACTGTAATAGTCATGGATCTCCTGCTGCAGCAGCTCGATGCGGCGGCGTGCCCGTTCCAGCCGCTTGGTGGTGCGCACGATGCCCACATAGTCCCACATGAAGCGGCGGATCTCGTCCCAGTTGTGCGAGACCACCACCATTTCGTCGGAATCGGAGACCCGGCTTTCGTCCCAGTGCGGCAGGGCCGGCGGCGGCGGGATGTCGTCCAGCCGCGACAGGATGTCCTTCACCGCCGCCTCGGCATAGACCAGGCACTCCAGCAGCGAGTTGCTGGCCATGCGGTTGGCTCCGTGCAGGCCGGTATACGTGACCTCGCCCACGGCGTAGAGATTGGGCACGTCGGTGGCCGCGCGCATGTCCACCACCACGCCGCCGCAGGTGTAGTGCGCCGCCGGCACTACCGGGATCGGCTCCCTGGTCATGTCGATGCCGTATTTCAGCAGCGCGGCATGGATGTTGGGAAAATGCGCGCGGATGAAGTCCGCCGGCTTGTGGGTGATGTCCAGCAGCACATGGTCCAGGCCCAGGCGCTTCATCTCGTGATCGATGGCGCGCGCCACAATGTCGCGCGGGGCCAGCTCCGCCCGCGGGTCGAAGCGTGGCATGAAGCGCTCGCCCGTGCCCGGCAGACGCAACACGCCCCCCTCCCCGCGCACGGCCTCGGAGATGAGCTGGGCCTTGGCCTGCGGGTGGTAGAGGCAGGTGGGATGGAACTGTTCGAATTCCATGTTCGCCACCCGGCAGCCGGCCCGCCAGGCCATGGCAATGCCATCACCCGTGGCGATGTCCGGGTTGGTGGTATAGAGATAGGCCTTGGAGGCGCCACCGGTGGCGAGCACCACGACGCGGGCGCGGAACAGGTCCACCTTGCCGCGGTCGCGATCGAGCACGTAGAGACCGACTACCCGACCATAGCCGCGCCCGGGCACATGTTCGCGGATCAGGTCCACGGCCATGTGCCGCTCGAAGAGCGTGACGTGCGGCGCCTTGCGGGCGCGGGCGGCCATGCTCTCCTCCATCTCGCGGCCGGTGGCATCGGCCGCGTGCACGATGCGCCGAGCGGAATGTCCCCCCTCGCGCGTGAGGTGATACTGGCCATCCCGGCCGCGCGTGAAGCGCGCCCCATAGGCTTCCAGCCGGGCGATGGCCGCCGGCGCATGCTCGACGACAAAGCGCACCACCCGCTCGTCACACAGCCCGGCACCGGCCTCCAGGGTGTCGCGCACATGGGCCTCGAAGCTGTCCGCCTCGTCCAGCACGGCAGCAATGCCGCCCTGGGCGTGCCAGGTATTGGTCTCCTCGAGCCGGGTCTTGGACAGCACGGCCACGCCGACGCCTGCCGCATCCAGCTGCAGGGCCACGTCCAGCCCGGCCGCACCGGAGCCGATCACCACCACGTCAAAGACATGTTCCCGCGGCATGGTGCCCGTTCCTGTCCCCCCTGCCCTCATGCCGAACGACCTGGCCGGCGCCCTTCTCAGTCTTCCAGCGGCAGGGAGACGAGACCGTCCGCCAGCTTGGGCTCGAACCAGGTGGACTTGGCCGGCATGACCTCTCCTGCCTCGGCCACCCGCATGAGATCGTCCATGGAGGTGGGATGCAGGGAGAAGGCCACGGCCATCTCGCCGGAATCCACCCGTCTCTCCAGTTCGGCCAGTCCGCGCATGCCGCCGACGAAGTCGATGCGCTCGTCGGTGCGCGGATCGGCAATGCCGAGAATGGGGGCCAGCAGGTTCTCCTGCAGAATGCTCACGTCCAGCCGCTTCAGCGGATCGTCGGTCTCGACCAGTGCCTGCGGCGCCTGCAGGCGATACCAGCGCCCGCCCACATACATGCCGAATTCGCCATGGCGTGAAGGGCGCACGGGTTCATCTGACGGCGCCAGCACGAATACCTCGCCCACGCGTTTCAGGAAGTCCTCTTCGGTGAGGCCGCCAAGATCCTTTACCACCCGATTGTAGTCGAGGATCTTCATCTGCGCGGCCGGAAAGATCACGGAAAGAAAGCGCCGCCAGGGCGCCTCCGTATTCTCCGGTTCCCTTGCGGCACGGGCGGCACACACCCGCGAGGCGGCCGCCGAGCGGTGATGGCCGTCGGCAATGTAAAGGGCCTCCTCCGCCTCGAAGGCCTCCGTGATGCGGCGAATGCGATCGGCATCGCGCACGATCCACACCTGATGGCGGATGCCGTCGTCGGCCACCGCGTCCATGTCCGGCGCCCCCTGCGCGGCGTCCTCGAGCAGCGCCGCGATGGTGCCGGTCTCGTCCCGTGCCGCCAGCATCACCGGGCCGGTATGGGCACCCACGGCCTCGATCTGGCGCACCCGGTCGTCCTCCTTCACCGGACGGGTATGCTCGTGTCTGCGGATGCGGTTGGAATCATAGTCGGCCACCGAGGCAGCAGCGAAGAGGCCCGTCTGCACGTGATCGCCCTCCGGCCGAGGCCAGATGAGGCGATAGACGTAATAGACCGGCGCCTCTTCCCTTACCAGCACGCCTTCCTCGATCAGGCGGCGGAAATTTTCTGCAGCCCTGGCATAGACCTGAGGCGCGTAAGGGTCCGTGCCCTCCGGCAGGTCGATCTCGGGCCGCGAGACATGCAGGAAACTCCACGGCCGTCCCCTGGCGCGGGCGCGGGCTTCCGCCGTGTTCAGCACGTCATAGGGCGGCGCGATCACGTCCTTCTCGCGCCCTCTGGCCGGGCGCAGGCCGCGAAACGGTGCAACGATGGTCATGGACATGTTCCCTGCTCGTCTCCCCTCTTCCGAGCGCCGTTCTACGCCTCGTCGCCACGGCATACAAGGGGACACGCGGTCACGTTCGGCCTGTGCGGATACCGATACAGGGCAGCCCGACATCAGGATGCCGCCCAGTCCAGCCCGATGTCCACGGCGGGCGCCGACTGGGTGATGCGTCCGACCGAGATGCAATCCACCCCCGTCTCGGCAATGGCCCGGATGGTCTCCAGCCGCACGCCACCGGAGGCTTCCGTTTCGGCGCGCCCGGCCACGAGCATGACCGCCTGGCGCAGGGTGGGCAGGTCCATGTTGTCCAGCAGCACGCGGGTTACCCCGGCCTCCACGGCCTCGTGCACCTGTTCCAGGGTGTCACATTCCACCTCGATGATCTCGTGTCCTGCTGCTCGCGCCCGCTCCACCGCCGTCTTCACGGAACCGGCCACGGCCAGGTGGTTGTCCTTGACGAGGACAGCGTCATAGAGGCCCACGCGGTGATTGTGCGCGCCGCCCACACGGGTGGCATACTTCTCCAGCCGGCGCAGGCCCGGCGTGGTCTTGCGCGTGTCCAGCAGCCTGCAGCCCGTGCCAGCGATGGCATCGACGTAGGCGCGGGTCAGCGTGGCGATGCCGGAAAGATGCTGCAGAAAGTTGAGCGCCACCCGTTCCGCCGCCAGCAGGGCGCGCGCCGGGCCGGAGATGCGGGCAATCACGGTGCCTGCCTCCACCCGTGCCCCATCGGTCACCTCGGGCACGAAGGCGATGGCCGGATCCAGGCGCGCAAAGACCCGCCCGGCCACCGGCAGGCCGGCGACGACCATGAGCTCGCGCGCGCGCATCACCCCCGAGAAGCGCACATCCGGCGGAATGACCGCGGCGCTGGTGATATCGGCCGCGGCATCGATGCGCCCGAGATCCTCCGCAAGTGCCCGCTCTATG
>CAZNLW010000090.1:0-9716 GCA_964574205.1 uncultured Rhizobiaceae bacterium | reverse complement strand
GACTTGAACCCCCGACCCACGCATTACGAATGCGTTGCTCTACCAGCTGAGCTACACCGGCCCACGGAAAGTGAAAGGCGATCCATCGTGCCATCACGGCAATCCGGGCCCTGTCCGGCCACAGCCTCCTTGCGGCAGGCGCTGACCCTGTGCACGGGATTACGCCAATTCCCTCCTCTTGACAAGCCCCTGACCACCAGATCCGGAAACGGCCCCTGGCGCCCCGCAGCAGGGTCATGGGCATTGTTCACTCACTGTTCACCTGACCTGCCGACCGACCTCCCCAAAACGGAAGCAAGAATCATGCCAAATCCGCGCCACATATCCTTGTCAGCAGGGATCATGATAGCATATGCTCACAAGTGCGACAAAAAGACGCGGGGGGGGGTAAACACCCCCTTCCCGGTACGTCAATATGAGCTAGCCACAAGAGCACGCAGCAGATCGCTCGACGACGCAAGACCGTTGCAGGTGACGGGCGCGGCACCGGGGCGCAGGAATGAATGCCTGCTCCGGCCACGTCGAGGGGCAGGCGGCTACTGGGGGCAGGCCGCGCGGGGCGGAGCAGGCATTCCCCTGGGACCGTTCCCCGGGCGGGGAACGGTCCCCTTTGGCGTTATCTGCCAGGTTCTGGCACCGTGGGGTCCTGCCTGTCACCGCAGGATTGCATCCCGCACCGATTTGCCGGATAACCCGGCCGGGACATCCTTTTCCTTATCCGGCACGGGAAGGACGCGGCAACATGGACGGGCACACGGACGGCCAGAATCGAAGCGGCGTGCGCAAATCCTTGCGCAACGTGGCCATCATCGCCCACGTGGATCACGGCAAGACCACGCTCATCGACCGGCTGCTGGCCGCCTCCGGTGCCTTTCGCAAGGGCCAGCAGGTGGCCGAACGGGCGCTTGATTCCAACGAGCTGGAACGCGAACGCGGCATCACCATCCTCGCCAAGGTCACCTCCATCGAGTGGAAGAACCATCGCATCAACATCGTGGATACACCCGGCCATGCCGATTTCGGCGGTGAGGTGGAACGCATCATGGGCATGGTCGACGGGGCCATTCTCCTCGTTGATGCCGCCGAGGGCGTGATGCCGCAGACCAAGTTCGTGCTCGCCAAGGCCCTGGCGCAGGGGCTGAGGCCCATCGTCGCGATCAACAAGATCGACAAGCCGGAGGAACGCCACGAGGAGGTGATGACCGAGGCCTTCGATCTCTTCGTGGCCCTGGGAGCCTCTGACGAGCAGCTGGATTTTCCCATCCTCTACGGATCGGCCAGGCAGGGCTGGATGGCCCCCGAGCCCGATGCCGGCCCGGCCGCCGGCATGGATGCACTGCTCGATCTGATCATCACGCATGTGCCGCCGCCACGGATTGCGGAAGGTCCCTTTGCCATGCTCGGCGCCATCATCGAATCCGATCCCTATCTGGGCCGGATACTGACAGGGCGCATTCATGCCGGCAGCATACGCGCCAACGAGATGGTCAGGGTGCTGGATCGCGAGGGCCGCGAGCTGGAGGTGGGGCGCGTCTCCAGGGTATTGGCCTTCCGCGGCCTGTCGCGCCAGCCCATCGAGACGGGCGAGGCCGGCGACATCGTGGCGCTCGCCGGTCTGAAGCAGGCCAGCGTGTCGCATACCGTCTGCGCGCCGGAAGTGGACACCCCCTTGCCTGCACCGCCGGTGGATCCGCCCACCCTGTCCATGATCTTCCGCATCAACGATGGCCCCCTGGCCGGGCGGGAGGGCGACAAGGTGCAAAGCCGCGTCATTCGCGAGCGGCTCTGGCGCGAGGCAGAGGGCAATGTCGCCATCGAGGTGGAGGAAATTCCCGGCGAGGCCGATGCCTTTCGCGTCTCCGGTCGCGGCGAACTGCAACTTGCGGTGCTCATCGAGACCATGCGCCGGGAAGGCTTCGAGTTCACCGTGGGCCGCCCGAGGGTCCGCCTGCGCAAGGACGAAACGGGCCACACGCTGGAACCGGTGGAGGAGATCACGATCGACGTGGACGAGGAGCATGCCGGCACGGTGGTACAGAAGCTCGCCGAACGCAAGGGACAGCTCGTCGAGATGATTCCCGCCGGTGCCGGCCGTCAGCGGCTCGTCTTCCGCGTGCCCACGCGCGGGCTCATCGGCTATCATTCGGAACTCATGAGCGACACCCGCGGCACGGCCGTGTTCAACCGCATCTTCCACGCCTGGGAGCCGTGGAAGGGCCCGCTGCCCGGGCGCACCACCGGCGCCCTCGTCTCCGCCGTGGACGGCGAAGCCGTGGCCTATGCCCTGTGGAACCTGGAAGACCGCGGTCGCCTTTTCATCGCCCCCGGCACGCGCGTCTATCGCGGCATGATCGTGGGCGAGCATGCCAAGGGTCAGGATCTGGAAGTGAACGTGCTGAAGGGCAAGAAGCTCACCAACATTCGCGCCGCCACCAGGGACGACAACGTGCAGCTCACCCCGCCAGTGAAAATGACGCTGGAAAAGGCGCTGTCCTGGATTGCCGATGACGAGCTGGTGGAGGTGACGCCAAAGTCCATCCGCCTGCGCAAGGCCATTCTCGATCCGCACGCACGCAAGCGCCAGGCCCGCAAGGCGGCCCGCGGCGAGGTGGCCTGATCCGGCACGGGGACGGCATGGTCGCCGGCGTGAATGGACGCGCGCGGAACCACGCTTCCGTCTGCCGCATCGATGAAGGTCCGGACCATGACCGCAGGCCCCTTTGACGAAAGACGGCAGGCCGAGACGGCAGCGCGGCTGGCATTGGCCGGCCCCGATGTCATGCCGGATTTCCTGCACCGGCTGGCACTGGAGGAAATGGCGGCGCGCCTGTCCGCCACACGGCGCACGTTCGCCCGCGCCCTGCTGTGCACCCTGGCGCCAAAGGATGCCCGCGAGACTCTGAAGACCGCCGGCAACGTGCAGGAGGTGGTGCTCGCCGCGCCCCGTGCACGCCCGGCCGGCGGCCGGCATGACGTGGTGATCGACCCGGCCCGGCCGGCACTGGCCGACAGCCGTTTCGACCTCGTGGCCGTGGTCATGGAGCCTGTGGCCATCAACGACCTGCCTGGAGCATTCATTGCATGGCGGCGGCTGCTGCGGCCCGGCGGCCTGCTGCTTTCGGCCTTTCCCGGCGGCGAGACGCTGAAGGAGCTGCGCGGCGCCTGGGCCCTGGCAGACGAAGCGGCCGGCCGTGTGCCCCCGCCGCTGCGTGTGGCCCCCTTTTGCGACATCCGCCAGGTGGGCACGCTACTGCAGATGGCAGGGTTCGTCATGCCGGTGGTGGACACGGAACGGCTGAAGCTGCGTTATGCCGATGCGCTTTCGCTCATGCAGGAGATCCGTGCCATGGGACTCTCCGCACGCATCCTTGCCGGACGGGATCCGCGCCCCGTCACCCGTCGGCTGCTGGCTCACGCTGCCGCCGCACTGGAAACGGCCTGCAGCGGGCCGGACGGACGCATCGCCGTGACCCTGGAGATGCTGCACGTCTCTGCCTGGGCCCCCGAGCCGGACCAGATCGGCGCCAGTTCCTGCAGCCTGCCTGACCGTGATTCCCCGTGATTGCCGACGGGCGGGAGAAACGGTCAGAACTTCCAGCCCCGGGCCTCGGCCACGATGAAGTCGCGAAACACCCGCACGCGCTTGGAGTTGCGCAGTTCCTGCGGATAGACAAGGTAGGTGTCGAAATAGGGCAGCTCCACGTCGCGGATATCCACCTGCACCAGCGGGCTGTCCGGCCCCACGATATAGTCCGGCAGCGAGGCCAGCCCGATGCCCGCCTCCACCGCCCGGCGCAGGCCATAGACGTTGTTCACCGTGAGGATGGGCTCGCGCGGATGGCCGGGAGGGCGCCCCACGGTGGTCAGCCAGTTCACGTTGGCCAGATACGACGGCGCGGGACCGAAGGAGAGGATGCGATGCTGGTCCAGTTCCTCCAGGGTGCGCGGAAAGCCGTGCGCCTTGATGTAGGACGGGGCGGCATAGATGTGATGGTGGACGGTGAACAGCTTGCGCTGTACCAGATCCGGCTGCACCGGCCGTCGCAGGCGGATGGCCACGTCCGCCTCGCGCGCGGCGAGATCCAGCTCCTCGTCATCCAGCAGCAGCGTGAGGCGGATGTCCGGATAGAGTTCGATGAACTCCTTCATCCGCGGCGTCAGCCAGATGGTGCCGAGCCCCACCGTGGTGGTCACCCGCAACGGCCCGGAAGGCTTGGCCCGTGCATCCATCAGCCGCGTGCGCGCCGCCGCCAGGCGCGTGTCCATCTCGTGCGCGGTGCGAAACAGCAGCTCGCCTGCCTCCGTGAGCACCAGCCCACGCGCATGACGATGGAACAGCGGCGTCTTCAGCTCCTCCTCCAGCGCCGAAATCTGCCGCGACAGGGCCGATTGCGACAGACCCAGACGCTCGCTGGCGCGCGTCAGGCTGCCGGCCTTGGCCACCTCGTGAAAGATGCGCAGCCGGTCCCAGTCCATGGCCTTCTCCGGCGGCGTGCCACGCTGCGTGCCCATTGCCGTTCCGCTCCCTGGTCCCTGCCTGCATGTTTTGCCTCTCACCGAATTGCGGGTCAATCGCCGACACGGACATAAAGGGAAAATTCATTCACAAGTTGCAGGATGAATGACGGCAATCCCGCCATGAAGCGAGAGTGAAATATGGCCCTCCGATCGTCTCCCGACCGGACCATGATGTCCAACGATCGCATCATCAACCAGTGGCAGCGGCATGTGGAGAAGCTGCGCCAGAACCTGGAGAACAGCCGGAAATCCGAAAGCCGGCCCTTGCGCCTGTCCATGGAGAGCGAGGATGCCACACGCTTCGTGACCGTGACCGATGGCGACGGAATCGTCTTCGCCGGCTTGCGCATCCGCATCCACGGCATGGACGCCCCGGAGATCGACCAGACATGCCTGGACGAGAAGGGCAGGCCCTGGCCCTGTGGTCGTCAGGCCTGGAAGGCTCTGCGCCGCCTGCTGGCCTGTCGCCATCTGGACGTGGAGGTGCTGGGCGTGGACAGATATGGCCGTCTGCTGGCCCGGGTGCTGGCAGATGGCCGGGATGTGGCTGCCGCCATGGTGGCCGAGGGTTGGGCCGTGGCCCGCGATCGCGATGCCTATGGGGCTCTCGAGCAGGAAGCGGCGCGTCTGCGCAAGGGCATCTGGCGTGGCGCCTTCGAGGATCCGGGAAGCTGGCGCCGGCAGCAGACGAAGACATCTGAGCCTCCGGCCCCGAGCACAGGCAGAGCCGCTCACGCGTCCCGATCAGCCCGCACCCCTGCCGTCCCTGGCCGGATGAAGACGCCCCCGGGGAAAACCGCATCGCTGCCACCCCTTCGGCAGCAACGGAAGGAGGCGCCCCTTTCCCGCATCGAAAGGATGCTCGCAGATGTCGAAAAGGACCTGCAGGCCCTGCTGGCCCGCCTGACCCGCCGTCACGGCGAGACACGGTAAGGAGAAGCGTTTCGCAGGGATTTCAGTGGGCCTCGTCCCAGTTGTCGGCGGCGCGGGCATCCACCTTCAGCGGCACCTTCATGTGCACCGCCGGTTCCGGCGCCGCTTCCATCACCCGGGTGACCACCGAAGCGGTCGCCGCCACTTCCTCTTCCGGCACCTCGAAGACGAGTTCGTCGTGCACCTGCAGCAGCATTTTCGCCGAGAGCCCGGCCTCGGCCAGGGCCTCGGGCATGCGGATCATGGCGCGGCGGATGATGTCCGCCGCCGAGCCCTGGATGGGGGCATTGATGGCCGCCCGCTCGTTGAAGGCCCGCACGGAAGGATTGGAGGCATCGATGTTGGGAAAGTGGATGCGCCGGCCGAAGATCGTCTGCACGTAGCCGTGCTCTCGTGCAAAGGCCTTGGTCGCCTCCATGTAATCGCGAATTTCCGGAAAGCGCTGGAAGTAGGTCTTGATGTAGTCCGCCGCCTCTTCCTTCGGGATCCCCAGCTGACGCGACAGTCCGTGCGCCGAGATGCCATAGATGATGCCGAAGTTGATGGCCTTGGCCCGTCGCCGGATCAGGGGATCCATGCCCTCGATCGGCACGCCGAACATCTCCGAGGCCGTCATGGCGTGAATGTCCAGCCCCTCGCGAAAGGCCGCCTGCAAGCGCTTCACGTCCGCCACGTGTGCCAGCACCCTCAGCTCGATCTGCGAATAGTCCGCCGACAGCAGCTTCGCCCCCGCCGGTGCGATGAAGGCGGCACGGATGCGGCGCCCCTCCGGCGTGCGCACGGGGATGTTCTGCAGGTTGGGATCGGTGGAGGCCAACCGCCCGGTGTTGGTGGCGGCCATGGAGAAGGAGGTATGCACCCGTCCCGTCTGTGGATGGATATGCCGGGCCAGGGCCTCCGCATAGGTGGAACGCAGCTTGACGAGCTGCCGCCATTCCAGCACCAGACGGGCGATCTCCACCCCCTGCGCGGCCAGCTCCTCCAGCACCTCGTTGTCGGTGCTGCGCGCCCCCGTGGCCGTCTTCTTGGCCGATTTCAGTCCCAGTCTCTCGAACAGCACCTCGGCCAGCTGCCGGGTGGATCCCACGTTGAATGCCCCCCCTGCCAGGGCATGGATGCGGGCCTCCAGCGCCTTGGCCTTTTCCGCGAATTCCCGGGAGATGCGGGCCAGCTGCGTGCGGTCCACCAGCACGCCGGTGCGTTCCATGTCCACCAGCACGGGAGCCAGCGGCCGCTCCAGCGTTTCATAGACGGTGCACATGTGCTCTTCATGGAGCCGCGCCTTGAGCAGCATCCACAGCCGCAGGGTGACATCCGCATCCTCGGCAGCATACGCGCAGGCCTGCCGCGGCGGCACCATGTCGAAGGTCTTCGCATGCCGGCCCTTGCCCGCCACATCCTTGAAGGAAATGGGCACATGCTGCAGATGCCGTTTGCTCAGCTCGTCCATGCCATGGTTGGGCACACGCCCGGCATCCAGCACGTAGGAGATGAGCATGGTGTCGTCGAAAGGCCGGATGCGCACGCCATGGCGCGAGAGCACCAGATCATCGTATTTCACGTTCTGCGCCACCTTGAGGATGGCAGGATCCTCCAGCAACGGCTTCAGTCGCGACAGCGCCACTTCAAGCGGGATCTGCTCGATGGCCTCGCCCTCGAATTCCAGCCCCTCCGAAGCCCGGTGTCCCACCGGCACATAGGCCGCCCGATCCGGGGCCAGGGCCAGGGCAAAGCCCACGATTTCCGCCTGCATGGCATCGAGCGACGTGGTCTCCGTGTCGAAGGCGAACCACCCTTGCGCCTTCGCTTCCGCCAGCCATTCGTCCAGCTGCGCGACAGAAGTGATCAGCGCGTAGCCGTCATGGGTGAAGGGCACCTTCACCTTCGCTTCCGCCGCTGCCACGGGGCCGTGCACCCGGTGGCCTTCTGCCGCCTCGCCTTCCGCCGGGGCAGACGGCTGCCAGGATTCGACGGAGACCTCCTGCGCCGGAATCCGCGAGGAATCCACGCCCAGATCCCTGGCGATGCGGCTGGTCAACGTGGTGAATTCCAGCCCCTTCAGGAAACCGATGAGCGTCTCCGGATCAGGCTTGCGCACGGCCAGCGCCGAAAGCGGCACCGGCACTGGTGCATGATCGTCCAGCGTCACCAGCTTTTTGGACAGGCGCGCATGCTCGGCATGTTCCAGCAGCCGCTGGCGCCGTTTCGGCTGGCGGATCTCCTCCGCACGGGCCAGCAGGGTCTCCAGATCGCCATATTCGTGGATGAGCTGCGCCGCCGTCTTCACGCCGATGCCGGGCACGCCGGGAATGTTGTCGGTGGAATCGCCGGCCAGGGCCTGCACGTCCGGCACCTTCTCCGGCGGCACCCCGAAGCGCTTCATGACCTCTTCGGGACCGATTTCCCGATCCTTCATGGCGTCATAGAGGGTCACCCCGTCACGCACCAGCTGCATGAGGTCCTTGTCGGAGGAGACGATGTGCACCGTCGCCCCGGCCTCCCGCGCCTGGCGCGCATAGGTGGCGATCAGGTCATCGGCCTCAAATCCCTCCTGCTCGATGGCCGGCACGTTGAAGGCCTCGGTCACCTTGCGGATGAGCGCGAACTGAGGGACCAGATCCGCCGGCGGTTCCGGCCGATTGGCCTTGTATTCGGGATAGATCTCGTTGCGGAAGGTCTCGCGCCCGGCATCGAAGATCACGGCCAGATGGGTGGGGCGCTTGCCCGCATTGGTGCGATTGAGCAGCTTGTGCAGCATGGCGGCGAAACCGTGCACCGCCCCCACGGGCAGGCCGTCGCTCTTGCGGGTGAGCGGCGGCAGCGCATGATAGGCCCGGAAGATGAATCCCGAACCGTCCACCAGCCACACGTGATCCCCTGGCCCCACCGGGCGGTCCACGCCGTCCGTGGCCGTCTTCTCCGCACCATCGGTGACCTGGCCCACCTCCGCCCCCTCCATCTGCCTGTCCTTTTCCATCATCACCGGGAATATGCCACCGCCGGAAACCCCTGACCAGAGGCCGCATCATCACGTCCCCGCTTTTCCCCTGCCTGTTTCTGTGCCACACAGGGCCCGTTGTCCCGTCACGCCATGGGGAGCGAAGCACGGCTGTCCATGACGGGGCGGATCGTGAAGAAGGAACACGGCCATGGCCACGAGCCGCATCGCCACCCTCAGGCGTCAGAATCTCATCTATCTGCTGCTCTCGGTGCTGCTCGTCACCGGCGGCTACCTGTGGCTGCGCATCGCCTATGACGTGGCCGAAAGCTGGCCCTTCACCCAGGAAGTGCTGCTCGTCATCCTCGGCATCGTCGCCACCGTGCTCATCACGGCCCTGCTGCTGAACAAGCAGACGGAGGTGGAGCTGGAGAAGGAGTGGTCCATCAAGTTCGCGGACATGAAGGCGAACATATACCTCTCCCTTCTCGATCACATCGAGCACCTGCTCACCACCGGCGGCATGACGCCCGAGGACCGCATCAAGATGCAGTTTCTCACCCACAGGCTGTCTCTGGTGGCCGCGCCTGACGTGCTGGTGGAATACCAGCGGTTCCTGGAGGTCCTTGCCGAGGCTTCGGCGGATTCCACCTATTCGCCGGCCGAGGTGCGCCAGGTGAACGAGGCGCTTGCCCGTCTCACCGCCGTGATCCGCCGCGATCTCGTGGGGGAGACGGATATGCGTTCCGGCTGGGAGAGCGACGAGATCCGCGATCAGATCCTGCGCAATACCCGTCGCATGACGAGCGCGGCTGACGAATGAAACCACCCGCCTTTCGCCTGGTCCCCCCGACATGCACCAGCCATCGTCATTCGTGGCCGGATCTTTTGCATGAGGCAAACAATGGAGTAAAAGGCAGGAAACACGGGCCGCTCGGCTCTCGAGCATCGGCCGAAGAACAGATCCTGGAGAACGGACACATGCGCAGCGCCCGCATCGAGCGCAAGACGGCGGAGACCGAGATCACGGTGGACATCGGGCTGGATGGCACGGGCCGTCACGCCATCGACACCGGAGTCGGATTTCTCGACCACATGCTGGAGCAGATTGCCCGGCACGGCCTCTTCGATCTCGAGATCCGGGCCAGGGGAGACCTGCATGTGGATGCCCACCACACCACGGAGGACGTGGGCATCACCCTTGGCCAGGCCTTGCGTCAGGCCCTGGGCGACAAACGCGGGATCGTGCGCTATGCCCACGCCTACGTGCCGCTGGACGAGGCCCTCACCCGCGTGGTGGTGGACATCTCCGGCCGCCCCTGGCTGG
>CAZNLW010000089.1:0-9784 GCA_964574205.1 uncultured Rhizobiaceae bacterium | reverse complement strand
CGACGCCCCGAAGGGGCGTCCTTGACAATCATGGGCTTACAGAAAAAACAGCCCTATCTGGGACAGCCCCAAACCTTTTCTTCAGAAAAAACAATGCGTCCTGCTGGCTCAGGGCACGGCCCGGCGCCAGCAGGACAGCATTTCCGGCTCAAGTGAATCGCAAGGTTCTGACGATGCATCGTCAGAACCTTGCGATTCACAGTCTTCCAATCATCCGCAAAAGTTCTTGCAAATCCATATCTTGTCTATACGTCGACTGCGGCTGTGCCGACTGGCCAGCGTGTGGAACATGCGGGACGCTCCGCCACGACAGAGGCGGGGCGTCGTGTTCTCCAGTGGCATATGAAGAAAGACTGTCCTGCCCTCGTGAGGGCAGGCAAGTCTCCGCATGTTCGGCTCTTCCCGGTCGTTTCTCTGGGGAGCCTGCGAAAGCCATTCAGGCGTAGGTGAACACCTTGTCGGCGGTGAGGCACTGGTCCACCATGGCAGCGCCACCGACGATCTTCACGCCGTCCAGCAGATCCTCCTGTCTGAGGTTGCGGGACTGCAGGCAGGGCGCGCAGCCATAGAGATGGCCTTCCGCTTCCAGAAAGAGCTCGATGAGCTCGTTCAGGGGCGGGAACGGTTCGTGCTGCAGCCCCTCGGCGCCACCGTCCTTCTTGAGAAGTTCCACGGCCGGGCCCTGCAGATACATGTGCACCTCGTGCCCGCTGGCCAGCGAGGCCGTGGCCAGGGCCCAAGGCAGGGAGGCCCGTTCCACGTCGTCAGGACCATGGGTGGAGATGAAGACCAGCTTGGCCATCTCTGTGTCTCCTCGTGCTTGTGATCCGTGCTTGTGATGCGGAATGGGGTTGCCTGCATGGGGGCAACCGCCCGACAAGAACAGCATAGGACAAAAGGCAGGCCGGCCGCCAATGGGGCGGCCGGCCGCAAGACTCGTGCATTTCGTCGCAGCGCCAAGTGGCACTCACAAGGACCTGTCCATGGTTCAGAACTGATAGCGCAGGCCGGCAATGAACTGGTGATCAGTGATGTTCGGGCCGCTCACGAAAATGTCGCGGAACCGATAGCCCGTGTCCAGCTTGAGGTTGCCGGGCAGCTGCCAGGTCAGGCCCGCCATGAAGGCGGCGGCCAAGCCGTCATCGTCGCTGCCGGGGCTGTAGCTGGCCCAGCCGTAGCCCAGACCGGCCCCGACGTAGGGCCTGAATGGCAGATCCTGCACGGGCAGATCGAAGAAGATGTTGCCCATCAGCGTGCTCGCGGTGAGGTCCGTGCCGCCGCCCACGTCGTATTTGCCGGCATAGGTGTAGCGCACGTCGGCGCGCAGCACCTCGTTGAAGCGATAGCCCAGACCGCCGCCGATGGTGAAGGCCTCGTCATCCCGCGGGCCATCCCAGCGCAGAAGCGAAGCGCCGAGATCCACCTGCACATAGAGGCCGGATGCCGCCGCGGCCATGCCATAGTCGTAATCCGGATCCGCCGCCATGGCCGGCAGGGTCAGGGCCGTGGCCACAAGCGCGGCCGAGGCCCAGGCTGCAACCTTCTTCATGGTCCTACCCCCTTGTTCTTTCATAACTTGTTCAGGTTTCGCATTCTGCGTTCTTCAAGCCTTCGTATGGCCATTGCCATGCCTTCATGCTAGCGGCGATGTCTGACGAGAAGTTGAATGGAATGTGGCGCAACGGCGGCAGAAGGGCGAAATGACGGAACATCGCGCGAAAACCATGCAGATTTTGCTCATGGCGGCAACCGCCCGTTTACCACTTAACCATTTGGGCAAAAAAAGCGGCAGGCAGGAATGAGGGGCGGGTGCCAGACTGCAGCCCGCCCCTGTCTTCATCGTCCGGCCAGGGACAGGAAAGCGTGGCCGGTGGTGAACGCGATGCCAGGAGTCACTTCGGTCAGGATGATGGTCTTCATGCCTTGTTGCGCACGGCCTGCACCCACTCCGTCATGGCGTCATTGGCCACGGGCATGGGCGCTTCCATGAAGGTGAGCACGAACCTGTCGCCCATGTCGGCCACGCCAATGGCACGTGGACGCACGGCCAGCACCCCTGGCGCCGGCAGCTTGGTGCCGAAACAGAAAACGGCTTCCTTGGCGTCCCGGATCTCCTCGGCGATCTCGCCATCGATGGACTTCGTGTGCGCGTAGTGATCGAACCTGGCGATCCACGTCACCTTGGGGTGCGCCTCGCACTTCTCGCGGATGAAATCGACAATCTCGTCCACGGTCGCGAAAGTGGTCTCGCTCTTGGCGATCTCTTCCACGAACACGGGGTAGACATCCTGCAGCATGATCTTCTTCATGCCGGTCTCCTCCTCTTCGGCCAATTGTTGGTGATCCTTCATGTGTAACGGGACAGGTCCCGTCGTTTCCGATGCGGGCGGCATAGACCGGCTGGCGCATGCTGACTGTGATCAAGTCGCAAAAGGGAAGCCTTTCCCGTGTTCCGGGAGGTCGGACTGTCCTGCGGCAGGTAAAGAACACAGCAATTCGACTGCCGCCCCGGCAGGCCACGGCACGGGCGTGGCCGTGACTGTCCACGACCGTTGCCGTGACTAGCGGCCGTCCTGCTTGCTGTCGGCCGGGGGCTTGCAGGCAAAGCCCTGGAACTGCACCTCCAGCAGCCGCTCGCCGGTCTTCACCAGGTCCATGGCGCGGCCCGAGAGCGACCAGCGCAGGGCCAGCGACTGGATGATGGCAATGACGAGATAGGCGGCATCCTCGGCTGGCAGATCCGGGCGCACCTCGCCGCGCCTTTTGGCCTCCTCCAGCAGCTCGACGAGACGGGCGTGGAATTTCTGCATGGTGCCGAAAAAGGTGCGGCGCAAGGCTTCGTTCTCCAGGTGCATCTCGCGCGAGAAGAGGATGGCTGGCAATGCCGGCGTGCCCTCGATGAGCTGCAGGTGGCGGCGCACCAGGTTGCGCAGGCGCTCCAGCGGCGGTGTACCGGGTGTGTCCGTGGCATCCTCCCAGACCTTGCCCATGCGCTCGGAAAGCACGAGGGCCACGGCCTCCCAGATGTTTTCCTTCTTGGGAAAGTGGCGGAAGATGCCCGGCTGGGAGAGGCCCACCTCGCGGGCGATCATCTCCGTGGTCAGCCGGTCCGGTCCCACTTCGTCGGCGAGGCGCAGCGTGGTTTCGATGATCTCCTGCCTGCGGACCTCTGCCGTCTTGCGGATGCGCATGGTCATTGCCCCCTTTGCTCGATATCGAAACGGTATCCTGCGTGACAGGTGGTGCAGGTACGCAGGATGTCTCCCAGCTGCGCGAAGATCTGCTCCCGATTCGCCCCGTTCTCGATGATCCGCGCCAGATCATCGAAAGCGCGGTGTGTGTCAAGACCGAGGCCTTTCACCTCTGCCGGCAGCTTGCGCAAGAGCCCGGGTGGCACATCGTCGAGGTTCACGCGGGCCACCCTGCGTGCCGCTGCCGAGGCGGTGCCCATGTCACCCGATGCCGTGGCCGCCACAATGGTCTGAACGGCCTCGAGAAAGGTGCGCATCTCAGCCAGCACGCGATTGCGCTCCGCCGGCGTGAGCAGGATGGCCGTGCGGCCGTCATCCGCCGGGCGGGTCGTGCCCAGAAAGCCGAAGACATAGACAATGACGGCCAGGATGACCGCCAGAAGGGCCGACAAAAGCCAGCAGAACCTGCACATGAAACTGCCCGAACACACCAAGTAATGGGAAGCTAACTATAGGGGCGGACAAGCAGAGTCAAGCCGCTGGCTGGCAGCATGGCGTGGTGCGTGGCCTGGACGGGGCGGCGCTGCGACAACGCCTTTCACACATGGCGATGCCCCGGCGAGAGGGCTCGCCGGGGCATCCGGGTCTTGTCGCGTCAGGCCGAAGGATGCGGCACGCCGGATTCTCAGGTGCGGTATTCCTTCAGCCGGGTCGTCCTCAGGCCCTTGAGGCCATACTTGTCGATGGAGCGCTGCCAGCTGAGGTATTCCTCCACCGTCAGCGCGTAGCGCTTGCAGGCCTCTTCCAGGGACAGCAGGCCACCGCGCACGGCCGCCACCACCTCCGCCTTGCGCCGGGCTACCCAGCGCGTGGTGCCGGGGGGTGGCAGGTCGGCAATGGTGAGCGGGCTGCCATCCGGGCCAATGACGAACTTGACGCGTGAACGCAACTGACCAGTCATACTTCCGATCACCTTGCTTGAATGACTGTTACGCAACTCACTCACCGAACCCTCTTGAAAGCTAGGCCAGCGGGTTTAAGAAACATCTAAGTCAATGCAAACAAATTGCTAAGGACACACGGATGGACGTTCCGATCCGAAACACGGCCGGACCGTCCGTACCGACCAGAAGGACCCTCTCGACATGCCCCTCAATCCGGAATGGCTGGAGGTTGTGCGTCGCTCCATGGACCTGCCGGGCGCACCGGCAGATCATCTCGTCGTGGTGGCCATGTCGGGCGGGGTGGATTCCACCACCACGGCGGGCCTGCTTTCCGCTGCCGGCTATCGCGTGGCGGGGGTGACCTTGCGCCTGCACGACGCGGAGCAGGAGGCCGCCATGGCCTGCGCACCACGCGGGCGTACCTGCTGTGCGGGGCGGGACATCCTGGATGCGCGCCTGGCGGCAGACCGGCTGGGCATTCCGCATTACGTGCTGGACATGGCCGATCTTTTCCGCCGCGCGGTGATCGAGCGATTCTGCGATTCCTACGTGGCCGGGGAGACACCCGTGCCCTGCGTGGACTGCAACCGTGTGGTCAAGTTCGATGCCCTGCTGACGCATGCGCGCATGCTCGGCGCTTCGGCACTGGTCACGGGCCATTATGCGGAAAGCCGGCGTCTCTCGCCGGATGATTCGCGGCGCGGGCTGTTCACACCGGCGGACATGGCGCGAGACCAGAGCTATTTCCTGCATGCCACCACGCAGGCGCAGCTCGATTTCCTGCGTTTTCCGCTGGCGGCTCTGACCAAGGCCGCCGTGCGGGAGGCGGCCGCGGCCCTGGGGCTGGACCTTGTTTCCGACAAGCCGGCCAGTCAGGACATCTGCTTCGTTCCGGATGGCGACTATCGGCGCGTGGTCCTGCGCCATCGACCCGAGGCTGCCCGGCCCGGTCCCATCCTGCATGTGGATGGACGCAAGCTCGGTGAACATGGGGGCATCATCGGCTATACCATCGGCCAGAGGCGGGGACTGGGCCTTGCGGTGGGCGAACCCCTCTACGTGGTGGCCCTGGATGCCGTGCGCAATGCCGTGATCGTTGGCCCCAGGGAAGCACTCAAGGTGCCGGCGCTGGTGGTGCGCGGCGTGAACTGGCTGGGCGATGCACCGTTGCCGGCGGGCGAACAGGCGGCCCTTGGGCTCTGGGTCCGCATCCGTTCCACGCGGCCGCCGCGGCCTGCACGGGTCTGGCAGGAGGCAGGCACGGTGCATGTGCGCTTCGACGAGCCGGAAGAGGGGGTGGCGCCGGGGCAGGCGTGCGTGTTCTACACAGGCCCAGGGCCGGGTCAGCGGGTGCTGGGCGGCGGCACGATCGCGCGCACCCGAGCGCCGGTCGGTGTTTTTGCCATGGAAAGGACATGAAAGATTGGAAAGGGTGGCAGGCCTAGAGTTTGCAAGCCCTTGTCCTTGGTGTAGAGTAGCGCGCGAATGCGTGTTCCGCACAAGCCTGACGGACGGTTTCAGGGGTGCCGGCCCGATGGAGCAGGGGAGTCCGATTCTCATCTCGCATGTGCGGTCTTGCGCCTGAAGCATGCCTTGGGGGCCGGCAAGCCGGGGGGAGATCATTTCAAGGAGGCCAGCCTTGAGCGAACAGCGACTCGTGGAGATGGGCGAGCATGCCGTGAAGAAAGCCTATGCACGCTGGGCGCCGGTCTATGATGTGACCTTCGGCATCATCGCCGATGCCGGCCGCAAGCGGGCGGTGCGGCATATCAACTCGCTGCCCCCCTCGCGGGTGCTGGAAGTGGGGGTCGGCACCGGTATCTCGTTGCCTGGCTACAAACGCGAGCACCGGATCGTGGGCATCGATCTGTCGCCCGAGATGCTGGCCAAGGCCCGCGAACGCGTGCGCAAGGAGGGGCTGACCAACGTCGAGGACATCCTCGAGATGGATGCGGCGGACATGCGCGCGTTCGAGGATGGCGCCTTCGACGTGGTCGTGGCCATGTACGTGATGACGGTGGTGCCCGATCCGGTGAAGGTGATGCGCGAGCTGGAGCGGGTGTGCCGCCCGGGGGGCGAGGTGATCGTGGTCAATCACTTCAGCCAGGAAAAGGGGCTGCGCGGCGCCGTGGAGAAGCGCATGGCCCGCTTTGCCGAGGATCTGGGCTGGCGGCCGGACTTCCCGAAAGAGACTCTCATGGTCTGCGAGACTCTCCGGCTCGTATCCGAGGAACCACTGAAACCCTTCGGTCTGTTCACCATGCTGCGCTTCATCAAGGACGGGGCGATGGGCGGGCAGGATGTCGCCCTCTCTGCCCGCGTGGCGGCCCAGTAGGCCGCCTCAGCGTCCGAGAGCTGCTCCGGCGGCGGTCCTGTGGCGGCTGGCCATGGCGGTCAGGGCTGCTGCCATCTCCGTTGTCACCCATATGCCATGGTGCTGTCGTCCCGCGGAGAGGGGGTGCAGCGTGATCTTCGGCCTGTCGGACCAGGGATCGGGCAGGTTGGCGATGTGGTCCTGCCAGCATCGTCCTGCCAGTCTGTCCATGCGCCTGGCATCCATCTGCCAGGAACCGGAAGCCGGACGACGCGGCAATCTCACGGAAAGCGGATCCGGAACAGTGACCGTCTCTTTCAGGGGCGGCTGCGCATGATGGCGTGCATGGGCGAGAAAATGCTTCAACCACAAGGCTTTGGCCGCCAGCTCGACGAGAATGCCGAGCAGAGGACCGTCCTTTTGTCCGGCACGAATGACCGTGCTGGCCGCTTCCATCATTTCCCCGATGCGTGCCAGTGTCTCGTGCGGATGCAGCAGCAGGTCGCCGGAGATCCCTTCGGCCGCAAGCTCCAGAAAGCGGGGATCCGGCCCGTCCGACACCTGAGCGGACAACAGAAGGGTGGCAGGAAAGGTGCGCATGTCGCGGGCCGGATGGTGAAACCTCTGCGGCTTGCGCCGGGGATGGCGGCGCGGCTGTGCCCGGAGCAGCACGAGATTGTAGAGTGCCATGTCCATGACGGCGGTCATGGCATTGCCCAGCGTGCAGAGCCACGTCTGGAGAGAGGATGCGGGGGCGGGCGGCATCCACGGAACTCCTCTGCGTTTACAACCAACGGTAGAATAATATCATTTCGAGGTTAACAGGTTGTAAAAAGGCCTGCAATCGATCTTCTGTTGCATGCGGTTGCCCTGTCTGCGGATGGGGGATGGTGGGGAGTGTTGCGCTTCTTCTGCATGATCGGGAACCGGTTGCGGAGAGTCGCACGTGAAGAAAAGTTTTCCAGCCTGCCATGCAGGCTGGAAAACCTTTTCTTCAGAAAAAACAATGTGTCCTGCTGGCTTGGGGCGGCCCTGCGCCAGCAGGACAGCATTTCTGGTTTGCGCGAATCGCAAAGGCCTGACGATACATCGTCAGGCCTTTGCGATTCACAGCCATCCAATCATCCGCAAAGTTCTTTCAACTTGATACCTTGTCTATATTTCACATGTGACTGTCTGCGGATGGGGGATGGTGGGGAGTGTTGCGCTTCTTCTGCATGATCGGGAACCGGTTGCGGAGGGAGACGAGAGGCATGAAAAATGCCTGCTGGTCCAGGGTGGCCTGGAAGCGGCGGGGCGTCATGTCTGGTTCGAGTCATGTGGCAAGGTTCGGGAACGGCATGTCCAGAACCTTGCCAATTTTCGGCTTTCGAGAGGCTGTCCGGGACAGCCCGTTCATGCTCTTTCGGGAAGTGGACCCCCAAAACAACCCCCGCCGCGGCGCCGACGGGCCGGGCGGGGGATGCAGGGGTTTCGTGAGAAATGTCTCCCGGATCTGGGCGATGCGAGCCGCTTGTCAGCAGCCGCGGCCGGTGGCGAGGCTGAAAGGGTCATTGCCGGGCTTCCACTTGATGGAGCATCCCATGGAGGGAGTCTGCTCCTTCGGCCCCTGGCCGGTGCGGGCCACCTGCAGCATGGCCTCGTAGAGCTCGCGGCGAGCATCCGGCGGCGCGGGCTCCTTGCGGGAAGCGTCCAGGCGGCCGCGATACTGCAGCTCGCGGTTGGCATTGAAGCCGAAAAAGTCCGGCGTGCAGACCGCGCCGTAGGCCTTTGCCACTTCCTGCGTCTCGTCATAGAGGTAAGGGAAGGGAAAGCCGTGCTCTTCGGCGAACTTCTTCATGTTCTCGAAAGAGTCCTCGGGATACTGCTCGGCATCGTTGGCGCTGATGGCGACGAAACCGATGCCCTCCTTCATGAGATCCTTCGCATCGCGCACCAGGCGATCCACAATGGCCTTCACATAGGGGCAGTGATTGCAGATGAAGACCACCACCGTGCCCTTCTCGCCGGCGATGTCGTCGAAGGTGTAGGTCTTGCCATCGACGCCGGGCAGGGAAAAGTCCGGCGCCTTCCAGCCGAAATCGCATACGGGAGCGATTGCTGCCATGGCTTCGTTCCTCCTTGGCTGTTTCGTCTGCGCCGAGCCGGCAATGCCTGCGGAACGGCCGGCCCGGGCAAGGCCGTCTGCCCGAATATGGCTTGTGGGCGCCCGGGTCGCAAGGCGAAAGGGCGCTGCCCCTTCACCATGTGGACAGGCCGGGTGGGGCCGGGTGCAGCCTGGCGCGCGGAGGCAGCCGCCCAGGCCGTGGCTCAGGCCGTAAGCGTGCGCACCCCATCCGGCCCGGCCACCAGGGCCACACTGGCGATGCCCACGAAAAGGCCCTGCTCGACGACGCCAGGAATGTTGACGAGCGCTTCGGCCAGCTTCTCGGGCTGCGTGATGTGGCCAAGGTGGCAATCCACGATCCAGCCGCCATTGTCGGTGACGAAGGTCTTGCCATCCTTCTCGCGAATCTTCAGCTCCCCCTGCATGCCAAGCCTCCGGATGGCCCTTTCGATCTTCAGAAGCGTGGCGCCGGCACCAAAGGGCAGGATCTCCACGGGCAGCGGAAAGCGGCCGAAGGTTTCGGTGGTCATTTCCTTGGAGGCATCGGCAATGACCACCATGCGGGCAGACGAGGCGGCCACGATCTTTTCGCGAGTGAGCGCGCCGCCACCGCCCTTGATGAGGACCAGACCTTCGGGCAGGATCTCGTCGGCGCCGTCCACGGTCACGTCCAGCTCCGGCAGGTCGTCCAGCGTGGCAAGCGGTATGCCCAGGGCGCGGGCGCGCTCCTCGGACGCGATGGAGGTGGGCACGCAGATGACGTTCAGGCCCTGCTGCACCTTCTCGCCGAGGGCGTCGATGAAGCAGTTGGCCGTGGAACCAGTGCCAAGCCCCACCTTCATGCCATCCTCTATGTAGGCGAGGGCCGCTTCGGCTGCGGCCTTCTTCTGTGCATCCGTGTCCATGGTCTCTCCCTCTTTCGGCATGTTCGGGTTCGGGCGAGTCTGCATGTCGCCCCCCTTTCCGCAGGGGTTATAGCCTTTTGTCGGATGGCGGCAAACGGGACAGCCTGTCGCCGCCGGCGGCCGGGACCGAGGAAACCGGTGCCGTTTTCAGGCTTGACGAAGCGGGGCCATGTCTCTATATGCCCATAGCACCAGGCGAGAGACAGCCGGGTGTTTCCTGCGCTCCTGTGCCGAGGGGTGCCAAGGTTGCGTGGCGGGGTAGCTCAGTTGGTTAGAGCAGCGGAATCATAATCCGCGTGTCGGGGGTTCGAGTCCCTCCCCCG
>CAZNLW010000088.1:0-9887 GCA_964574205.1 uncultured Rhizobiaceae bacterium | reverse complement strand
GCATCGGCGAGTGGATCGCGCGCATCGGCTGGCCGCGGTTCTTCGAGCTGATCGATGTGCCGTTCGTGAAGCATCACATCGACACGTGGACCTATGCGCGGCTGACGCATAACCACTCCACGCACATCCAGTATTGATGCCCATGCCGGGCCGGCCATCGCGCCGGCCCGGCATACGTGATCCTCTCCCGGAGAGGCGCTTTGCGGCAAGATCGGCCTTTCCGCATACGCCGAGGAATCAGGAAGCCGCAATGCCGAGCCCGTGCCGGGAAAGCGGGGTTTCGATGCATGGCTTGTGCAGGATGCTCTTGGCGGGCCGAGATCGGGATGTGAAGGTCATTCGTGGCGTTCATGATCTCGGGTGACGAGGCTGGGCAGCATCAATGCAAGTCATGCTCGGGATGCCGGGATTTCGGGCGAAGGGCACCTGCAGGCCTGGTGTCGGCGGGAGATGGTGAGTGTATTTCCTCCTGCCAGGAACCCGCCGGGTCCGGGCGCCGAATGGGGATGCAGGCCTGACAGACAGGCTGGAACACGTGTCCGGACGGGTGGTGTTCGGAGAGGTGTCAGGTGACAAGCGGACCCCGTGCAGGTGACCGATCGCGGGATGGTTACGCCCGGGGATCCGGCGAGAGGGAGGCCCGGGGCAGCAGCTCGGCGGAGTCGAAGACGGACTGATCCGGCGCTTGCATGGACGCGGAAGATGCAGGCCGGTGATGTCGGGCGGAGATCAGATGCCGATGCGGTGCCACGGGAGAACGATAACGACAGACGGGAAGTCTAGCAGGGGATCGAGGCGGTGAAACTCGGAATTGTTGTTCTCGAGGGACCCTATCAGCACGAGGCTGCCGATACGGCGTACAATTTCGCCAAGGCGGCGCTTGAGAAAGGGCACGAGATCTTTCGCATCTTCTTCTATCATGACGGCGTGAACAACGCCACGCGGCTGATGGTGCCGCCACAGGATGATCGGCACATCCAGCAGCGGTGGTCCGAGCTCGCGGAGAAGCACAATCTCGATCTCGTCGTCTGCATTGCCGCTGCCCAGCGCCGCGGCCTGCTCGACGAAAACGAGATGAAGCGCCAGGGCAAGGACGCGCACAACATCGCGCCGGGCTTCCGCATCTCTGGCCTGGGCCAGCTGATCGAGGCCGGCGTGCAGTGCGACCGTCTGGTGGTGTTCGGCGACTGAGGAGGCGGCAATGTCGGTGGTGAAGAAGTTCCTCTATGTCAATCGCAAGGCACCGCATGGCACCATCTATGCCCTGGAGTCGCTGGAGGTGGTGCTCATCGGTGCAGCCTACGAGCAGGATGTGGCTCTGGCGTTCCTGGATGATGGCGTGTTCCAGCTGGTGAAGGGCTGGGATACGTCGGAACTGGGGGCCAAGAACTTCCAGCCGGCGTACACGGCACTGGGCGACTATGACGTGAAGACGGTGTACGTGGAGCGCGAGTCTCTCGAGGAACGGGGGCTGAGCGAGGATGACCTCATCGAGATGACCTACGAGGACGAGGATGATGACTTCAAGGAGAAGTCCTCGGTGCACATCGTCTCGCGCGAGGAAATGGCCAAGATCATGGCCGAGGCGGACGTGATCCTGAGCTTCTGAGGGAGTGCGCGAAATGGCCACGTTGCATACCGTCAACAAGTCGCCCTATGAAAGGAACACGCTGGAGAGCTGCCTGAAGCACGTCCGGTCCGGGGACACTGTCCTGCTGATCGAGGATGGGGTCTATGCCGCAATCAAGGGCGGGCGTGCGGCGGAGCTCCTGGCAGCCGCCGAAGGTGTCAAGATCGCGGCCCTCTCGGCGGATCTGAAAGCCCGCGGCATTGGCAAGGACAAGATGGTCGACGGCATTGCGGTCGTCGATTATGGCGGGTTCGTGGATCTGGTCGAGGCCAACGACAGGGTTCAGGCCTGGCTGTGATCGTTGGTCGGATCGCCTGACAAGAAGAGACAAGGCAAGGTGATCCGGGCAGTTCAACACCGTTCGATGCAAGAGGAGAGGCTAAGATGTCTGCAGGTTACTACGAGGTGAACGGCAAGCAGGTTCCGCACGACGAGGAGGGTTACATCACCAACCTCTCCGACTGGTCCAAGGAGCTTGCCGAGGTGATTGCCAAGCAGGAAGGCATCGACATGACGGACGAGCACTGGGAGGTCGTGAACTTCCTGCGCGAATATTATGACGAGTATCAGATCGCGCCGGCCATCCGCGTGCTCGTGAAAGCCATGAAGAAGAAGTTCGGGCCGGAGAAGGGCAACAACAAGTATCTCTACGAGCTGTTCCCCTATGGCCCGGCGAAGCAGGCGTGCAAGATCGCCGGTCTGCCGAAGCCGACGGGCTGCGTCTGACGCAGGGAGCTTCGGCGGGACCGGCCGTTCGTGGCGGAAATTCGTCGCCGCGATGGGTATCCGGTCTGACTATCCACGCTGAGGATGTCGCTGGGAATGGGTCGAGGCGTTACGGCCTCGGGCGGCAAGACTGAGGCGGACGGGTACCACATTTGACAAGACCATGCCGGAACTCCCGGGAGACGGCGCTGTCATGGCGCTTCGGGGGTTCCGGCCCGAATGTGGGACATGTCCGCTCCTGCGGGCAGGCCAGGCAGGCAAGAGGACAGATGAAGGGAGACAGGAGGATTTGTGCCTTGCGTGTTCGTGCCTGCAAGTGAGCCATTGCTGATGGTCTTGGCCAGGTAATCGGGCACAGTGAATCGGGGCGGCTGCATGCCATCGGGTGCTGTCGTGTTCACGCGAGGTGCGGATCTTGCTCCCGGGTGAGCCCAGGTCGCGGCCGTGAAGGTGAGACAGGGGCACTGGCCGCGATCCGACTGCCGGTCATGCCGAAGGCCTGTCCGAAATGATGTGAAATGGATGGCGTTGCTGGTGCCCTGCAGGCCATCACACGATGCGGCGTGGCCCCGTGGTCAAGCGTGGAGCCGGACATGCCAAGATGTTGATCGTGCGTGTGCAGGACGATGCCGGTGTCTGTCTAGGCTGAATGACCTGTCGAGCGCGCAAACTGTGGCTGCCGGCGCCAGGCAGGTGGATCGGAGCGTGTTCTGGTCTGTCTTGCCGGCAGCACGGCCGGCGGTAGAGATCAAACCGTGAGAGCGCGTGGCGAGCTCGGAAGCCCGCTGGAGTGCAGAGTGGAGGGGAGCCCGTGCTGACCGCAATCTATGCGATCCTCTATTACGTCGCGACAATCGTCTTCATCGGCGGCGTGGCCTATCGCATCTGGGAATACTGGAAGACACCGCAGCCAGCGGTGATTCCGACCACCCCGGCGCCGGTGACGCGGGCGGGCGTCGTCTGGCGCATGTTCAAGGAAGTGGCCTTCTTCGAGTCGCTGTGGAAGTCCAACAAGTGGATCTGGATCTTCGCGATGATGTTCCACCTGTCCCTGTGGCTCATCATCGTGCGGCATCTGCGCTACTTCCTCGAACCTGTGCCGACGCTGATCACGCTGGCGCAGCCCTTCGGCAAGTATGCCGGCTTCTTCTTCGTGCTTGGCGGGCTGGGGCTGCTGGCACGACGGATGTTCGTGCCGCGGGTACGCTACATCTCCAATCCGTCGGACTACCTGCTGCTGCTGCTGTTCATCGGCATCGGCGCCTCGGGGCTGATGATGACCTTCGTGACGCACACGGACATCGTGGGCGTGAAGGCCTTCTTCCTGGGGCTGATGACCTTCAACTGGCAGCCGCTGCCGACGGACGCGCCGCTGCTGCTGCACCTGCTGCTGGTGGCGATCTTCCTGATCATCTTCCCGTTTTCCAAGCTGTTGCATGCGCCGGGCGTGTTCTTCTCGCCAACGCGCAACATGGTGGACAACCCGCGGGAGAAGTTCCGGCCCGTGCCGTGGCTGCCGCCGGTGGACGAGGTGCAGTATGATCCGCCTTTCGGAGCCAAGAAATGACAGGAGGAGATGTGTCTGCCCCGTGGGCTTTCACGTAACGAGTGGGAAGAAGGTGCAAGCCCGTGTTGCCAGCGTTGCTGAAACGTTGCAGGCACGAAGCATGGCGAGGGAGGCATCTATGGGCGATTTCGCCTGCTGGCCTGATGCGTGGAACAGGGGGCATGCGTGGGACAGGAGGCGGATGCCAAGGCTGGCAGGGACAGCAGGTCAGCGAGGGATGTTCTCCTGCCCGAAGGCATGGGAGGGGAGAGGTCTCTGGGAGGAGAATACCAGAAGGCTGCGGATGGTTGGCCACATGATCATCGGCGCGATCATTCGCAGGCTTGAAGAGACAAGAAAGGTCATGTGGCCGGCAAGTCGCTTCGGCGAGCGCGTGTGCCATGGGCGTGGTTCATGCCGTAACCGGATGCGCCGGTGTGGTCAGGTGCCCGCAGCGCCGAGCCGTGCGAGGCCAGGTGTCTTGTCCGGAGAGGCCACTGGCGAGGCCAGGCAGGCCGGGACGGGAAGGACAGGTGGTGATCCACGAAACCTGGGAAGATTTGTCCGCGCCAGAGGCTGTTCCTGACGGGGCGTGGATCGAGTGGCCACAAGGCCCGGTCCCAGGGAGGAGAGAAAGACTGGACGAGCTGCAACAGGCGGGAGAGAGCCGTGTCTGAGCTGGAAAAGAATGCCGAGAACGAGGTGCTGCCGCCGGAGGCGCAGGAGGATCCGCTTTCCTTCGCGTGGGAACCGAAGGAGGGGGCCTCTGCTCACATCAAGAGCTTCAAGGCAGCGCCGGAGTTCCAGGAGCCGCTCGGCTATCCCGGCGAACTGCCGGAGAACTGGAAGGAGGTGGCACTGGCCAAGATGGAGGAGCTTCGCGGCAAGTTCCGCTCCTTCCGGCTGTTCCTGGACATCTGCGTCAAGTGTGGCGCGTGCACGGACAAGTGCCACTACTACATGGGCACGTCGGACCCCAAGAACATGCCGGTCGGCCGCCAGGACCTGCTGCGCTCCGTCTACCGGCGCTATTTCACGCTGCCCGGCAAGTGGTTCCCGCAGCTGGTGGGGGCGCGCGAGCTGACCGAGGAGGTGCTGGACGAGTGGTATACCTACTACTTCCAGTGCTCCGAGTGCCGGCGCTGCTCGGTCTTCTGCCCCTATGGCATCGATACGGCCGAGATCACCATGGCGGCCCGCGAGATCCTCGATTCCGTGGGCATCGGCATGAAATATACCAACGAGATCATCGGCAAGGTGTTCAAGGTGGGCAACAACCTGGGCCTGCCAAAGCCGGCGCTGCAGTCCACGCTGGAGGATCTCGAGGACGAGATCGAGGAGGATACCGGCGTGCGCGTGCGGCTGCCGCTGGACGAGCCGGCGGACATCCTGCTGGTGACGCCTTCGGCCGACTTCTTCGCCGAGCCGCACATTGACGGCCTGATCGGCTATGCCAAGGTGTTTCATGCCACCGGGGCCAAGTGGACGCTTTCGTCCTATGCCTCCGAGGCCGCCAACTTCGCCATGTTCATCGGTTCCTACGAGAACATGCGGCGAATCGCCCTGCGCATCCGCAAGGCGGCCATCGATCTGGGCGTGAAGCGCATCATCATCGGCGAGTGCGGCCATGCCTGGCGGGCAGCCTACCAGTTCCTGAACACCCTGGCGGGGCCGTTCGACTTCCTGGATCCCAAGTATCCGGTACCCCAGCACATCTGCGAATATACCTGGGAGGCCATCCAGGCGGGCAAGCTGAAGTTCGACAAGTCCCAGAACGATCACATCACGGTGACGTTCCACGACTCGTGCAACGTGGCCCGCGCCTCGCGCATGGGTGACTATCCGGGCGGGCAGTTCGACATCCCGCGCAACATCATCAAGGCCGTATGCAACAACTTCTACGAGATGCCCGAGGATACCATCAGGGAGGCCACGCTGTGCTGTGGCGGCGGTGGCGGCCTGCTGACCGACGACCTGATGGAGCTGCGCAAGAAGGGCGGGGCGCCGCGCATGAAGGCCCTGCGTCAGGTGCGCGAGGAGTTCGGCGTGAACAAGATGGCGGCGATCTGCGCCATCTGCAAGACGCAGTTCTCCAAGATCATGCCGGAATTCGGCTTCAACATGGATGACATCATGTCGCTGCATCAGCTCGTTTCCAACGCGATCATCCTGCCCGGCTCGGCGCAGGAGAAGGAGCTGATGGAGCAGGAGGAGGCTGGCGGCGAACAGGCCGAAGCCGCCGAGTGAAGAGGAAAGAACAACAGACAGCGATCGTCTGGCCTGCCGCTGCGGCGCGGGCAGACCTCATGGAGGGAAGAGCATGACGACCATCAACAAGAAGAGCCTGCCGAAGACGGAAGGCAAGTTTTTCCGGCGTTTCCGGGACGGCGAGACGCCGAAGGACTGGGACCTGGAGGAGAAGATCTTCGTAGCCGATCACTCCTACAAGTGCCCGGTCTATGTGGTGAAGACGCCGCCATGCTCCGCGTCGTGCCCGTCGGGCCATGACATTCGCGGCTGGCTGGCGATTGCCCGCGGCATGGACAAGCCGCCGCACGAGGACATGCCGTGGCAGGAATATGCCTTCCGGCGCATGACCAAGGCCAACCCCTTCCCGGCGGTGATGGGACGCGTGTGTCCGGCTCCCTGCGAGGATGGCTGCAATCGCAACGTGGTGGACGAATATGTGGGCATCAATGCCCTCGAGCACTACGTGGGCGACTGGGCCATCGAGCAGGGCCTGAGCTTTGGCCAGCCGGTGACGGACGCCAACGAGACACGCAAGAAGGTGGCGATCATCGGCGGCGGTCCGGCGGGCCTGGCCGCAGCCTACTTCCTGCGCCAGAAGGGCCACAACGTGACCATCTTCGACGAGCACGAGAAGCTCGGCGGCATGATGCGCTACGGCATTCCCACCTATCGCGTGCCGCGCGACAAGCTGGATGCCGAGATCAAGCGCATCCTCGACATGGGTGTGGAGGTGCGCAACAACACCCGTGTGGGCCGCGATGTGACAGTGGAGCAGCTGGAAGAGGAATTCGACGCCATCTTCTGGGCCATTGGCGCACAGAAGGGCCGGCCGCTGCCCATCCCCGGGTGGGACAACTGCGAGAACTGCATCACCGGCGTGGAATTCCTGGAAGCCTTCAACCAGGGCTGGGTCTACGGCACGGCCAAGAAGATCGTGGTGGTCGGCGGTGGCGATACCTCCATCGACGTGGCCTCGGTGGCGCGTCGTCTGGGCCACATCACCGAGGTGCGCAAGACCGACAACATCGACGGCAAGATCGGCGGCTTCACGGCCGATGACGTGGCCGGCATCCTGCGCCGCGAGGGTGTGGAGGCAACGCTGACCTCGCTGTTCCCCATCGATCAGATGGTGGCGCAGGAGCACGAGCGCCAGGAGGCCATGCGCGAAGGCGTGAAGATCATCGGTGGCGTGATGCCGCTGGAGGTGATCAAGGACGAAACCGGCAAGGCCGTCGGCCTGAAGATGTGCGAGTGCAAGATGGACGGCATGACGCCGATTCCCATCGAGGGCACCGAGTTCACGCTGGAAGCCGACCTGATCGTGGCCGCCATCGGCCAGTATGGCGACTTCGAGGGTTTCGAGGACCTTGCCAACGATCGCGGCTTCATGGATACCGATGCCTACTTCCGCGTGGCCGGCAAGGAGAAGCATTTCGCCGGTGGCGACATCATCCGGCCGCACCTGCTGACCACGGCCATCGGCCATGCGCGCATCGCCGCGGACGAGATCGATCACTTCCTCTCCGGCGAGCCGCTGGAAAAGCGCCCGAAGGTGGATGTGGCGCACTTCAACCTGCTCAACGAGCTGGCGCAGCGCGGACGACCGGTGCAGCCCTACGAGGGCGGGCAGGTGCCCGGCACCTCCAGCGCCGAATGGGCCGTGCACAACTTCGAGGATCGCGCCAGCTCCGACGTGATCACGCACGAGGAGATGTTCCTCGGCCACTTCACGGAGATGCCGCGGGCCAAGCGCGAGGAGATTCCCATCGACGCGGAGCACGTGCTCGGCAACTTCCAGGAGCGCATCAAGGCGCTGACGGAGGAGCAGGCACGCTACGAGGGCGAGCGCTGCATGAGCTGCGGCCTGTGCTTCGAGTGCGACAACTGCGTGATCTTCTGTCCGCAGGATGCCGTGCATCGCGTGCCCAAGGACCAGCGGGCCGTGGGGCGCTACGTGTTCACCGACTATACCCGCTGTGTCGGTTGCCACATCTGCTCCGACGTCTGTCCGACAGGCTACATCAAGATGGGGCTTGGTCAGTAACCACGAGCAGGTGACGGGCACTGCCATGAATCGCGGACTTCTTCTGCTTGCTGCATTCCTTGCCATCGTGCCGGCGACCGCCCTTCAGGCGGTGCCGGCCACGGCTGGCGAGGTGGCACCGAAGGTGCCGATCGACAAGACGAAGGGCGACTGTGTGCTGCCGGCGGAACAGATGCGACGGGAGCACATGAACATCGTCAAGCATCGGCGCGATGCCACCGTCTACCAGGGCATCCGCGGCGGGAAGGAGGCGCTGGAGGCGTGTCTGACCTGCCATGCGGTGAAGGGCGATGACGGCAAGCCCGTCACCATCCAGTCGGAGAAGCACTTCTGCCGGGTCTGTCACGACTATGCGGCGGTGACGGTGGACTGCTGGTCCTGCCACAAGTCGGTGCCTGAGAAGAACCCCTTCGAGCAGGCCTTCCGTCTGCCGGGTCGCACCATGCGGGCGGAGGTCTCCGGCCTGACCAAGTATCTCGAGGGAGGCAAGCCATGAGCGAGCACAAGGCCGATCCCGCTTTCGAGGCGGCGCGCCGGCGCTTTCTGCAGACGATCGCGGGGGCCAGCGCGCTCACCCTGGCTCCGGGTGTGGTGCTGTATACGGCCGGCAGCGACCGGGCTGATGCCAAGGCGCCCGGCGAGCCACTGGATCCGAAGGTGCGCTGGGGCATCGTGATCGACACGCGCAAATGCACCCAGGAGTGCGACAAGTGCGTGGAGGCCTGCAAGACCGAGAACGGCTGGGATGCCAGGCCCGGTTCGCGCACGGATGTGCAATGGATCCGCAAGGTGAACGTGAAGGATCCGAAGACCGGGTTTGTCATGTCGCTGCCGGTCATGTGCCAGCACTGTGCCAATCCGCCATGTGTGGATGTGTGTCCCACGGGTGCATCCATGAAGCGCGCGGACGGCATCGTGCGCGTGAACATGCATATCTGCATCGGCTGCCGCTATTGCATGATGGCCTGCCCGTACAAGGCCCGCTCCTTCGTGCACGAGGATCTGCCGGAGCAGAACAAGCGGTTCCATGCCCCCATGGGCAAGGGCTGCGTGACCAGCTGCGACATGTGCGCGCATCGAATCGATGTGGGGCGCATTCCGGCCTGTGTGGAAGCCTGTGACAAGGGGGCCATGATCTTCGGGGATCTGAACGATCCCGATTCGGAGATCTCGCGATTCGTCGCCAGCTTCCCTGTGCAGCAGATCCGCGCAGATCTGGGCACGGACAATGGCGTGCGCTACACGCGGCTGCCCTGAGGCAAGGAGGGAAGAGGGCCAACCATGAAGCGCATACACTATGCCGAACTCGAAGGCCGCGTCGGCTATTATGCCGCACTCGGATTTCTTGGCGCACTCGTCCTCGGCGGGCTGGCGGCGGCCTACACCATGGAGCACCATGGTCATGTGATCACGGGCATGACCAACGAGATCGTCTGGGGCATGCCTCACGTCTTTGCCGTGTTCCTGATCGTGGCCGCATCCGGAATCCTGAACGTGGCCTCCATCGGCAGCGTTTTCGAGCGTAAGCCCTACAAGCCGCTGGGGCGGCTGTCGTCGGTGCTCGCCGCGGCAGTGCTGGCCGGAGGTCTCACCATCCTGGTGCTGGATCTGGGGCGGCCGGATCGCCTGATCGTGACAACGACGAAATACAACTTCAAGTCCATCTTCGCGTGGAATATCTACCTCTCAAA
>CAZNLW010000087.1:0-10070 GCA_964574205.1 uncultured Rhizobiaceae bacterium | reverse complement strand
GGCCTGGGCGGCCTCGCGCTCGCCCTTCTGCACCATCTGCACGATGCGCCGGAATTCGCCGATGGGCAGGCCCACGGTGGAGGCAATCTCGTGGATCTCGTCGCGGATCTTGCGGATCTGCTCCTTCTCCCTGGCCACGAATTCCTTCCAGCCATGACGCGCCAGCCGGCCCACACGGTTCGTCCACTGCGGGTCCAGCTCGTAGCCACGATACTCCTTCAGAAAGTCGGCCCGCGGAATGCCATAGGATTCCGCCAGACGCATGAGCTGGCCCTCCAGCCGGTTGAGCTGGCGGTTGATGTCATAGAGTTGCTCGACCAGGGCCTCGATGCGCTGGTTGTTCAGGTGCAGCGACTTGACATCCTTGACGATGGCATTGCGCAGCTGCTTCTTGCGCCGCTCCTGAGCGGGGCTGAGGCGCTTCTTCTCGATGATCTCCTGATCCTGCAGCCGCCGCAGCTTCTTGTAGTTGCTGGCTATGCGGTCGAAGATCTCCAGCACCCTGGGCTTGAGCTCCGCCTCCATGGCGGCCATGGAGAGATTGCCTTCGTCCTCGTCATCCTCCTCGTCGTCGTCGAGATCGGGCTCCGCCGCCGCGGGCCGAGCCTCGCCCCCGTTGCCCGCGCCATCGCCCTCCTTGTTCTCCAGCGCCTTGTCGGGCCCCGCATACATGGCCTCGAGGTCGATCACCTCGCGCAGCAGGGCCTTGCCCTCCTTCAGCTCGTCGCGCCAGATGATGATGGCCTGGAAGGTGAGCGGGCTTTCGCACAGCCCGGCGATCATGGCCTCGCGCCCGGCCTCGATGCGCTTGGCTATGGCAATCTCCCCCTCGCGGGAAAGCAGCTCCACCTGCCCCATCTCGCGCAGATACATGCGCACCGGATCATCGGTACGCTCCACCGGCGAGCTCTGCTTCTTCACCTTGGCAGGCAGGTTGCCCGTGGCCTGGGCCACGGCGTCCTCGGTCTCCTCCTCGCTCTCCACCACGGTGATGCCCATGTCGGCGAGCATCGCCAGCGTGTCCTCGATCTGCTCGGACGTGAACTCCTCCGAGGGCAGCACCTCGTTGAGCTCGTCATAGGTCACATAGCCGCGCTTCCTGGCCGCGCGGATCATCTTCTTGACGGCGGCATCGTTCATGTCGAGGATGGGGCGGTCCGTCTCGCCGCCCTCCTTCTCCGGTGCCGCCACGGCCTCCTCCACGTTCTCCGCTTCGTGCCTCGTCATGTCCATGGCTTGTGGCCTCTTGCTGTCTCGCTGGATCTCCCGCCTGGCCTGCCATCCGGCCGCGTGTTCCCCGGCGAAGGCCGCAAGGCGCCGATGCCTGCCGCCCCGCCTTTCGCCAACACCCCGGGGCCCCTTCCTCCACTGCCTGGCCGCGGAGGTCTCGCGCGCATCCCTTGCGGTCCGCTCTTGCGGCCCTTGCGCGCCGGCTCCATCCGGCCCTGTTCGTCACGGCCCCGTCTTTCGGAAATCACCCGGGCATCATTCTTAGCGCAGTGCCCTTAACCGCCAATTAACCACGAAAGGCGGCATGCCCCACCTGCTCCCCGCCCCTGGCGGGAGCTCCGCGTGGTGCTGCCGCTCGTGTCCCGTTCTTCTGACGTGCAACCGGAATCGTGATCAAGGCTTCAACGCGCCCGGCAAGGCCCTGGCTGCCTGCAGTTCCTCCCGTATCCTGTTGATCCGTGCGAGGTTCTCCTCGCTGGGATCCTCGCCGAAGGCCCGTTCCGCCGCCTCCAGTTCCCTTTCCAGCAAGGCCGTTCTGCGGATCGCTGCCGCATGCCCGGCAAAACTGGCTACCGCATGCGTCAGGTCCAGAACCGGCGCCTCCCCCTGGCGGTCTGCACGGGCGGATCTGCCGATCAGCTGCCGCGCCGTGGCGCCGCAGCCTGCCTTTTCCAGATGGGCCAGCAGGCGGGCGCTGTCAAGTGACGGATGCGCGGCAGCCATATCTAGGATCTTCCGCCGCAGCGAGTCAAGCCGGGGCGAGGTGAAAGGCAGCTCCGCCAGCTCCTCGAACACCCGTTCCAGAATCTCCGGCTGGCGCAGGACAAGCTTCAGGATCTGCCGCTCATGATAGGCCTCTCCCGACAGGCCGGAGAGCGCCTTCAGCCGGCTGGAAACCCCTGGCACGGGGCCGCTGCCCGAGCCACGACCAGCCCGGGCCGGCCAGGTTCTGCCCCTGGCGGTGGCCCGTGCGCCCTTCATGCCCGCTGTCGCCCGTGTGCCGCCGTGTCCGGCCCCCTCCCGGCGCCCGTCCTGCCGCCACAGCCGCGCCAGGCGCGCACGGAACTCGCGGCGGTAATGTGCGCGGACCGACGGGTCCTGCACGAGAGCGGCCAGATCCTCGAAGCGCCGTTCCACGGCCGCCCGTTCTTCCGGCGTGCGCATGGGGCTGTTCTCGATCACCTCGCGCCAGATCACCTCCACCAGCGGCATGGCGCCTTCCAGCACCGTCTGCAGGGCCGACGGCCCCTCCTCGCGCAAGAGATCGTCCGGATCGCGCCCTTCCGGAAGATAGGCAACCTTGAGCGTATGGCCGGGCTCAAGTCGCGGCAGGGCGTTCTCCACCGCCCGCCAGGCCGCCTTGCGCCCGGCCGCATCGCCATCCAGGCACAATACGGGCGCCGGACACAGCCGCCACAGCAGCATGAGCTGTTCCTCGGTCAGCGCCGTGCCGAGAGGCGCCACCGCATGGGGAAAGCCCGCCCGGTGCAGGGCGATCACGTCCATGTAGCCCTCCACGACGATCACCTCTCCCCGGTCCAGCGCCGGCCCGCGGGCCCGGTCCAGGTTGTAGAGCACGCGCGACTTGTGAAACAGCGGGCCTTCCGGAGAGTTGAGATATTTCGCCCGCGCCTCGCCCAGGGCCCGCCCGCCAAAGGCAATCACGCGCCCGCGTGCATCGCGAATGGGAAACATCAGCCGGTTGCGGAAGCGGTCATAGGGGGATCCGCCATCCTCGGGCACGACCACGAGCCCTGCCTCGCTCATGAGCGGCACATCGATGCCCCGGGCCTCGAGATGCTTCCGTAACGCATCCCGGGCATCCGGCGCATGGCCGATGCGGAAGCACTTCAGCGTCTCCGCGTCCAGCTCCCGCACCTCCATGGCGTAGCGCCGGGCCTCCCTTCCCTCGCCTGCCCAGAAGCGCGACTCGTAGAAGCGGGCAGCCGTTTCCAGCACGTCATGCAGGCTGGCCCGCCGCTTCTCCTTCTCCTCCTCTTCCGCCGAGGCCTTCGGCAAGGTCACGCCGGCCTCTTCCGCCAGCCGCGTCACGGCCTCGGGAAAGGTCAGGCCCTCCTTTTCCACAAGAAAGGTGAAGATGTCGCCCTTGGCATGGCAGCCGAAGCAATAGTAATGGCCGCGCCGGTCATCGGCGTGGAAGGACGGGGTCTTCTCGTGATGGAAAGGGCAGCAGGCCCACCAGTCCCCCCGGCTGGGGCGCGAGCGTCGGCGGTCCCACTGCACATGCCGCCCCACCACCTGCGACACGGGCAGGCGCGCGCGAATCTCGTCCAGGATGTGGGACGGGAACTTCATGGGTCAAAGGATGACCGATCCGGCTGCTGCCCGCAACATGCGGAAAGCGGCCGGTGCATGAGCTGCGGAAATCGACTGCTGTCACCGGATCGCCAGGCCCCCTCATGGGTCGTCACTCCCGGCGCGCGCACGCATGCGGGCATCCAGGGCCTGCCACCAGGGATGCCCGGCGAGAAAGCGACGGAAGGCCGTGTCCGTCTCTTCCGGCGCGAAGGTGACATACCGCCAGGCTTCCACGAGCGATTCGCCTTTCAGCCCCTGCAGCCAGCGGAGACCCGCCGCGTGCGAAAAGGGTTCGCCCGTTTCCGCCTCGAAATTGCCGGGCAGATGGGTCCACACCGCCCCCTCGAGCGCCGGCTGCCGGCACAGCCAGTCATGCACCGCCTCGCCCACTGCCGGTGTGCAGTTGGCCATCTCGCCCGAGCGCGTGACCATGCCGATGGCCGCGAGGGGGGCCCGCTCGCGGGCCGCCAAATCACGGGCCGCAGCCTCGATGTCTCTGCGTCGCGAAGCCGTCCAGGACGTGGGCACGGGGGGCGCCGTCTCGTCGATCACCAGCACCAGCGCGCCCTTGCGCTTGGGCGAGATGCGCGAGAACTCCACAGGCAGCCTGGGGCCGGCCCGGCGTCGCCAGCCGCCGGTGATGTGCGGCGCCAGGCATTCCTCGTCCCAGATGAGCGAACCATAGGCTATGATGGCGATGGTCACGGGTCTTCATCCATGGCATCATCATGGCATCATGGCGGTCGCCAAGCGTGCCCCGTGTGGGCATGGCTGGGCATCATGGCCAGATGATGAGATTTTCGCAACACGCCTGTGTCCGACCGACAGGACATGCCCATGGCCAACATGACAGACCTTCAGGCGCGCCGCCGGCGCATCCGCTTCCGGGCCACGCACCGCGGCATGAAGGAGACGGACATCCTGCTCGGCCGGCTTGCCCGCGAGGTGCTGGACACGCTGGACGAGGAAGACCTGGCGGCCTTCGAGCGCCTGCTCGATGCGCCCGATGCCGACATCCTGGCCTGGGTTTCCGGCACGCAGCCGCCGCCTGCGGAACATGACGGCCCCCTCCTGCAGCGCCTGCGCACCTATGTCTTCCATCCGTGCGACTACGAGCGGCGGGGCACCTGACCGTCCATGCACCCGATGCGCACAGAAAGAGCCGCCGGCATCAGGCAGACGGCTCTTTCTGCATGCGAACGCGAAACGTGGCGACATACAGGCTTTCACTGCCCCTCCACGTCCTTGGGCATCAGACCATGCTTCTTGGCCAGTTCCTTCCATCCCTTGGGCAGCTGATGGGCGATGCCCTTGTGGCAGTCGATACAGGTCATGCCCGTGTCGAAGGCCACTTCGTGCCGATCGGCGGAACGCTCCTCCTGCTTGTCGAAGTCCATGGCGTTCTCGTCATGACAGTTGCGGCACTCGCGGGAGTTGGTGGCCTTCATGCTCTTCCACACGCGCAGCGCCATCTTCGGGCGTTCCTCGAGAAACTTCTCGCGCGTGGAGATGGTGCCCACGAGCTTGTGATAGAGTTCGCGCGAGGCCTGGATCTTGCGGATCACCTTGTGGATCCACTCCCTGGGCACATGGCAATCCGGACAGGTGGCGCGCACGCCGGAGCGATTCATGTAGTGGATGGTGTCCTGATATTCCTTGTAGACGTTGTCACGCATCTCGTGGCAGGAAATGCAGAAGGCCTCGTTGTTGGTGGCCTCCATGGCCCAGTTGAACCCGCCCCAGAACAGCACGCCGAGCACCATGCCGAACAGCAGCATGGCTCCGGTGGAATAGCGCGAGGGCTTCTGCCAGAACCAGTCCCACAGGGTCCGGAAGAAGCCCTTGTGCCTCACTTCCCCCGCATCCTTCTCCTCGCTCATGGTCGCTCTCCATTCTCCTTGCTGCATGGTGGCGCCCGCCGCCGGCGCCCCCATCGCCGGCGGCCTGCGCACTCGCCCTCCCCTCCCCTCGCTTCCGGGAGTGAAGATCGCCCCTCCGCTTCACCGGCTCACTTGCCGGCAGCCTTGAACCTGTTCTCCACCAGTGGCGGGGCATCCACCTGCGGCACATGGCACTGGTAGCAGAACCAGCGCATGCGGATCAGGTTCTTGTCGGACGGATTGTCGGGATCCTTGAAATGGGTCCGGGAGATCATCGGCGCATTCTCGGCCTTGTAGGTATCGGGCGAATGGCAGCGGAAGCAGGAGTTCTCGTCGAGTGAGATGCGCTCCTTGTCGATCTTGTGCGGAATGAGCGGCGGCTGTGTCTTCCACTGGCGCCGATAGCCGCCCGTCTGGGTGGCATAGCGCTTCTTCTTGAAGAGCTTGGCCGGCGCATCGGGCGAATCTCCGCGCAGCGACTTCAGCTCCACCGCCCCTGCCGCGGCGACGCCTAGCACGAGGGCCGCCGCCAGGCCGATCGCGAGATGTCTCTTCATGGCTTCCTCCATCATGGTGCTTGCTTGACCGTATCTTCCTGCGGACCAGCGGCATGCCCGGCCCCTGCGCGGCGCTCGGCCGGCCATACCAGTCCGAAGGAGAAGACGTCCTTGGCGCAGATGTCGGCGCACCGCCCGCAATTGGTGCACAGTCCCGAGAGCACCGCCGGCGGCAGCCCCTGCTTCATGCCCTGCTTCAGCGCCGGCGGCAGGATGCGTGGCTCGGGGCACACCTCGAAGCATTCCATGCAGTCATCGCAGGCCGCGCGATTGTCGGTGCGCATGCGCAGCGGCGAGAACTGGCCGATCAGCGCATATTGCGCGCCCATGGGGCACAGGTGCCCGCACCAGCCGTGCCGCTGGATCAGGAGATCCCAGGCAAAGATGCCGAGGATCACCGCCCAGCCCGCGCCCATGCCGAAGATGATGCCGCGGTGCAGCAGCGAGACGGGATTGACAAGCTCCCAGGCCAGCGAGCCCGTGGCCGCGGCCAGCACCAGCACCATGCCCAGCATCCACCAGCGGGCATGTTCGGGAATCCTGGCGCTGGTCCGGATGCCCAGCCTGCGGCGCAGCCAGTGTGCCGCGTCGGTGACGATGTTCACCGGACACACCCAGGCGCAATAGGCCCGCCCGCCGACCAGGGCATAGAAGACGACCACGATGAGCACGCCGATCACCGTGGTGGCCAGCATGCCGGTGAAGCCGGCCGCCAGCATCTGCAGGAAGACGAGGGGTTCAACGAGCGGCACCGTATCCAGCACGAGCGAGGAGGACAGATTGCCCTTCACGATCCAGATGCCGGCCCACGGCCCCAGGAGGAACAGCAGGAGAATGCCCAGCTGCGAGATCCGCCTGAGGATCAGCCACCTGTGTGCGCCCAGCCATCCTTTCTTCGCGATGGCATCGCGTCCGAGCCGTTCGATTGGCGTTGCCATCTCACCTGACCTCCCGGATGCCGCGGTTGAGAATGTCCCTGGCGCTCGTGCCGCCCTGCCCTGGCACCTGGCCGCCCGCCGCCCCGCCGCTGCCGGCCGGCACGCCCTTCCTTTGGCCCTTCATGTAGATGCGGCCGGTCTGATAGTCGTATTCCACGCCCTCGGGCAGATTGAACCGGTGCGGGCGGTCCGGCGTCACCAGCGAGCCCCCGGCCTGCTCCTTCACCTTCCAGCCCAGCCGGTAGTGGCGGCCCAGCTCGCCCCTGGCGAGGCGGATGGGCAGTACCTTGATGGCCTCGCGCTCCAGGATGCAGGCCTTCTCGCACAGGCCACAGCCGGTGCAGTGATCCGAGTGCACCACGGGAATGAACAGGGCATGCCGGCCGGAGCGCCTGTTGGGCTGGTATTCCAGCGTGATTGCCTTGCCGCGCACGGGGCAGACGTTGTAGCACACCTCGCAGCGCAGGCCCTGAAAGGCGATGCAGCTCTCCTGATCGATGAGCACCGCCAGGCCCATGCGCGCTTTCTCGATATCCTCCAGCCCATGATCCAGCGCATTGGTGGGACAGTTCTGGATGCACGGGATATCCTCGCACATCTCGCAGGGGCCCGTGCGCGCGATGAAATAGGGCGTGCCGGTGGCGGGGTTGTCCTCGCCCAGCCGTGCCAGCTTCAGGATGTCATAGGGACAGTCGCGCACACAGATGCCGCAGCGGATGCAGGCAGCGAGAAAGTCTTCTTCCGGCAACGCGCCCGGCGGGCGGATGAATTCCGGCGGCAGGGCCTTTGCCCGGCGCGCGTGAAGTCCCACTCCCAGCGCCAGCAGCGACACGCCGCAGGCGGTGCGCGCCATCTCCGTGAGGAACTTCCGCCGGTTCATCCGTTTCGTCGTCATGACCGTCTCCGCAATCCGTCTCGGACAGGCTCTTCCCGGCCCAATGGCGCCCGATCCGCGCCGTCACACCGACATCCGGCCCGCGCGGCCCTGCCCGCAGCCTGCAGGGCCGGTCCGGGGACGCCGATCGCCACAAGGCCACTGTCGCCGCCCCCGGCCCACCCGCGCGGAGCTTCCGCCCCCTCAACCGGGACGTCCCGAAGGACGCCCCGGCCGCAAGGGAGTGGAGAGCTCCCCTTGCACGCCTGCTAGGCCTTGACGACCTTGCAGGCGCATTTCTTGTAGTCGGTCTCCTTCGAGATCGGGCAGGTCTGGTCGAGCGTCAGCTTGTTGACCAGACGGCCTGCGTCGAACCAGGGAATGAACACCACGCCCTCCGGCGGCTGGTTGCGGCCGCGCGTCTCCACGCGGGTGACGATCTCGCCACGACGGGTGATGACCTTCACCTTGGAGCCGTTGCGCAGCCGCCGCTTGCGGGCGTCCTTCTTGTTCATGTAGACCTTGGCGTCCGGCATGGCGCGGTAGAGCTCGGGCACACGGCGGGTCATGGAGCCGGAATGCCAGTGCTCCAGCACGCGACCGGTGCACAGCCACAGGTCGAACTCCTCATCGGGCGGCTCCGCCGGCGGCTCGTAGGGGGCGAAGATGATGTTCGCCTTGCCATCCGGCTTGCCGTAGAAGAAGACCTCGCCATCCTTGGCGTCGGGCTTGTACTTGCGCACGATGGGATCGTATCCGGCACGGAAGCGCCACAGCGTCTCCTTGCCATCGATCACCGGCCAGCGCAGGCCGCGCACCTTGTGATACTCCTCGAAGGGCGCCATCTCGTGGCCGCGTTTCGGCCCCTCCCACTGGAAGCGGCGGTATTCCTCGAACAGGCCCTTCTGGATGTAGAAGCCGAAGTATTCGGACTCGTCGTTGTCGTATTCGTTGCCGCGCTCGTCCCTGATCCTGCCCTCGTAGGGGAACTTGTCCACCTGACCGTTCCTGAAGAGCACGTCGAAGAGCGTCTTGCCCTTGTACTCCGGCGCCTTCTCCAGCAGCTCCGCCGGCCAGACGTCGTCCACCTTCACGTACTTGGAGAACTCGACGATCTGCCACAGGTCGGAGCGGGCCTCGCCCGGGGCCTTCACCTGCTGGCGCCAGAACTGGGTGCGCCGTTCGGAGTTGCCGTAGGCCCCCTCCTTCTCCGCCCACATGGCCGTGGGCAGCACGAGGTCCGCACCCGAGGCGGAGACGGTGGGATAGGGGTCGGAGACGATGATGAAGTTGTCCGGATTGCGCCACCCGGGCCAGCTCTCGCCGTTGAAGTTGGCCGCTGCCTGCAGGTTGTTGTTGCACATCACCCAGAACACGTTCATCACGCCGTCGTGCAGCGCGCGGTGCATGGCCACGGCATGGATGAGCGTCTTGCCCATGGGCCTGCCGGAGATGTCGGGCTGGTCCTTGCCGTCCATCTTGCCGTTGGCCCGCGGGATGGTGCCTTCCGGCAGCTTCCAGACCTTCTCGGCAAACTTGCAGTGCTCGTCCTTCTTCACCACGAGATCCGCCGGCAGGCGATGCGTGAAGGTGCCCACCTCGCGCGCCGTGCCACAGGCGGACGGCTGGCCGGTGAGCGAGAAGGGCGAGTTGCCCGGCTCGGCAATCTTGCCCGTGAGCAGGTGGATGTTGTAGACGAGGCCATTCACCCACGTGCCGCGGGTATGCTGGTTGAAGCCCATGGTCCAGAAGGACACGACCTTCCGGTTGGGGTCGGCATAGGCCTCGGCCAGCTTGATGAGCTGCTCCCTGGGCACGCCGGAGAGCTCGGAGACATAGTCCGCCGTGTATTTGGAAACGAGTTTCCTGTACTCGTCGAAAGTGATCTTCGTCAGCTTGCCCTTGCCGCGGTTCTTGGCCTTCTTCTCGCGCGGATCCTCGGGCCGCAGACCATAGCCGATGTCCGTGGGCGTGACATTGAAGTGGACGTGCTTCTCGATGAACTCCTTGTTGTAGGCACCCTTCTCGATGATGTAGTTGGCAATGAAGTTGGCGATCGCCAGGTCCGTCTGCGGCTTGAAGATGATGGGATTGTCCGCCAGCTCGAAGCAACGGTTGCGGAACACCGAGAGCACGTGCACCTGGCACTTGTCGTGGGTCAGCCGGCGATTGGTCACGCGCGACCACAGGATGGGGTGCATCTCCGCCATGTTGGACCCCCACAGCACGAAGGTGTCCGTGGCCTCGATGTCGTCATAGCAGCCAGCCGGCT
>CAZNLW010000086.1:0-10168 GCA_964574205.1 uncultured Rhizobiaceae bacterium | reverse complement strand
TCGCGATAGCGGCGGATGCGGCGGCCGGCCTCCGGCCCGTCGGGCACCACGTAGTCCTCCACCCGCTCGCGCTTCACGGCCTGGCCGTTGATGTAGAGCACGCCGCCCTTCACCTGGATGCGGTCGCCCGGCAGGCCGATGATGCGCTTGATGTAATCCGTCTTCGGGTCACTGGGCAGCTTGAAGACGACCACGTCTCCCCGCCGCGGCGGGGCGGCGAAGAGGCGCCCCTCGATGGGCACCGGGCCGAAACGGAAGAGCTCCGTGCCGAAGAGCGAGACGCTGAAATTGAAGGAATACTTCGAATAGCCGTAGGAGAGCTTGTTGACGAAGAGATAGTCGCCCACCAGCAGGGTGGGAATCATGGAACCGGAAGGGATGTTGAACGGCTGGAAGAAGAAGGTGCGGATGACAAAGGCGATGAGCAGCGCCTGCAGGACAACCTTCACGGTCTCCCACAGACTCTCGCCTTCACGCCTTTCCACCCGTTCCGTCACGAAAGGCTTCCCTTCGTCCTGCATCCTGTGTGGTGAATGTTCCCTTGTCGCCCCCGGACACACGACACCCCTTTCCGAGGGTTGTTAGGCACTGCCGGCGTGCCAGTCAATCGGATGGACCGGCCCGAACGTCATTTTGCCAGCACTTGTGGCATTCCTGCCGCAATGGTCGTTGATGCAGCGCATGAGGCAGGCGGTGTGGTCCCGGTGGTTCTCAGCCGGCGGACTGCGAGGAGGCAGCAGAAGGCAAGGGGCGATGCGCCTCGATGATCACGAAAGCCAGGGCATGAGGGGGCTCGTCGCTCAGGGAGACATGAATCACGGCCACGTGCTCCGGCGGTGTGATCCTCTGCAGGCGCGCCGCTGCCCGGCCGGAGAGCCGTGCCTTCGGTGCGCCCAGATCGTCGCTGACGATGGCGATGTCCGTCCACCCCACGCCCTGGCGGAAGCCGGTGCCCAGAGCCTTGGCCACGGCTTCCTTGGCGGCGAAGCGGCGCGCGAGATAGGGCACGGGATCGGCATGTCCGGCCGCGACCTGCCGCTCCAGGGGCGCATAGACCCGGTGCAGGAAACGGGGACCATGGCGCTCCAGAAGGCGGGCGATGCGTCGCATGTCCACGATGTCGCTGCCGATGCCGATGATCATGGGCACAGGTTCCGCGATTCGGGGCGGGGCAGGGGGCTTGTGGGGCGGAACTGGCGGCGGGCGGCTATTCCGCCGCCTCCTGGCGCGTGATGCGCCGGGCGATGGCCTGGCGCCGGCGTTCCTGATACCGCTCCACGGCCGGTTTTACCAGCATGTAGCAGATCACCGCGCAGATGCCCCCCAGGGGCAGGGCACCGGCCATCATGGGCAGGAGCACCGGCCCCAGCGCCTCCCAGAAGGCCTTGCCGAAGGCCACCGGATCATGCAGCAGCAGGTGCCACAGGCCCTGGGGCAGCGCGATGTGAATCTCGCCCTTGTGTTCGTAGCCCAGCAGCCATCCGCCCAGATTGTAGGTGGCCCACCAGATGAAGGGAAAGGTCACGGGATTGCCCACGGAAGTGCCAAAGGCGGAGGCAATGATGGAGCCGCGCAGGATCCATGCCAGCAGGCCGGCGAGGATGAAGTGAAAGCCGATGAACGGCGTGAACGAGACGAACGCCCCGCAGGCGAAGCCCAGCGCCACCTTGTGCGGCGAGGCGGCAATGCGTCGGGCGCGATACCAGATGTAGGTATAGGCGCGCTTCAGCCCAACCGGCGGAAACAGGAACAGCCGGATGCGCCGCAGCAACGACAGCTTCTCTCGCCTGGCGAACATGCCTGGCAGTCTCTCCAATGAAGGTTGCGGGGACGTTGACGGACCCCATCCCGGGTGCTGCCGGGCGTGATGTCACGGCCATGCCAAGCCCGACGGCATGGCGAACGTGGGAGGATGCCCCCGAGCTTTCGTGCCGGACTGCCGTCTGGCCTGCCCCGGCAACAATTGCGGCCTGCCGGCACGCGCAGATGCATAGCCTTGCCGGTGGCCGCAAGTCAAACATGGCCGGCTGCATCGCTTTCCATATGGCATCGCGGGAAAGATCGTGTCCCCTTCGTTTTCACGTCCGGCTCAGGTCCACACGAGTACGAGGGAGACCACCATGAGGGCGGCCAGGATGCGGTTGAACAAGATCAGCCGTGCCGGTGACAACAAGCGGGCCGCCCCGACGCCGATGACGGCCCAGGTCGTGGCCGTGACGAAGGCGATGCCGACAAAGGTCGTGGACATCACGATCACGTCCGCGAGATAGGCGCCATTGTGTCCGGCGTAGACGGCCAGCATGGCCATGACCATGGTCCAGGCCTTGGGGTTGACCCACTGAAAGGCTGCCGCCTGCCAGAAGGTGAGCGGTCGGCCGCGATGCTCGGCACGGGTCTGCGTCGGGTCTGTTCCGGCCGCAGTGGCAATCTTCCAGGCCAGATAGAGCAGGTAGGCGCTGCCGATCCATTTCAGGCCTTCCTGGATCTGGGGAAAGCGGAGAAAGACCTCGCCCAGGCCCAGCCCCACAGCGGCGATCATGGCCGGAAAGCCCAGCGCGATGCCGGTGATGTGGGCGGCCGTGCGGCGCAGACCGAAGGTGGCACCGGAGGCGGCCAGCATCATGTTGTTGGGCCCCGGCGTGCCAGCCGTGGAAAAGCCGAAGACCACAAACGAGACAAACCAGTCGGGATCGATCTGCATGGCGCCCGTTTAGGGGCGTGCCGTGTGTCCGTCAAGGCGCCATGGGACGCAGGAAGACCCCGGCGCAAGGAGCGGGAACGTCAGGAGGCCGGCGATGTCCCGACCGGACCGGACGCCGGAAGCCGTTCATCCGGCGATTCCGCGGAGGCCTGACCATGATAGCGGCAGCGGGCATGGTCGGAGATGACCTCGATGACCCGGCACCGGCGCACCTCGCCGGCGGGGCATTCCGTGATCATGCGTTCCAGTTCCTTCTCCAGCGTCTGCAGCTCGGCGATCCTCGCGCGCACATTGGCCAGCTGGCGGCGGGCAATGTTGTCGGCATCGCTGCAGGAGGCCTCGGGATGGTCCGCCAGGTTCAGCAGGGCGCGGATGTCCTCCAGCGAAAAGCCCAGCTCGCGGGCATGGCGAATGAAGAGCAGCCGCTTCAGCGCCGCCTCGTCATAGCGGCGCTGGCCACCGGCGGTGCGTCGCGGGGGCGGCAACAGCCCCTGTTCCTCATACCAGCGCACGAGCTGGCAGCTGCTGCCCGTGTATCGGGCTACCTCGCCAATGGAATATTCCGCCATGCGAACGATTTCCTCTTGAATCTACAAGCGTTGTAGGTGCTAAGCCGTCATTCCACCACCATTGGCCGGAAGTTGCAAATCATGGCGGCCTTGAATCTACGAATCTACACGCGTTGCCGACGCCAGACCGTCATGGATATCCGCCGTGCCCGTGGTGGCATGCCCTCATGAATCTACAAGCATTGCAGGGAGCGGGCCGGTGAACGTCAAAGGCCGATATCTCGCGCTTGCCTGGTGATGCACGACAGGCTTGCGATGGCGCAAGGCGGATGCGTGCCATTGGGTGCGCTGTCGGCCACGGGTGGCGAAAAACAGGGTGACAGTGGCAAGGCAGCAGGGAGGCGGCGGAGCGACATGGGAACAACCTGTGGCATGGGCGGCGGTGGGGGTGGCTGCGGCTGTGGCGGGAATGTCACCTTCGATGGCACGGCGCCCGCGTATCGGCGGCGGCTGTGGATGGTGATCGCCATCAACGGTCTGATGTTCCTGGTGGAGATCGTCGGCGGGGCGCTGGCGGGCTCGCGGGCGCTGCAGGCGGATGCGCTCGATTTCCTGGGCGATACGCTCACCTACGGCATCTCGCTGGCGGTGATCGGCATGCCGCTGCGGGTGCGGGCCGCGGCGGCGCTGGCGAAGGGCGTGTCACTGCTGCTCATGGGGATGTGGGTGGCGGGATCCACGCTGTGGAGCTTCTTCGTCCTGCGCACGCCGGAGGCACCGGTGATGGGGGCCATCGGCCTTCTTGCGCTGGCGGCCAATGTGGCTTCGGTGCTGCTGCTTGTGCGTTACAAGGATGGCGATGCCAACGTGCGCTCGGTGTGGCTGTGCTCGCGCAACGATGCCATCGGCAATGTGGCGGTGATCGGGGCGGCGGCGCTGGTGTGGATGACGGGCACGCCATGGCCGGATCTGGTGGTGGCCATGGCCATGGCGGCGCTGTTCACCTCTTCCGCCATGCGCATCCTGCAGCAGGCCTGGGCGGAGTGGCGCAGCGCGCAAGGGGGCGGCTCGCCGCCGGAAAGCGAAAGCCGTGGCGCATGCGATGAGCTGGCCTGCACCCATGACCATGGGGATGAGCACGGCGCGGGGCATGCGCACAGTTCGATGGCGCCCAGCGCCCGGGACAGCAGGGTTTCGTGAAGGGATTGCCGGCAGGGTGGCGGCCGTGATTCCTGCATGGGTGGAGAGCTTCCCTCTGGCGGCAGACCCGGAGACGGGATGCCGACCAGGCGCCGGCCGGCCGTGGATGACGCGGCCGGCCGGTTTGCATCGGCAGGGCCGGTGCAGGCAGAATGGGCGCACCGAAAAACGATTCCGGCCTCTTGCCGGGGTGCGAACCGTGTATCGGGGAGGCTTGCTGCTCCATGCCCATCCGCCGTCTGCCGGAGACGATCGTCAACCGCATTGCCGCGGGCGAAGTGGTGGAGCGCCCGGCGGCCGTGGTGAAGGAGCTGGTGGAAAACGCACTCGATGCCGGGGCGCGGCGCATCGAGGTGATCTTCCGTGACGGAGGGCGCACCCTGATCGAGGTGCGGGATGACGGCTGCGGCATTGCCCGCGAGGAGCTGCCGCTGGCGGTGGAGCGCCATGCCACCTCGAAGCTGGATGATGACTCTCTCGTGCGCATCACCACGCTGGGTTTTCGTGGCGAGGCGCTGGCCTCCATCGCTGCCGCGGCCAGGCTGTCCATCATCTCGCGACCGCATGATGCGGCAGAGGCCTGGGAGATCCGTGTGGCTGGCGGGCGCGTGGAGGGACTGCGGCCGGCTGCACGGGCGCCGGGCACCACCGTTTCGGTGCGCGATCTCTTCCATGCCACGCCAGCGCGGCTGAAGTTTCTGAAAAGTCCGCGGGCGGAGGCTCTGGAGGCGGCGCAGACGGTGCGGCGTCTGGCCCTGGCCCATCCGGCCGTGGCCTTTACCCTCGTCACCGAAAGGCGGCAGGTGCTGGATCTGCCGGCAGAATCGGAAAACGCACGCGTTGCCGCCATTCTGGGGCGGGATTTCGTGGAGGCCTCCTTCGTCGTCTCCGGCGAGCGGGAGGGATATGCCGTGGTGGGCGTGGCCTCCCTGCCCACCTATTCGCGCGGGCAGCCGGATCAGCAGTATCTGTTCGTGAACGGGCGGCCGGTGCAGGACCGGCTGCTTGCGGGCGCCCTGCGGGCGGCCTATGCGGACGTGCTGGCCCGCGGGCGGCATCCGCTGGCGGTCCTGCATGTGCGCTGTTTGCCGGAACTTGTGGATGTGAACGTGCATCCGGCCAAGCGGGAGGTGCGCTTTCGCGATCCGGCGCTGGTGCGGTCGCTCATCATCCGCGCCCTGCGCGAGGGACTGACGGCGTCCGGCTGGCGCAGCGCGCCGGTGCTGGGGCGGGCGCTGGCGAACAAGGCGCGGGCGAGTGCCAATGGTGCTGCCGATGGTCCTGCCGCTGGACCCGCCCCCTTTTCCGGCAGGGGGGCGGAACGCTCCCCCCTGCCGCCGCCAATGGCGCGGTTGTCCGTGGCCATGCAGGCGCCCCTCGACGTGGCGGAAGAGACCGCATGTGCTTTCGCGCCGGTGAGCCCGGAAGGCGAGACCGCGGCCGAGGGATCGGCCGAAGCGCGTCTGCCGCTGGCCATGCCGCCCATGGTGCGGGGGGCGGATGTGGCTGTCGAAACGGCCGTGGCGAAAGGCGAGGCCACGGTATCGGTTACCGAGGGCGAATCCCATCCGTTGGGGGCAGCCATCGGGCAGGTGCATGGCACCTACATCATTGCACAGACGGCGCGGGGGCTGGTGATCGTGGATCAGCATGCGGCCCATGAACGCATCGTGCTGGAACGGCTGAAGGCCCAGCGGGCGAAAGGACGCGTGGAGACACAGGCGCTGCTGGTGCCCGAGGTGGTGACCCTCGATGCCGCCTCGCGCGAGGCCCTGCTGGCGGCAGCGGAAGAGCTGGCGACACTGGGGCTTGTGATGGATTCCTTCGGCGAGGATGCGGTGGCCGTGCGCGAGGTGCCGGCGGTGCTGGCCGATGGCGACATTGCGGGGCTCGTGCGCGACGTGGCGGCGGACCTCCTGGCGGAGGGCGCGCCACAGGCATTGCAGGAACGGATCGATCACTGGCTGGCCACCTTTGCCTGCCATCACGCGGTGCGCGCCGGGCGGCGGCTGACCCTTGCGGAAATGAATGCCTTGCTGCGGCAGATCGAGCGCACGCCGCGGGCCGGACAGTGCAACCACGGCCGGCCGACGTGGGTGGAGATCACGCTTGATGATCTGGAGCGGATGTTCGGCCGCAAGGAGTGAGGCGGGGCGGCCATGGGCGAGGACAGCCTGCAGAGGGCAGACGGGGCGAGACGTGAAGGTGCGCGGCCGCGCATCTGGCTGCTCACGGGGCATCGGGCCGGCGACAATGCGCAGGCGCGGGCCCTGGGCGCTCTGGTGGCGGCGCGCACCGGTGCCATGATCGAGGAGAAGCCCCTGGGCTGGTCGCTACTGCGCATGCTGCCCAACGGGCTGCTGCCGCCGACGCTGGCCGTGCTTTCGAGCGAGGCACGGGCGCGGATTGCATCGCCGTGGCCGGATGGCGTGATCGGCGTGGGGCGGCGCCCGGTGCCGGTGGCGCGGTGGGTGCGGCGGCAGGCGGCGCGGGAAGGGAGCGGGCCGGTGCGTCTGATCTGGCTGGGGCGGCCGCGGGCACCGCTTGCATGGTTCGATCTGGTGCTGAGCACGGCGCAATACGGTCTGCCGCCTGCATCCAACGTGGTGATGCTGGACCTGCCGCCCACATTGCCCATGTCGGCTCCGGATGATGCCTACATCGCGCGCTGGCGCAAGGCCTGGGCGGATCTGCCACGGCCGCTGACCGGCGTGCTGGTGGGCGGGGCCCGCTGGCCGCTCATCTTCGATGCGGCAGCGGCCAAGCGGCTGGGAGAAGTGGTGATGGCGCTTGCCCGCCGGGACGGGGGGAGCTGGATCGTTTCCACATCGCCGCGCACAGGGCTGCGCCAGGCCCGTGCCCTGCACGAGACCCTGAAGAAGCCGGGCTACTTCTACTACTGGCGAGCGGCATGGGGAGAGGCGGACAACCCGCATCGGGCGCTGCTGACCCTGGCCGACCGGTTCGTGGTGACGGCGGATTCTGCCTCCATGATCGCGGAAGCGGTGCGCACGGGGCGGCCGGTGTTCCTCTTTCCGTTGCGGCGCAGCCGGCTGGCACCACGCTGGCGGGCGGAGCAGGGGATCCTGCGGTGGCTGGCGGTGCACGGGCTGCTTTCGCCGCCGAGGGACATGGCGGCTTTCTGCACACGCCTCGTGGACAAGGGAATGGCGCAGTGGCTGGATGGCGCCGATGGCGAGGAGGAGGCAGGGAGGGGCATCGCACCTGTGCCGGCTTCCTCCGCATGGCGGGAAAGCGCGCTTGATGATGCCATTGCGCGCATTGAACAGATGCTGGCCTCATGAGATATACGGACCCGGGATCTTGTCGCGGGCGGCATGGGGCAGGTCGTGGCCGCATGGCGCCCGGCCAAGCAGAGAGGAGAGGGACGATGGGCTTCAACTTCAAGGGTCGCGAGATCGAGACCGATGCCAACGGCTATCTCGTCAATACCGCGGACTGGAGCGAGGAGCTCGCCGAGGCCATGGCGGAGGCCGAGGGCATCACGCTGACGGAGAAGCATTGGGACATCATCAACTATCTGCGGGACGAGTATTTCAACAACAACGGCAACCAGCCGAACACCCGCACCATCATCAAGGCCATGAGCGAGAAGTGGGGTACCAAGGTGAAGCAGAAGGACGTCTACGAACTGTTTCCCAAGGACCCCTCGAAGCAGGCCGGGCGCATCGCGGGCCTGCCCGAGAGCAAGCGCAAGGGGGGCTACTGAGCCTGAAGGTTGTGGAACGGTTTTCCGGTCTGTATGGGAGGCCGGAGCTTCCTTTCTTCAGGAAACGCGCGGAGTCCTGCCGGCTCAGGAGCCTGACCCGCCGCCGGCAGGGCCGAATTCGCCGGATTCGGGAAGTTGCAGGTGTCCGACGCAAGGCGAAGTGCCTTTGGCGCTGCACCGATGTGAACCGGTTGCCTTGTCGTCATGACCTGCTTCAGGTCTCGGACAGCGGCTCCAGCGTGGCGAGATAGCGGGGGATCTTCTTCCGGTAGGTTTCCGCTCCGGCGAGGAGCCGTGCGACTTCATCGTCGGTGAGGGTGCGGCGCACCTTGCCGGGCATGCCCACGACCAGCGCCTTGGGGGGAATTTCCCTGCCCTCGGGAATGAGCGCACCGGCAGCGATGACGGCATTTTCGCCGATCCTCGCCCCGTTCATGATGGTGGCGCCCATGCCGACCAGCACGTTGTCTCCGATGGTGCAGCCATGCAGAATCACCGCGTGGCCCACCACGACATTGCGGCCGATGGTGAGGGGAAAGCCGGGATCCGTGTGCAGCACGCAATTGTCCTGGATATTGCTGCCCTCGCCGATGACAATGGGCTCGTTGTCGCCACGAAGCACGGCCCCGAACCAGATGGAGACCTGTCTTTCCAATGTTACCCGGCCGATGACGGCTGCCGTGGGTGCTATGAAATACTCACCTTTCGGCGGCAGCCTGGGGGCATGTCCGTCCAGCGCGTAGATGGCCATGGCCTGTGTCTCCCCCTTGCGAAATTTCCTGCCCGGCCTTGAGTGGCATTGCCGGCAGTATCTGATATCTCCAGCTTCTGCCAGAAAATCCATCCGATCAAGTCCGGGCGTGTCATCCTGTTTGTTGTCTTTGCGCACAATGAAGAAGGGCCGGTGCTGACGGGCGGCGGCAACGGACTTGCAATGCCTGGTCAAGGGCGTAGAAAAGTGGCGGTGATGGTGCGTATCGACTTTCGGTGGACGTGTCCGGCTCCGCTGGCGCCTGGGCCTGGGGGTCTGTCTGCGGCGGAGGTGACGGATGCGGGCGGGCTGTTCCTGCCCGGAGATTTCCCTTCCCGATTCGGAATGGCCGGCCGGAAGGGGCCGTGAGCACGTCGGGACTGGACTTTGCGGGAGTCGGAATCTCCGTGGTCCGCAATTGCGAGGACGAGAGCGCCAATGGGACGGTTGCGCGGCTATTTTCTGGCAGGGCTGGTGGTGGTGGCGCCCATTGCCATCACCATCTGGATCGCCTGGTGGTTCGTGTCGCTGTTCGACCGCTGGGTGAAGCCGCTCATTCCCGATGTCTACAATCCGGACAACTATCTGCCCTTCACCGTGCCGGGGGTGGGGCTTGTGTTCACGGTGGTGGTGATCACCCTCATCGGCTTTTTCACGGCCAATCTGGTGGGGCGTTCGATTCTCGGCTGGTGGGAGCGGATCCTGGAACGGATGCCGGTGCTGCGCTCCATCTATCGCGGCACCAAGCAGATCTTCACCACGGCCCTCTCTCAGGGATCCCGGAATTTCAAGAGCGTGGGCCTGCTCGAATATCCGCGCAAGGGTGTGCACGTGGTGGCCTTCATCGCGCGTGAACTCGATTCCGGCGAGCTGGGGCTCACCCCGGGCAGTCCCATGCTGGCCTGCTTCATGCCCACCACGCCCAATCCCACTTCGGGCTTTCTCTTTTTCGTGCACCGAGACGAGGTGCGCATCCTCGATATCTCCGTGGAGGATGCAGCGAAGCTCGTGATCTCCGCCGGGCTCGTCCTGCCGGGTGAGAGGCGGGAGGAAGACGGCCTCATTCCCATCATCGAGAATGGCGAGGTGGTGGGGCATGCGCCGGCGCGCGGTGAAAGGAAAGCGGCGGGCGATGCCGGCCACGGCGAGCGGTCATGCTGAAACCGGCGCATTCTCTCTCCACAGCTTCAGTCGGACGCGACGAAAAGTTTTCCAGCCTGCCGAGCAGGCTGGAAAACCTTTTGGGGCTGTCCCGGACAGGGCTGTTTTTTCCATAA
>CAZNLW010000085.1:0-10411 GCA_964574205.1 uncultured Rhizobiaceae bacterium | reverse complement strand
TCCGTGATGCATGATGCAGAAAAACAGGAAAGGCGCTGGTCAGGGGCCAGCGCCTTTCCTCGTCGCAGGGCCTGAAGAATCGAGAGGGTCACTTGAGCCGGTGCATCTTCACGATACCCAGCAGGTATTTCTCGATGAAGGGCTCGGAAACCCCCTTGCGCACCTTCCGCAGGAAGTATTTCTCGAAGGCGATCTTGGCCAGGTGCACCCACTTGCCCTCCGTGGACCAGTTCACGTTGCGTGGCGGATTCTGCGGCTTGGCGAAGAACACCACCCCCTTGTCGCCCAGATCCGCCAGGCACAGGGCGTTCCATGTGGGCTCGTGCGAGGGTTCCTCCCCGCGCAGCAGCTGCCCGATGTTCTGCACCGTGGCCGTGACCATGGACTCGATCATGTAGCCTGTCTTCGGCACGCCAACGGGCACCGGCGTCTCTTCCAGTGGCGGGATGGCGATGCACACGCCCACACCGAAGATGTTGCGGTATTTCGGATTGCGCTGGTGCTTGTCCACAATGATAAAGCCGCGCGGATTGGCCAGCCCCTCGATGCCCATGGCCGGCCGCACGCCGCGGAAGGCCGGCAGCATCATGGAGAACTTGAAGGGCAGCTCGTGCTTCTTCTTCTCTTCGCCGAACTCGTCCACCTGGGTGACATGCATCACCCCGTCCTCGACCTTGTCCACACGGGCGTTGGTGATCCACTTGATGTTGCGATCACGGAACTCGGATTCGAGGAGCCCTTTCGTGTCACCCACGCCCCCCAGGCCCAGGTGTCCGATGTAGGGCTCGGAAGTGACGAAGGTCATCGGCACCTTGTCGCGGATGCCGCGGCGCTTCAGGTCCGTGTCCATGATGGCGGCGAACTCGTAGGCCGGCCCGAAGCAGGAGGCCATCTGCACCGCCCCGACGACGATGGGGCCGGGATCGGCGCAGAACCGCTCCCAGTCCGCATAGGCCTTCTCGGCATGGTCGATGGTGCAGACGGAATGGGTAAAGCCCCCCTCCGGCCCCAGTCCCTCGATTTCGTCGAAGGCCAGTTCGGGGCCGGCGGCAATGACGAGATAGTCGTAGTCCAGCGTCTCGCCGCCCTCCAGCTCCAGCCTGTTTTCCTCGGGCAGGATCTTGGTCACCGCCTTGGGCACGAAGTTGATGCCATGACGGGCGAACACCGGACCCATGTCGATGATGATGTCCTCCCTCTTGCGCCAGCCCACGGCGGCCCAGGGGTTGGACGGCGTGAACTGGAAGTAGGGCCGGTTGTTCACGACCGTGATGGTATCGCCTGCGCCCACCACTTCCTTGAGCTCGTAGGCCGTCGGAATGCCGCCGATGCCGGCCCCCATGACAACGATGTGCGCCATCTCCACTCCCTTTCTCTTCTTGTGTGATCGGACGGCCTGCTGCCGGAGAAATCGGCATTTGTCGTCCCGGCCGCTCTCCCGCATGCCGGAAAGGGCGAGTAGAGGGCCGCATGTCGCCATCTTTCTGTTGATCGTGCATCCGGTGCGTGTCGGCTCCGGTCAGCAGGCGGGGATGAGGCATGCGACACGCGACAGCTGGGCGGCGTGTCTCTCCCGGCATGCGGCCAAGACTGCGCCTTGAGGCCAAGGATGCGCCCTGAGCCGGCTGTCGCGGCAGTGTGCATCACCCCCAAGCCTTCTCTAATCCCGCGCCCCCCGCTCGTGCAAGCGTCAAGCCGTCGCAAGGAGAGGGCGGGTCCAGGTTGTGGAATGCCGTTTCACGATGGGTTCGGGCACGGTGGCGCCACGGGCCCGGCGGAAAAGGGCTAGCCACTGCGGCGCGCTGCCCGCCTGTTGATGCGGTCGTGCACGGCGCGGATGCGTGCCGGCCAGCGGCTCTTGATGTAGGAGAGCACGGCCACGATGTCGTCGTCCGTGAGCTTCCCGGCAAAGCCCGGCATGGCCCCGTTGGGGAGGCGTCCGATTGTGCCGTCCCGCGTGATCCGGAACAGTTGCGCATCCGGATGATGCCAGGTATGCCCGCTCGCATCGTGTGGCGGCGCCTTGCCCGGGCCGGCACGCCAGCCCGGCTGGCCTTCCAGATTGGCGCCATGGCAGGAGGCGCAGAAGTCCATGTAGAGCCGTTCGCCGCGGGCCACGATGACCGGATCGTCCGGCTGCAGAAATCCGACATGGCCGCTGCCCGCCCCCTGGGGCGAGCGATTCCACCAGGCCGCGCCGATCACCACCACGCCACCAATGATGGCCACGACCTTCCAGTCCATTCGCATGCGCAATCCCTCCATTCCATGATCACGGGCAAAGGTCTGCATGCGCCGCTTGCCGTTCCCGGGCAGTGGCGGAACCAGGCTCGGGCTTCCATCAACTGGAAGGTCAAATGAAAAATCATTGAGACTCACCTCTGGAGTCGCATGTGAAGTATAGACAAGGTATCGAGTTGCAAGAACTTTGCGGATGATGGGATGGCTGTGAATCGCAAGATTCTGACGATGTATCGTCAGAAGATTTCGATTTCATTCGAGCCGGAAATGCTGTCCTGCTGGCGCCGAGCCGTGCTCTGAGCCAGCAGGACGCATTGTTTTTTCTGAAGGAAGGTATTTCCAGACTGCTCGGCAGGCTGGAAAACTTTTCTTCACGTTCGACTCTGAAAGGTCAGGGCACCCTGGCGACGGCAGTCGAATGTGAAGCCTCGTGCAGGACAGTCTCAAGGGATTTTCGGCATCTCAGCCACCACTGCCGGCGGAGGGTGGTCGCCGACGGATCTCTTTCTCGCCGCTCAGGGCATCCAGAAAGTCGCGGAAATGGGTCAGCCGTTCGTGATCGGAAAGGCCTAGGGCCAGTCGTGTCAGGGTTTCGGTCACCTGGCGGGCCGTAAGGGGGCGCGCCACATGCCACCCCTGCGCGAAATCGCAGCCCAGGTCGCGGACAAGGTCCAGCTGCTCGGCCGTCTCGATGCCCTCGGCGACCACCTCCATGTCCAGCGCATGCGCCATGTCCACGATGCTGCGCAGAATGATGGCGGCTCGCAGGGCATCCGTTCCGGCAACAAGAAGCGAACGGTCGAGCTTGAGCGTGGAGAAGGGCAGATCGCGGATGATGGCCAGCGACGAAAAGCCCGTGCCGAAGTCGTCACAGGCCACACGCACGCCCATGTCCGCCAGCATCTCCACCATCCGCCGCCCCCGCTCCGGATCCTGCACGATGGTGGCCTCCGTGAGTTCCAGGCGCAGGGTTTCCGGTGCGATGCCCTCACGCTGGAGCAGGGCCTTGAGCCGCCGTGCAAAATCCGCGTTCAGCAGGTCCAGCGACGAGATGTTGACCGCCACATGAAGCGATCCAGCCGTGCGGAAGGCGCGTTGCCACACGCCGAGATCGCGTGCCGCCTTCTCCAGCACCACCTCGGTGAGCTCGCCGACGAGGCCCAGTTCCTCCGCCAGTGGCACGAAGGCATCGGGTTGCACCGGGCCCAGCGCCGGATGCTCCCAGCGCACCAGGGCCTCGAAACCGGCAATGGCGCCCGTATTCACGTGCATGATGGGCTGATAGACGAGGTCCATCTCTCCCCGCGCCAGTGCCGTGCGCAGATCCTGCTCCAGGGTGACGAGACGCGTGCGTTGGCCCAGCATTTCGCGGGTGAACAGCGCCACCTGCCCGGGGCCCTCCTCGCGTGCGGCAAAAAGCGCGATTTCCGCCCGCCGCAGCATCGCCTCCGGAGGCCGGCAGGCCGGATCCAGTCGTGCGATGCCGATGCTGGCCGTCACCCGCACGTCATGCACGCCCACTTCCACCGGAACGGCCAGGGCCCGCTGGATGCGACGCGCCAGGGTCACCGCATCCGTGTCCACCCGGGAGAGGTCCAGGATCATCGCGAACTGGTCTCCCCCCAGTCGTGCCAGCGTGTCCGTGCGTCCGACGAAGCGGCCGAGGCGTCGGGCCACCTCGCGCAAGACGGCATCGCCGGTATCGTGGCCCCAGGCGTCGTTGATGCTGCGGAAGCGGTCGATGTCCACGAGATACAGATGTGGTGCCGCCTCGGTCTGCCCCCCGCTGTCCCCCTGTGCCTCCAGTCGTGCCAGTGCCCGGGCCAGCCGGTCCATGAACAGGGCCCGGTTGGGCAGACCCGTCAACCGGTCGCGCACGGCATCGGAGAGCAGCCGTTCCTCCGTGTGCCGTGCCGCCGTGATATCGATCAGCACGCCGGAGATGCGCAGCGGCGGCCGCCTGGGTCCGCTCGGATGCAGGGCTCGGGCTTCCAGCAGAAACCAGCGATAGCGCCCGTCTGCCGTGCGCAGCCGCAGGGGCAGGGAAATGCGGCCGCCTTTCTCCCGCAGCGCCAGCAGAGCCATGTTGTAACCGGCAATGTCCAGGGGATGCACAAGCTGCCGGAAGCGGGACTGGGCTGCCTCGCCTTCCAGCGCCGTCTCGCCCAGGCCGAGCTGATGCCCCAGCGCCTCGCTCACGAACAGTTCGCCCGTCTCCAGGTCCAGGTCCCACACGGCCAGCCCTGCCGCCTGGACGGCCAGGGCCCGCCGACCGGCATCGTCCAGCAACCGTCGTAGCCTCTCCCCCGGTGCCATCACCACCTGCAGCATCCCGGTACCCAGCGATACCATGATCACCACCAGTCCGGCGGAAAGCCCCATGTCGGCCGTCTGCGCCGGCAGCCATCCGGCCAGTGCCGTTGCCGCGCCCAGCAGCCACATGGCAAGCAGGATGAAGGAGATGAGCTGCGGCTCGTGATGCTGCTGCCGGCGCGCCTGCCAGCTTTCCCAAAGCGCCATCAGTGTGAGCAGCAGAAGCAGACCGCGCACCAGCACGGCGCCCTTCGCTGGAACGGTCAGGGCGGCCAGGATCGCCAGCCCTGCCCCGAGAGGCAGCAGCCATGCTTTCACACGCCTGCTGAAGGAGAGGCCATCCCGAACCTTGCGTTCCTTGTCTGCGCCCTGAAAGCGGGCCCGCAGCCACAAGGCCAGGCCCAGCAGCAGCAGGCCTTCCGCGCCCAGCTGGAGTCGCTCCAGGGTCATGGCGGACACTTGGCCACCCAGCCCTGCCTCCGCCAGCCCGCCGTTGATGAAGACGAACACGGTGGTGCCGCCGCTCATCACTATCAGCCCTGGAAGTAGCGGCAGGGGGCGCAGGATGTGCAGCACGATCAGCGAGCCCATGAGCAGCAGCGTCATGCCCAGCAACAGCCCGGCAAAGGCCACATCCGCCAAGGGCGCCTGCCTGCCGTCCTCCAGTGGCTCCAGCCGCACCGGCCGTGCCAGCGGTCCGGATGGCACGAAGGCCACGGCCACCACCTCCGTTCCGTCGGCAAGCTGCAGATGCAGGCTGCGCGCATCCCGCCCCAGGATGCGCACACCTGCACTCACGGCCGCCTGCAGGATCACCGGCGGCACCGCCAGTGGCCGCATGCCGGCACCGGCAATTCCCGGCTGTCCCAGGAAAAGGCGGAGATGACGCACCGGCTCCTTCCGCCTTTCCTTGTCATGCTCCGCCATGCCGGTATCGGGTGCTGCGGCGTTCACAGGCGTCACGCGCATCAGGAGCACCTGCCACAGCATGGGCCTGTCGGCTTTCCCCGGCAGGGCAAGGACAATCCGCCGTTTTCCGGCCTCGAGAGTGATCGCCGCGCTTCCGGCTGGCGCGGCCACCGGCTTCAGCAGAGGGCGCAGATCCTCGCGCGCCAGCAGCGTCTCCACTGCGGGCACATGATCGTCTGCCCCGGGCGCAGCCGCCGCGGCAAGACTGAACAAGCAGGCCAGGACAAATCCGATCAGCGCACGTGCGCCAGCCCGGGCGCAGGCCCGTGGCAGGGAAAAGGGTCCCTGCTGGATGCCGGAAAGCCTGATCAACGCTCTGCCCCTGTCTCCCGCCCGCTTCCCACGAGACACAAGGGGACCACGTCGGCGTCGCTCATGCAACCGTTTGTGAAGACAGGCTGGAAAACCGGCGGCAAAGGCCGGTGCATGCCGGACCTTCCCTCGCCGGCGGAAAGACTCGCCGGTCGCCTCAGGCCAGCACGCGCTGGGTGGGGAAGATGATTCGCACTGTCGTGCCCTTGCCCGGCTCGCTTTCCATCTCGAAACGTGCGTGATTGGCCTCTGCCAGCGCCTTGGTCAGTGGCAGGCCCAGACCGGTGCCGGGTTTCTCCGGCCGGCCCTTGCCCGTGATGCGTTCGAAGGGCTTGAGCGCCCGTTCCACTTCTTCGGCCGTCATGCCCTCGCCGGTATCGCTCACGGCAATCTCCAGCTCGCCCTTTTCCGTCATGCGTGCGGAGAGCACCACCTGGCCTCCGCTGCCGGTGAACTTCACGGCATTGGACAGAAGATTGAGCAGGATCTGTTTCAGCGAGCGGGCATCGGCCACCACTCGCGGCAGATCGGCAGCGATGGCCCGGCGCAGGATCACCTTCTCCTTCGCGGCCTCCTCCTTCATCAGGTTCAGGGCTTCTTCGGTCACGGCGGCCACATCCACGTCCTCGAAATGAAGCTCGAACTTGCCGGCCTCGATGCGGGAGAGGTCCAGCAGATCGTTGATCAGCGACAGCAGGTGCTCGCCGGACTGATAGATGTCGTTGGCATAGCCCTTGTATTTCTCGTTGCCGATGGCCCCGAAACGCTCGTTGCGCATCACGTCCGAAAAGCCGAGGATGGCATTGAGCGGCGTGCGCAACTCGTGCGAGATGGCGGCCAGAAACTCCGATTTCATGGCCGATGAGCGCTCCGCCTCCTCCTTGGCGCGCCGCAGTTCGCTCTCCGTCTTCTTCCACTGGGTGATATCACGCACCACCACGCAGAAGGCTGCCTTGTTGGGCGGGCGTTCCACCTCGTCGTTGCGTCCCAGCCGGCCGATGGTGATGAACAGGGGGATCTGTCCGCCCCCGGCCACGCGTGCCGTCACCTCGCGGCCTTCGTTATAGATGCCGGCCAGGCTGTTGCCGCCGGCCAGGGCCTGCATGTAGTCCTCGACCACCTTGCGGGAATCGCCTTCCAGAAGCTCCACGAAGGGCCGGCCAACGACCTCCGCCGTGCGCAGGCCGAAGAGGGCTTCCGCTCCGGCCGAGAAGGACAGGATCTCGCCATCCCGGTTCAGCGTGATGATGCCGTCTGTTGCCGTGTCGAGTATGGCCCGCAGCTCTTCGTCCAGCGGCTCCACGGGCATGCAGGCCTCGACAATGGTCTCTTTCGACCGCTCCGCCCGTGGTGGCCGTTCTGCCGGGGTCGCACCGGAGTTCTCCCGATGATTGGCGGCCTGGTCATTCATGGCGGACGGCACCGCCTTTCTTGTGCCATCGGCGGCAGGAACGGAGAGGATGCGCACCCGCCCGCCTGCGTTGCGGGCCGCCGGGCGAGGATCATCCGCGTGGCGTACGTCCGCAAGGTGCGCCCGGCGGCCGATATCGGTCGTCTCCGCAGGCGCAGACCGCGGAGGGGGAGGCGTTTCTGTCGTCTCCGTTCTTTTCTCGGACGTGCGGTTTTCCGCCTCTTCTGCCTGAAGGGGAACGAGCGTGGTCTGCACCACGGCGCCATCCCGCCAGGGGAACACGTCGCGGCTCAGGCGAAAGGCCAGAATGCGTCCTTCCGCATCCGCAAGCTGTGTCACGGCGCCATCCGCGACAGGCGCCAAGGCTTCAAGGAGCGCATGCCACCCTTCATCCGCAAGCGGGCGCCGGAAAATCTCTCGCGCCGCCTTGTTGGCATAGAGGAATGCCTTTTCCCGATGCAGCAGGATGGGCGCCGGCCGGTGATCGAGCACACTGCGCACCAGGGCCGGCACGTCCGGGGTATCCTCATCGTTACGCTCAGCGGCAGAACGACGGGGCCCAATGGAGGCAGCTTCTCCCTGCCCGATGGGCTTTCCGGCCGCAGGGACCGTTTCGACAGCACGCGCCGCATGGGCCACTTCGGTCCCGTCTTCGCTCCCGGACGCTGCGGACATGCCAGCCTTTTCGGCCGCCTGCGCCGGCGGGGCAGGGGAGGGGGGCTGCCGGCATTCGGCAGGACCGCTTGCGGTGTCATCAGCGGATGCGACCTCCATGCCGGCCGTGTTCCGCTTGTCTGTCTTCTCCTCTCCCGCTGGCGCCGTCTCTTCTTTGGCCGCATCGGCAGGCTGGCCTGCCTCCTGCGGTTCGTGGGCGCTGAGGCGCTGGAAGGTGCGGATGTCCTCTTCCGAAAGCGGCAATCGTTCGCTCGGGGGCGATAAGGTCGTCCCCTCATCCTGATCACCAGCAGGCGATGCTTGGCGGCCCGTTGCCAATGGTTTTTCGGTCACAACGTCGGAAGGCGTGGCGACAGCCGCTGCCACGGTGCGCGCCACGGCGTCGCTCGCGTCACGGTGTCGTGGCTGTCCTGGCGCCTGCGGCAGAGGCGGCCAGGCCTGCCGCTCCATGGCCTTTTCCAGCCGACTGCGCTCGGTAATGTCCTCGATGACCAGCGTGAACAGCGCCATGCCGCCTTCTTCTCCGCTGGGCCGCGCCGTGATACGGAGGCGTCGCTTGCCGGAAACGGCCTCGGACGCGCCGGCCCTGTCTGCAGGCATGTCGCATGTCAGATGAGCAAGGCCGGCCTCTGCCGCCCGTTTCAGGAAGGCGCGAGCCGTCGTCGCATCGGCAAAGAAGGCACGCAGCCCCCCCAGCTGTTCCTCGCCCACCAGCGCCATGGCCACCGGGTTGGCATAGACAAGCCGCGCCGCCTCGTCCACCACCGCCACTGCCAGGGGCATGGCTTCCAGCACCTCGCGCAGCACATGGCCAAAGCGCGGGCTGTTCTCCATAGCCGGCACACGGGCCACCACCAGGATCCCGGGGCGACCGTCCGGCAGGGCATGGGCCTGCACCCGCACGTCCAGCGGTTTCTCGATGCCGGCAGAAGGAAAGGCCAGTTTCAGCGGCAGCCCCTTCTCGCCGGCCTCGTTCAGCGCCGGCTGAATGGCGGCAAGGGCCGCCACCCCCGGCTCGCGTGCATCGAAGGACCGCTCCGCCAGCGACAGCAGCCCGTCCTCGCCGAACAGGGAGACCGCTGCGGCATTGGCCCAGACAATGCGCTGCCGCGCCGGATCCCACAGCCAGGCCGGCCGTGCCGAGGTTTCCAGCTGTTGGGTGTCGATTCCGCACATGCGGGCGCTGTTCCTCTCGCTCATGGTTGCCCTGATGCGGCCATGCCGTGCCAGTATGGCACAGATTTGGCGCGAAACGTCAATCTCTTGCCGGCTTCTGGGCGTCCCCGGCCGTGTTCATGCAGGATTTGTGCAACACATGCCGTGCACAAGGGCACTGCTGCCCGTGCGGGGTTTCCGTTCCGCCAGACGAAAAGGCCGGCAGTTGCCTTGGCCCCGTGCACTCACTACTGTAGCGCCTGAAATGGCGCTTTTCGCGCCGTTGTGCAGGTCTGTGCCTGCACCATTTTGCCTTGTCCACAGATTCTCGTGCGTTTGCGTGCACGGATTTGGCGCGCGTGTGACAAGGGAAGCACCGGATTTACGTTCATTTCCAAATCGGAGAGAAGGGGAGACCGCCAAGATGGCTTTCGAGTTCAAGCTGCCCGATCTGCCGTATGCCTATGATGCGCTCCAGCCGCACATGTCCGCCGAGACGCTGGAGTATCACCACGACAAGCACCATGCGGCCTACGTGACCAACGCCAACAAGCTGCTTGCCGGCTCCGGCCTGGAGGACAAGGACGAGATCACCATCATCAAGGAATCCTTCGGCAGGAATCCGGGCTTGTTCAACAACGCTGCCCAGGTGTTCAACCACACCTTCTTTTTCGAGGGCATGAAGCCCGGCGGCGGGGGCGACAAGCTGCCCGGCAAGCTGGCGGAGATGATCGACCGCGATCTCGGCGGCTTTGCGAAGTTCCGCGAGGATTTCATCAACGCCGGCGTGACCCAGTTCGGCTCCGGCTGGGCCTGGCTGGCGCTGAAGGATGGCAAGCTCACCATCATGAAGACGCCCAACGCCGAAAATCCCTACGTGCACGGTGCCGTGCCCATTCTTGCCTGCGACGTCTGGGAGCACGCCTACTACATCGACTATCGCAACCTGCGTCCCAGGTTCCTGGAGGTCTTCATCGACCATCTGGCCAACTGGGAGTTTGCCGAGGCCAATCTCGAGGCCGCGCTCTGACAGAGTCAGAACGTCGCGTCAGATGAAAAAGGAAAGGGGGCCTGCTCGGCAAACACCGGCAGGCCCCTTTTCCATCGCTGTTCCCTGCCGTCGCCTGAAGGCAGCCAATTGCATTGGCGAATGCCCAGAGAGGTTTTTCTGTCTCCACGACAGAGAGACAGAGACCGAAAACCTTCCGTCATGTTGAGCAACGACAACGATAGAGTTGCATGTGAAGTATGGATAAGATATTGAGTTGAAAGAACTTTGAGGATGATTGGATGACCGTGAATCGCAAGGTTCTGACGATGTATCGTCAGAACCTT
>CAZNLW010000084.1:0-10412 GCA_964574205.1 uncultured Rhizobiaceae bacterium | reverse complement strand
CTGTCCTGCTGGCGCCGGGCCGTGCGCTGAGCCAGCAGGACGCATTGTTTTTTCTGAAGAAACGGTTTTCCCGCCTGATCGGCAGGCTGGAAAACGTTTCTTCACGTTCGACGGGCTCAGGGAAAGCTGTAGTGCTTCCTGACGGGCTTGCGGATTTCCCAGGTGCAGGACAGGCCGGCGGGAAAGCGCACGAGATCCCCCGCCGAGATGGTGACCGGCTCGCCACCGTCCGGCGTGACCACCACCTCGCCTTCCAGGATGTAGCAGATCTCGTCGCAGTCATAGGTCCAGGGAAAGGTGGAAACCTCCTTCTCCCAGATGGGCCAACCCAGCACGCCCAGTTCCTTCAGCCTTTCATCGGACGGATTGCGATCGATCTCGATCCTGCCACTCATGGCCTTCCTCCCCCGCTTTCCGTCACGGACAAGATCGCCTCGCACCGGCCGCCCGTCGCCCGCCGCTCGGTCCGCCCGTACCGCAGCCGGAGCCGGCAGCGCAGAAGGAAACCGGATCAGACCGCCTCCACGAAGGCAGCCATGATTCGCTTGCGGCCGGCCTTCTCGAAATCGATGGTGAGTTTCTCGCCATCCACTTCCGCTATGGTGCCGTATCCGAATTTCTGATGGAAGACCCGCTGCCCCTCGCACAGGCCATGATCATGTCGTCGTTCCATCTGGCGGAAAGGGGCGCGGGCTGTCCGGCCAGAAACGGGATCGGCGGCAGTCCGCCGCCCGGTCCTCTGGCCGGCTCCGGCCGAGGCATTGTCCACGGAAGTGTCCGCCACCTCCGGTTCCGTTACCGGTGCAAGAGGCAGGGCATCGTCAAGGATGGCCACATGGGCAGCCGGCAGCTCATCGATGAAGCGGGACGGCTGGGCGGGTTGCCACATGGTGTGCACCCGCCGCATCTGCACACAGGAGATGATGGCCCGGCGCCGCGCCCGGGTGAGCGCTACATAGGCCAGACGGCGCTCCTCTTCCAGCCCCGCCTCGCCGGCCTCGTCCAGCGCCCGCTGGTGCGGAAACAGCCCCTCCTCCCAGCCGGGCAGGAAGACGGTATCGAACTCCAGCCCCTTGGCCGCGTGCATGGTCATCAGCACCACCTTTTCGCCGGCCGCCGCCTGATCGGCATCCATGACCAGGGCCACGTGTTCCAGAAAGCCGCTCAGCGTATCGAAGGCTTCCATGGAGCGCACGAGTTCCTTCAGGTTCTCCAGCCGTCCCTCGGCCTGAGGGGTCTTCTCCGCCTTCCACATGTCCACGTAGCCGGATTCCTCCAGCACGACCTCCGCAAGCGCTGCCGGCGGCAGCTCGGCCGCCTGGGCGCGCCAGCGGGCAAAGGCGGTCATCAGGTCCTTCAGCGGGCGGCGGGTGCGGGCGGGCAGCTCGTCGCTGTCCATCATCAGCGCGGCAGCCCGATAGAGCGAGAGGCCGCGCAGGCGTGCCAGCGCATGCATCTTCTTCACGCTGGCAGCGCCGATGCCACGCCGGGGCACGTTGATGATGCGCTCGAAGGCCAGATCATGATCCGGCGTGTGGATCACCTTCAGATAGGCGAGCGCATCGCGCACCTCCTGGCGTTCGTAGAAGCGCGGCCCACCCACCACGTGATACGGCAGGCCGATCTCCACGAACCGCTCCTCGAAACGCCGCATCTGGAAGGAGGCACGCACGAGAATGGCAATCTCCCGAGGCGAATGGCCTGCGCGCAGCAGCGCCTCGATGTCGTCGGCAATGGCGCGGGCCTCCGCCTCGTCATCCGTGTGGCCGCGCAGCCACACCTTCTCGCCCATGCCGGCGACGGAATGCAGCGTCTTGCCCAGCCGCCCGCGATTGTGCGCGATCAGGCCATTGGCAGCGGCCAGGATGTGGCCGGTGGAGCGATAGTTCAGTTCCAGCCGAATGACCTTCGCCTGCGGAAAGTCCTTGGGAAAGCGCAGGATGTTCTCCACCACCGCCCCCCGCCAGCCGTAGATGGACTGGTCGTCGTCGCCCACGCAGCAGATGTTGCCGTTCTCGCCGGCCAGCAGGCGCAGCAGCAGATACTGGGCGGTATTGGTATCCTGATACTCGTCCACCAGGATGTAGCGGAAGCGGCGCCGGTATTCGGCCAGCAGGTCGGGTGTCGCCTTCAGCATCGCCACCGGCAGCAGCAGCAGGTCGCCGAAGTCCACGGCATTGAGCGCACGCAGGCGCGCCTGATAGGCGGCATAGACCCGCGCACCCCGGCCATTGGCAAAGGCTGCCGCCTCCCCCGCCGGCACCGTGTCCGGGGTCAGGCCGCGGTTCTTCCAGGCATCGATGAGCGCCGCGATCTGACGGGCGGGAAAACGCTTTTCGTCGATGTTCTCCGCTGCCAGCACCTGCTTGAGCAGACGGACCTGGTCATCGGTATCGAGAATGGAAAAGCCGCTTCGCAGCCCGGCCAGCTCGGCATGGCGCTGCAGGAAGCGCACCCCGATGGAATGGAACGTGCCAAGCCAGGCCATGCCCTCCACGATGTCGCCGATGAGGGCGCGGATGCGCGCCTTCATCTCGCGGGCGGCCTTGTTGGTGAAGGTCACGGCCAGGATCTGTCCGGGCCAGGCCTTTTGCGTGGCCAGGATATGCGCAAGCCGCGTGGTCAGCACGCGGGTCTTGCCCGTGCCGGCACCGGCGAGCACGAGCACCGGGCCCTCCGTGGTCAGCACCGCCTCGCGCTGCTGCGGATTGAGGCCCTCCAGGTAGGCCGCGCGAGTCGCAGCGGCCGCAGGCCCGTCCGATGCCGCCGCGGAAGGGGCACCATGAGCCTCCGCCTTGCCGAACAGACGAGAGGAGAGCGGCGCCTCCCCGCCCTCCGCGGCGTTTCTGGCCGTTTCCGCTCCCGCCTCCGCAGAGGACAGCGAATCGAATCCATCAAGCTCGAAAGGATCGGCCATGTCTTCCGCAAACTCCTCGGTCCCGTTCCCGCAGGGGCCCGCCATGCCCGCAAGATGGCACCGCCATCCCGCCCCCGCCGGCCCTTGCGCCTGTCGACGAGCAGCGGTCTGCCGGCAGGCTGTCCGCAAGCTTAGGCCACGGCCGGCAGAAGCGCAAAGCCGCTCCGCCCCCTTTCCCACACCCCTGCCGACGGGCCGAATGCCGGTCTGCCCCTGCCCGTCGCCTTTCCCGGGCGTGGAAGACCAGTCCCTCACCGGTGCTCTTCCACCGAGGCCTCGATGAGCTTCTCGTTGAAGACCTCCATGGCCCGCGCATGATCCGCCCAGCCCACGAGGCGGCCGCTGCGATCCACCACCGCCAGGCGGGTATAGGTGCCCCTGCCGAAGGCGCGCAGGGCCTTTTCCAGGGTGTCGTCCCTGTGCAGCCTGGGGCGTTCGTCGAAGGGCTCGGGCACGATGGTGGATTCGCCCTTCTCGCGCGGGATCATGAAATCGCCCACGGTGAGCGTCTTCATGATGCGCTTGTGCGGCCCCTCGTCCAGCTCCAGGCCGCGCTGGGCCAGCTGCCAGTGGAAGAAGCTGCGGCGCACCAGTACCTGCATCACCAGCGAGGCAATGGAAGTGGCCACCAGCAGCGCAATGGTGATGTGATAATCGCGCGTGAGCTCGAAGACGATCAGCGCCGTGGACAATGGCGCGCCCAGCACCGCACCCGCCGTGGCGCTCATGCCCACCAGCGCATAGGCCCCGTGATGACTCGCGCCATCCGGATAGAGGCCCCCCACCACCAGACCGAAGGCGCCTCCCACCATGGCCCCCAGAAACAGCGAGGGCGAGAAGACCCCGCCACCGAAACGCGAGGCCAGGGTCACGGCCGTGGCCAGCATCTTGGCGCCCAGCAGCACGAGCAGGGACCACAGGTCATACCGGCCGTTCAGGGCCAGGTTGGTGGCCTCGTAGCCCACCCCCAGAATTTCCGGCACACGAATGGCCATGATGCCGATGATCGCGCCTCCCGCCACCGGCCGCAGCCACAGCGGCATGGGCAGGCGCCGCGCCAGGCCATCCAGCGCACCGGTCAGGAGCAGGAAGGTCACGGCCACGAGCCCCGCCACCAGCCCCAGCAGGACGAAGGCCGGCAATTCCAGATAGGAGGCGATTTCGTAGGTGGGAATGACGAAGGCCGGATAATCGCCCAGGTGCACGCGCGTGATCATCGTGGCGACAACGGCGGCCAGCACCGTGGGCACGAAGGCACTGAGGGCATAATGGCCGAGGATCACCTCGTGGGCGAAGATCACGCCCGCCACGGGCGCATTGAAGGAGGCGGAAACCGCCGCCGCCGCACCCGCCGCCAGCAGCATGCGGCGCGAGGCCACGGGCATCGCGAATGGCCGGCCCAGCAGCGAGGCGAGCGTGGCCCCGATGTGCACCGCCGGCCCCTCGCGCCCGGCCGAGGCACCGAAGCCGAGAGAGAGCACGGTGATCACGGCGCTGGAAAGCCCTTCCTGCCAGCCGATGCGGCCCCGACGCAGATGCACGGCCTCGATCACGTCCGCCACCCCCTCGGCCCGCCGCCGGGGAGCAAGGTGAACAAGCAGCAACCCCACCACAAGACCGCCGATCACCGGAGCGGCAAAGACGATGAAGGGATGGGACAGGCGCGCCCGGGTGGCCACGATGTTCTCGGCCATTTCGCTCAGCCACAGCCACTGCACCGCCCCGATGCCGTATCGGAACAGCAGGATGCCATAGGCGGCCAGCACGCCGGTGGCGAGCGCAAGCCCCCACACCAGCGGCATGCGCGTCTCGGCAAGCCCCTTCAGCTGCGGGCGCAGGCGCTCGTCCAGCCAGCGGGCCCATGCAGGACGCGGCCGTTCCGTCTCGCCACCCGCCGCTTCCGATCCCTCGCCGACCTCTTCCTTCCGCCGCCGGCCTTTCCTGCCCGGCATGGTCTCGTCCTCCCCCGTTTCCGTGCAGCCCTGCGTGCCCGTCTGCAGCGGGCAGAACCACGGCACTTCAGTCTGCCCGCCGGCGAATGCCCACCCGCGCCCCGGCCTCCGGCGGCAGCGGCAGATGTGCCCAGCGCGCACGCTCGGTCTCGAAGAGAGCGCGCACGGCATCGGCCATGGGCGCGGATCGACGGGTCGTCATGTCGATGTGCACGGCCAGCACCTCGGCCGTGGCCGCCCGCACCGCCTCGCTCCCTTCATCGGAGAGACGGTACATTTCCTGGAAGAAGTGCACCTTCTTGGCGTCCACGTCCAGCACACGGAAGGTCATCCGCACGGTCTCCCCGGCCTTGACCTCGCGCAGGTAGTGATACAGGGCGGAAAGGGAGAAGAACGAGCATCCGCTCCGCCGGCGCCAGTCCCCGTCCAGCCCGAGACTGGCGAAGGCCGCGTCCACGGCCCGGTCGAAGACCACGGCATAGTAGGCCATGTTCATGTGGCCGTTGTAATCGCACCATTCGGGCTGGATGACGCAGGGGCTCCCGACCAGCGGAAGCCTCTCCTGTCCTGCAGAAGACGACATGGGATCTTTCCCTTGCGATATGTTCATTTTGACATTGCCCAGGCGGCACGGAGAGGTTAGTTTTTCTTACCTTAGAGGCCTTGCGTGTGACAGAGGCATACCCATACCAGAGAGGCGGGCTTGATGGCAAAGGTGGCGGCCTGTCCGAACGATCCTGACACGACCGGGGCGCTGGAGGCCCTGGGCCGGCTGCTGGGTGACCGGCTGAGCCTGTCCCGGGCCGTGCGCATCCAGCATGCGGACGATCCCACCTGGAATCCCGCCCTGCCGGCCGATGCCGTGGCCTTTCCCGAGTCGGAGGCAGAGGTGGCAGAGATCGTGCGCATCTGTGCCGGGCGGCATGTGCCCGTCATCGCCTATGGTGCCGGCACGTCGCTGGAGGGGCACATCGCCGCGCCCTGCGGTGGCGTGTGCGTGGATTTCTCGCGCATGAACGAGATCCTCGAGGTCTCGCCGGAGGATCTGGACTGCCGTGTGCAGCCGGGCGTCACCCGCCGCCAGCTCAACAGCTACATCCGCGACACGGGCCTGTTCTTTCCCATCGACCCGGGAGCGGATGCCACCATCGGCGGCATGGTGTCCACCCGCGCCTCGGGCACCAATGCCGTGCGCTATGGCACCATCGCCGAGAACGTGAAGGCCCTGCGCGTGGTCACGGCCAGCGGCGAGGTGCTTGCCGCCGGCACCCGTGCCCGCAAGTCGGCTGCCGGCTATGACCTCGTGCACCTGTTCACCGGTGCCGAGGGCACGCTGGGGCTGATCACCGAGATCACGCTGAAACTGCACGGCATTCCCGAGGCCGTTGTTGCCGGCGTGTGCAACTTTCCCACGGTGAAGGACGCCTGCGAAGCGGTCATAGAAACGATCCAGTCGGCCATTCCCGTGGCGCGCATCGAGCTTCTGGACGAGGCCACCATCGCCACGGTCAATGCCTATTCGCACCTGGAGCTGCCGGAACGCCCCACCCTGTTCGTGGAAGTGCATGGCACGCAAGCATCGGCGCGGGAGCAGATCGAGCTGTTCCAGGAGATCGCACAGGCCCATGACGGCACGCCGGGCAGCTGGGCAGAGCGCGAGGAAGACCGCAACCGCCTCTGGCGCGCCCGGCACGATGCCTTCTGGGCCGCCAAGGCCGCCCATCCCGGCCAGGTGGCCATGACCACCGATGTCTGCGTGCCCATCTCGCGTCTGGCCGAATGCGTCACCGCGACGCAGCAGGACATGCGTGAACAGGGCCTTGAGGGCCCCATCGTCGGCCATGTGGGGGATGGCAATTTTCACGTGATTCTCTTCTCGCCCCCTGACGACGAGGAACGAAAGGCCGCCATCACCGCCTTTGCCGAGCGGCTGGCCGAGCGGGCCATTGCCATGGGAGGCACCATCACCGGCGAACATGGCATCGGCATGGGCAAGCTCAAGCTCATGGCGCGCCAGCACGGGCCCGAGGCCATCGCCGCCATGCGCGCCGTCAAGCAGGCCCTGGATCCGCACAACATTCTCAACCCCGGCAAGCTGGTGCCGTGGAGGTAAGGCGGCGCGGCCAGTGCAGACCTCGGGAAGGCTCTCCCTCACATGGAGCAGACACCCTGCCACGGGGCGGCCGGATGCCGGCTTGCAGCCCCCGGCCCTGTTCCGCTATGCCCATGGCGAAGGAGCAGGCTGTCTGCTCGCAGGCGAGATCCGGTCTGCCCTTGGCTGCGTCGCCTCTCGGTTGCATGTGCCACGACAGGACAGGGACTGGACCAGGCATCATGACCAGGCACCGTTTCGTCCGCTGGCTGCCCCATCCGCCCGAGCATCTGTTCGGGATCGTCTCGGACGTGGCGGAATACGGGCGGTTCGTGCCGCTGTGCGAGCGCGCGGAGGTCTGGGACGTGCGCGAGGACGGGCCGGTGCGCCGTTTCCGGGCCCGACTGGAGATCGCCTATCCCAGGCTGGGCCTGCGCGAGCATTTCGTCTCCGACGTGGAGGCCGATGCCGAGAAGCTCCTCGTCATTGCCCGCTCCCGTGAAGGCGCGGTGAAGGAGCTGGAAAACCGCTGGCTCTTCCGGCCGCGGCGCGGCGGCACGGATGTCCATTTCGCACTGGAATTCCGCATGGCCTCGCGACTGCTGCAGACGGTCATGGACGCAGCCTTCGACTATGCCGCCCGCAAGATCCTGAAGGCCTTCGAGCAGCGGGCCGACGAACTGGCCCGCCAGAAGGTGGCGCAGAATCCCCCGACACCCCGCGATACGCCGGCCTGATGCCGGTTTCCCGGCCGCACGCAAGTCACGCCTTTCCCGTTCGCAGCCTGCGCCCTGCTCTGCGCCTCAGTCAATGACCACCACCTTCTCGCGCCGCTCGTAAGGCGTGAAGCCCATTTTCTGATAGAGCGGCAGGGCACGGGGATCGTCCAGCGTGCAGGTTTCCACCCGCAGCACCGCCGGATCGCGCGAGAAGGCCTCGTCGATGGCCTCGGCCAGCAGCCATTTGCCGATGCCGCGGCCCTGGAACTCCGGCATGATGCCGAAATAGGCCAGCCAGATCTCCCCCTCCCCGCGCGCATCCAGCTCGAAGAACCCCGCCGGCACCCCGTGCGCATAGGCCACGAAGACCGAGACCGTCTCCGCCTGGATGATCTCTGCCAGGGCCGCATCCGATAGCCTGCGCCGATCCACCCAGTGATAGCGCGCGCCGATGGTGTCATAGAGATAGCGGTAGAAATGCACCGTGGGCCTTTCCGCCCGCATCAGCGTCATGCGCAGGTTGGACGGCGGGGGCACGAAGGCATGCGAGGGCTTGCGCATCTCGAGATAGGTCACGACGGTGGGAATCTCCCGCCGGCCGGCGCCCTCCCCGGCCCTCTCGCCCGCGTCGCCACCGTTGCATCCTGGGCGGTCGTGCCCATTGGGCAAGGTGTCCCCGCCGGTCTGCCCCTCGTCGTTCATGCGTCTTCTCCCTCACACAGGGCCGGATCATCCTCGGTCACGATCTCCGCATCGGGCTGCAGGGCCCATTCCGTCCACGAGCCGTCATAGACCGCATGATCCTCGTGCCCGATCACCGCTGCCGCCAGCGCCGGCAGACAGGCTGTCACCCCCGAGCCGCAGGTGAAGATGGCCCGTCGCGCCGGATCCACACCGGCCTCGGCAAAGATGGCGCGGATCTCTTCCGGAGACTTGAGCGTGCCGTCCACGTTCAGGAACCGGGCGTAATGCAGATTCCTCGCCCCCGGCATGTGCCCGGAGGGCACCTCGGGACGCGGCTCCGGTTCCTGGCCGCAGAAACGCCCCGGCGAGCGCGCATCCAGCACCGGAGGGTCGCCAGCCGCAAGCGCCCGCTTCACGTCATCGAGTGTGGCCAGCAGAGAGGCGCGCGGCCGGGCCGTGAAATGGCGCGCCTGCCGTGGCCGCGGCGCGCCGGATTCGGTGGGACGCCCCTCCAGCGTCCACTTCTCCAGCCCGCCGTCCAGCACCGCCACGTCGTCATGACCGAAATAACGGAACATCCACCACGCCCGCGGTGCCGCAAACGGCGCAAAGGTATCATAGATGACCACCTTGTGGCCGTCCCCGATGCCCAGCCGACGCATTTCGGCCGCGAACGCCTCAGGAGCAGGGAGCATGTGCGGCAGGTCCGTGGTCTCGTCGGCGATCCTGTCGATGTCGAAGAACACCGCTCCCGGAATGCGCTCGTCCAGATAGTCCTCGTAAGGCGTGCCCACGCCCGCCGTTTCCTCCTCCAGCGCCCAGGAGGCATCCACCACCACCACATCCGGCGAATCGAGATGCGCGGCCAGCCAGTCGGTCGAGACGATCCACCTGTTCTCCATGATCCCGTTTTCTCCTTGCGTTCCCCCGGCGCGGCAGGCCCTCTCTGCCATGCGAGGCGCGAAAGACGCCTTTCAGGCCAGGGGCGCATCCAGCAGCTTCATGTGGTCGCGCCGGTGCATGGCGCCCCTCCGCCGGGCATCTTCGCGCAACAGCGCTGCCGGGGCCATGTCATCACTTTCGCCATGTCATCGCTTGCCCGGCGCCCGGGCCGGCACCACACGCGCTGTGCCCGCAATCGGCCTTCGCTCCTGGCCGTCATCCGATCAGCCATCTTCCGGCACCGGCTCGAAGACATCCGGCACCGGCGGCCCCGGTTCCACGTGCCAGGGCGGCAGGGGCAGCCCTTTTTCCTTCAGCACCTGCGGATTGTAAAGACGCGACAGATACCGCGAGCCGGGATCGCACAGCATGGTGACGATGGTGTGTCCCGGCCCCATTTCCCGCGCCAGGCGAATGGCCGCCGCCACGTTGATGCCCGAAGAGCCGCCCAGACACAGCCCTTCATGCAGGTTCAGGTCATAGAGCACCTCAAGCGCCTCTGCATCGGATATGCGAAAGGCCGCGTCCACCACTGCCCCCTCCAGGTTCTTCGTGATGCGTCCCTGGCCGATGCCCTCGGTAATCGAGCTTCCTTCCGCCTTCAGTTCGCCGCGGGTGTAATAGCTGTAAAGCGCCGAGCCGAAAGGATCGGCCAGCGCGATCACGATGCTCCGGCGCCTTGCCTTCAGCCCGTCGGACACCCCGCCCAGCGTGCCGCCGGAGCCCACCGAGGCCACGAAGGCATCCACCCGTCCATCCGTCTGCGCCCAGATCTCCTCGGCCGTGGTTTCTGCATGGGCCTGGCGGTTCACCACGTTGTCGAACTGGTTGGCCCAGAAGGCCCCGCCGGGAAAGGTATCCTTCAGCCGCGCCGCGAGTCGCGCGGAGTATTTCACGTAGTTGTTGGGATTGCGATAGGGCACCGCCGGCACCTCCACGAGCTGCGCGCCCAGCAGCCGCAACGCCTCCTTCTTTTCCCGCGACTGGGTCTCCGGGATCACGATCACGCTTTTCAGCCCCAGCGCGTTGGCCACGAGAGTGAGTCCGATGCCGGTGTTGCCGGCCGTGCCCTCCACCACCGCCCCCCCCGGCTCCACCAGCCCGCG
>CAZNLW010000083.1:0-10479 GCA_964574205.1 uncultured Rhizobiaceae bacterium | reverse complement strand
CGTTGGTGAACATCAGCGTCGGGTCGTTGCGCGGCACCAGCGGGCTGGAGGGCACGATCTCGTGCCCCTCGCGGCGGAAATAGTCGAGAAAGGCCTTGCGGATCTCGTTGACGCTCGTCGGACGCATGATTCCTGTCATCACCTGTTGAGCCGTCATGGCGCGCTCTCGCCGTCACCCGGCATGCAGCCGCCGTCCTGAGGTTCAGCCACAAAGATATGGCGGCTTGCGCCCCGGCTCGCAAGCGAAAATGCACGGTGCGGAACAGCGATCTCCCTGAAACCGGCAAGAAGACACGGAAGAGACCGCCGTTCATCGCGGCCTCGCTCTGCCCCCGTCTCGGGATCTCTTGTGTGCCGGAGACAGGAACACGCCCCTGCCACAGCCCACAGCCCCTCCTCCGCTCACTGCCCGGACCGTTTCGTGCCTGCCGTCATGCCTTGCGGACGCCCCACCATGATCACGCGCAACCGCTCCGGATGATAGAGGCGCCGGGCCACCTCCCGCGCCTTCTCGAGGGTCACGGCGCGGATCATGTCGTTGCGTCTGTTGACATAGTCGATGCCCAGCCCGTCGCGGCGAATGGCCAGCAATGCCCCGGCAATCTTGGTCGTGGAATCGAAACGCAGGGGATAGGACCCCGTAAGATACAGCTTGGCCTCCTCCAGCTCCTTTGCTGTCGGCCCCTCCTTCGCCATGCGGGCGATCTCGGTTTTCATGATCCTGAGCGTTTCCGCCGCCCGCGCATTGCTCGTGCCGGCATGCGCAAGAAACACGCCCGCCTTTTTCCAGGCAAAGAGGGCCGCATAGACGCTGTAGGAAAGCCCGCGCTTCTCGCGCACTTCCCGGTTCAGGCGCGAGGCGGCGCCGCTGCCCAGAATGTGGTTCACCACATAGGCCGGGATGAAATCCGGATCGCTGCGCAGCAGACCCTCATGCCCCATGACGATCTGGGTCTGCGGAATGTCGCGCGTCACCACGTTCAATGCCGCCGTTCTGGCGATCTTCGGCGCGGGGATCTCGGCCATGCCGGATGTCGCGGGAAGCCCGCCGAACGTCTCGTCCAGCAGTCGCGCCAGGGTCTGCGCGTCAATGTCGCCGGCCACCGTCACCAGCAGCTTCTCCCGCGCGAAAAGGCGCCGGTGCAGATGGCGCAAATCATCGGCCGTCACCGCCTTCACGCCCGCTTCCGTGCCCTTGCGATCGCGCGCATAGGGGTGATCGCCGAACAGGCTCTTCCGAAAGGCCCGGAAGGCCTGCTTCGCCGGACGCTCCCGGTCGTTGCGGATGGAGATCACGAGTTGCTTGCGGATCCGTTCCAGCGGTGCGGCATCGAACCGGGGCTTCTGCAGCGCCAGGGCCAGCAGGCGGAAGGCATCCTCACGGTTGCGCGTGATGGTGCGGAAACTGCCGGTGAAGTATTCCATGCCGGCCGAGAAGGACAGGCGCATGGCCAGGTCCTCCATGCGCCGCTGGAATTCGGCAGACTTCAGGTCACCCGCCCCTTCGTCCAGCATGGCGGAAAGGAAGTTGGCCAGCCCCTCCTTGCCCGCCGGATCATGCGCCGCCCCGCCATGAAAGGAGAAGTCCATGGCAATGATGGGCACCGTGTGGTCCTCCACCAGCCAGGCCACGACGCCGGACCTGGGCCCCTTCACCACCTGGATCTCCATGGCCTGTACCGGCGGGGCGGCCAGAAAGGACAGCATGACCATCAGGAGTGCCGCAAGAGCGCCATACATCCTTCCCATCCGGTCCCCCAGCGGCATGGAGCCGCGATCTTCCGGCGCCTTCGCGTCACGCACATGGAAATCGGCATGGGCGGAAAGAAACGACATCATGCTTCAGATCCTGCAGCTAGGTCCGTGCAAGTCCCGAACGCCGGCCGGAATGACGCAGAGACAGGCCTTTGCGCGACCGGCCAGGGGAATGAAACGGCAGCCGTTCAGCGAACGCTTGCCTTTCCGGCAGCAGCTGCAGCCAGGCCGCCACGCCTCACATCCGTGGCCTCGGATGGCTTGCGAGCCGCCGCCTTCATCAGCAGGCCGGTCACCGCCCCCTCGGGGCGCAGCACGCGCCGGGCCACGGCACGGACCTCGTCCGGCGTGACCGCGAGCAGCTGCTCCTCCCATGTCTCGATGACCGACAGCGGCGTCTCCGTGGCCAGGCTCGCCCCCACCAGCCGGGCAAGGGCGAATTGCGAATCCAGCGCATAGACCGTTTCCGCGGCAAGGTTCCGGGCCGCCCGCTGCAATTCGGCTTCCGGCAGGCCGTCTCTCCGCACCTCCGTCAGGATCTCGTCGATGCGCGCCTCCAGCCTCTCCGGGGAGACCCCGGGCACGGGCGCGGCATAGACCACGAAGACGCCATAATCCCGCCCGTCGCCGTCATAGGCGGCGCCAGCCCAGGCGGCGAGCTTCTCCTCCACCACCAGCCTGCGATAGAGCAGAGACGTGGTGCCGCCGCCCAGAGCCTGGGCAAGGATCTCCAGTGCGTGGGCTTCCCGTCCGTTCGCCGTGCGGTAGGACGGCGCCTGATAGAGCCGCTGAAAGACCGGGGCCTGCACACGGGCATCCCGCATCACCACCCGCCGGGCCGCGAGCGGTGCCGGCTCGCGGGTGCGCACGCGGTCCGGCCGCGGCCCGTCGTTCTTCAGCGGCCCGTAGTGTTTCTCGGCCAGACGGAATACCTCTTCCGGCGTCACGTCGCCCACGACCACGAGTATGGCGTTGTTGGGACTGTAGTGGCGACGATAGAAGGCCAGCGCGTCCTTCAGCGTCAGCCGGCTCACGTCATCCATCCAGCCCACCACCGGTCGCCGGTAGGGATGGGCCAGAAAGAGCAGGGCATTGAGCCGTTCGCCGAACAGCGCCCGCGGATTGTTCTCCGTGCGCATGCGCCGTTCTTCCTTGATCACCTCCCGCTCCGTGCGCACCATCTCTGCCGTCAGGCGCAGGTTGCGCATTCGGTCGGCCTCCATCGCCATCACCAGCGGCAGATGCGCCTTCGCGATGCGCTGGAAATAGGCCGTGTAATCCGGCCCGGTGAAGGCATTGTCCTCGCCACCATGGCGCTCGATGATGCGCGAGAACATGCCAGGGGCGATCTTCTCCGTGCCCTTGAACATGAGATGCTCGAAGAAGTGCGCAAGCCCCGTCTTGCCCGAGGGCTCGTCCGCCGCCCCCACACGATACCAGACCATGTGCGTCACCACCGGCGCTCGGTGATCGGGAATGACCACCACCTCCATGCCGTTGGCCAGCGTCTTGCGATGCACGTTCAGCTTCAGCGCCTGGGCCGCAGGCATGCTGGCCAGCAGCATCACGAGCACGAGCGCAGATACCAGCAGACGGGCCATCCGCGGGGTCGCATCATGTGCATGCTGATGACGAGGGCTCCGAAAACGGTTCATGATGATCCTGCGTTTCTGTGCGGGTCCGCCCCTCCGGGCAGGACATTTCCGGCGAAAGCATAGCCCTGCCCATAGCCCGCATCACCTGAAAAAAGCGTAAGCATGAAGAACATTTCACGCTTCAGGTGGCCTTGCCGCCTTCTTGCGTGCAGACAGGCACCATGCGGAGGCTCCCCGCGCGACATACCCGCTCCGCCCGGTGGAAGAAGAGGAGACCCGAGGATGCGGCGGATTCGGATGCAGTGGCTCTCACTTGAACAGCGAACCGATGTTGAGAATGGTGCCGTAATTGGGGTTCTGCCGGCGCTTTTCTTCCTTGATCTTCTCCGCCAGCTCCCGGTTCAGCTCGGCGATGGTCTTCTCCCGGCCATCCGGATGGTAGCGGGAGATGCCGTAGCGGGCGAAGATATCGTCATAGACGTCGTTCTTGCGTGTGGGGGCAACAGCAGCCGTCTTTGCTGACCGGCTAGCGGCCGCGCCCTGCGTGGTTCCCGCGGCCGCCGCCCCGTAGGCCGCCGCCGTGGCATCGGCCGGAGGTGCGGCCAGTGTCTGCGCCTGTCCGGCAGAGGCAGCAGCGCTGGCATCGGCACGGGGGGCAGCCTGCCCAGGTGGCGGCAGGCGCAGATCCGGCGGCACGGACAGCGGCGGATTGGTGGCCACGAGCTTCTCGTTGGGTACGGATTTGCCGATGCCAAGCGTATCCATGAAGGCCGTTTCGGAACAGGCGGCCAGCACCACCGCCGAAATGCCCAGCCCGATCACGCGGACAAACCTGTTCATGCCTCTATCCTGCCATCTGCCTGCGCACCGGCTGCACAGGCCTTTTCGTGCCGCTTTCCCCCGCGAGCGCCATGAGACCCGCCAAATCGGGCAGAAAGGTGTCCGCCTGCCAATGCACGCGATCCGGCCGCATGGGTCTAGGCGGAATCGCCTTTCCCGGCATCGTCGCTGCCTTCAGCGCCTCCCTTGCCAGCTGCCCTGGCAGCCCCTGCCGCATCTGTCGCCTTTTCGTTCTCTCGTTCCCCGCCCAGGAAATGATCATACAGAACCATCAGCACCCCGACAACAATGGCCACATCCGCCAGATTGAAGACATACCAGGAGAAGTGTCCCACATGGAACCAGAAGAAGTCCGCCACCGCCCCGTGCAGGATGCGGTCCGTCACGTTGGCCAGCGCCCCGCCGATGATCAGGCCCACGCCTGCTGCCGGCAGCGGCCGCCGGAACGTGGCCATCCACAGCCACAGGCCGATGACCGTGATCAGCGAGATGGCGATGAGCAGCCAACGCCCGGCATCGGTGTATTGCGGAAACAGGCCATAGGAGATCCCGCGGTTCCAGGCCAGCACGATCTCGAAGAAAGAGGTGACGGGAATGCGCCGATAGGGCCAGGAGTCCATGTCATGGACGACGAGCATCATGAACTTGAACCCCTGGTCCCCCGCATAGGCCAGCAGGGCAAAGATGGCGCCAATGGCGCTCATGGGTCCCTTCAGCCGCATCGTTTCCGTATCCTGCCAGTGCCGGCGCGGGCCGCCACGGCCCGGCTCCTGCGGCCGCAAGGTTTGGGACACGGGTAAAGGCCTTGTCAATGCCCGCATCCGCAACCTTGCGGAATTGTCACGGGCATGCCCCGGAGAAGACACGGAGGCGCCCATGTGCCGCAAGCCCGTGCAGAGAGGCGGGCCCTGGCCGTGCCTCATTCCCCTGCGCCACGCCGCGCCGGTCCTTCCGTAGCCCCTGCACCCTGCTCATTGGTCCCGGCAGCATCCGCCGCGCCCGCATCGGCGCGCGAGAGCCGCCGCCAGCTCCTCACCGCCAGCGGCAGCGAGATCACGTAGGCCGCAGTGGCCAGCAGCATCATGTGCCAGGGAAAGGCAATCAGCATCGCCAGCGAGAACACCAGCCCCGCCAGCAACGGCAACACCCATTCCCGCGGAATGCGGCTGCTCATGGTCTTGCCGGAATAGGTGGGCAGCCGCGAGATCATGCCCAGCGCCACCAGTCCCACCCAGGGCAGCACCACTGGCGCGATGGCATGGCCATCTGCGATGAGCCCGAGAAAGCCCAGATACATGGGCGAGATGGAAAGCAGCGCGCCCGCCGGTGCCGGGATGCCGGTGAAGAAGGCCTTCGTCCATGCCGGCTTGTCGGGATCATCAAGCTCCACGTTGAACCGCGCCAGCCTGAGCGCACAGGCGATGGCCAGCCCCAGAGCCGCGATCCACCCCAGGTTGTTCAGGGCATTGAGCGACCACAGATAGATGAGCACCGCCGGCGTCACGCCGAAGTTCACGAAATCCGCCAGCGAATCGAGCTCCGCCCCGAAACGCGAGGTGCCTTTCAGCAGCCGGGCCAGCCGACCGTCCATGGCATCCAGCACCGTGGCCAGGATCACCGCCCCGACCGCCAGCTCGAACCGCCCCTCGATGGCCAGCCGGATCGCCGTCACGCCGGAGCATACCGCCAGCAGCGTCACCAGGTTGGGCAGCAGCACCCGCACGGGAATCTTGCGCAGGCGCCGCAGGCGCTCGCCCTTTTCCGCCCTGTATCGGGAATGGCGTCTCACGATGTCCTGCCCTCTCCCTGTGCCACGTGCCCGGGCCTGCTCATGAACGCCGTGGCTGGGGCGGTGGCAGGGCGCAGCCGGCATCGGCAATCACCGTCTCGCCGGCATATGTGCGCTGCCCCACCAGCACCTGCGGCCTGACCCCCGGCGGCAGCCACACGTCCACCCGCGAGCCGAACCGGATGAGCCCGATGCGCTGGCCCGCCAGCACGGTGTCGCCCCGGTCCACGAAGCGCACGATGCGCCGCGCCACCAGGCCCGCGATCTGCACCATGCCGAGGCGTGTGCCATCATCCATCTCGAGAGTAAAGGCCTGCCGCTCGTTGTCCGTGCTGGCCTTGTCCAGTTCGGCGTTGAGAAACTTGCCAGGGATGTAGGTCAGTCCCACGATGCGCCCGTCCACCGGCGCGCGGTTCACGTGCACGTCGAAGACATTCATGAAGATGGAGACGCGCCAGCGCGGACGATCGTCCAGATCCAGCTCCGGCGGTGGAGACAGCTCGCGGATGTCGGAAACGCGCCCGTCCGCCGGGGCGATGACCAACCCCTCGCGCACCGGCGTCGTGCGCTCCGGATCGCGAAAGAAGTAGGCACACCAGGCCGTGAGCACCACGCCCAGCCAGAAGAAGACATCCGGCAGCAGCCAGCCGGCCACAAGGGTGGCCACGGCGAAGATGCCCAGAAACGGATAGCCCTCCGGATGGACGGGCACGAACACGGATGTGATGGATTTCCACATGACTGACTTCCGGCCTGCTCATAGGACCATGGACCATGGCAGCTGCGGACGGCACGCAGCGTCCTCCGCCAGCTCGTCGCCCCCCGCCAGTGTGCATCAATCAATTGAGCATCAATGGCCGGAAATCGCTCGTCCGGTCAACTGCCAAGTTCGCCGGCGGCCGTCCCCGCAAGCCGGGCGCGCAGCGCGTCCCCTGTCCGGAGACGATCATGACCGCAACGGCCTGCGAAGGCCGGGCAGGAAAGACCGCAAGACCGGTTCGCCGGAATGAAACCGGGGATGGTGGGCGGTACTGGGATCGAACCAGTGACCCCTACGATGTCAACGTAGTGCTCTACCGCTGAGCTAACCGCCCATGGACATGGCTCATATATCTGCAATGCCCCTGTCTGGCAAGGGGCATGAGGGTAGCTTCGGAATCCGGCTGTCCGGGCCCGCTCCGGCATCAGGAAGCCGGGCCGCTTTCATCGGCATGGCCGGTTTCCCGCTGCAGGCGGCGGTTCTGCTCCTGCTGGCGATGGAGGCGGGCGGCGGCCATGTGCGCAAACATGAGAAGGAGCGAACGGCGCCGTGCTGCCGACAGCGGCCGGCGGGGCGGCTCACGCACAAAGACCCCCTCCCACCGATCCGCCACGATCAGGCCGGTGTCTGCCGGCAACAGGGAATGGTCGAAACCAGGGGGCACGGCGAAATAGAACAGATCGCACCAGGGCAGATAGGCGCGCCACTTGGCATCGGCCAGGAAGTCCTCGCGGGAGGACTTCACCTCCACGATACCGATGCCCCCATCACGGGCCAGGGCCATGATGTCGGCACGGCGGCCATTTTTCAGTGGCACCTCGATCAGCACACTCATGCCGGCCGCCCGCAGCAATCGACAGGCCCCTTCAAGCGTCTCGCCTGCCAGCCGGCGCCGCGATTCGGTTTTGGCAATGTCATCGGACACAGCCAATTCTTCCTCCTGGATCCGCAACAGGTCTTCGCCGGCGCGTCATGACCACGCCCCTGCTGGCGTCACGGGTGCCCCCCGAAAGAAGGAGGCCCCGACCGGCGTCCACATCGGATTGCCTATTCGCCTTTCTCCTCGCGCGCCCGGGCAGCGCCCCGTTCCAGACGCACCAGGTCGTGCATGTGGACAATGCCCACCGGACGGCCATTTTCGTCGGTCACGAAAATTACGGTGATCTTCTGACGGTTCATGAAGGTGATGGCCGTTCCTGCCAGCGTGTCGGGCGGCAAGGTCCGGGGATTGCGCGTCATCACCTCCGCCGCCGTGAGCTTCAGCAGATCGGGATGCCGGGCCATGCCGCGACGCAGGTCGCCATCGGTGATGATGCCCGCAAGGCGTCCCGCCTCGTCCACGATGCCGACGGTGCCGAAGCGACGGCCGGTCATGACGAGCAGCACCTCCGGCATGGGGGTCTCCGGCGCCACCAGCGGCAGCTCCCTGCCAGTGTGCATGATCTCCTCCAGTGTGCACAGCATGTCACCCAGATTGCCGCCGGGATGGAAATCGCGGAAATCCCTTGCGGTGAAGCCCCGCAGCCGCAGCAGCGTGGCGGCCAGGGCATCGCCCAGCGCCATCTGCATGGTGGTGGAAGTGGTGGGCGCAAGGCCGATGGGGCAGGCCTCGCGGCTTTCCGGCAGCAGCAACAGATGGGTGGCATGCCGGGCCAGCGTGCTGTCCGCCCGCGAGGTAATGGCGATCAGCGGAATGCCACGCTTCTTCGTATAATCGATGATGGCGGCAAGCTCCGGCGTCTCCCCCGAGTTGGAGATCATGATCACGGCATCACCGCGCTGGATCATGCCGAGGTCGCCATGGCTGGCCTCCGCCGGATGCACGAAGAAGGCCGGCGTGCCCGTGGACGCCAGCGTGGCCGCCACCTTGCGCGCCACGTGCCCGCTCTTGCCCATGCCGGTGAGGATCACCCGGCCCGACAGGTCGTGGATGAGCCGCACCACCTCGGCAAAGGGGCGTCCCAACCTGTCGGTGAGTGCCGTGGCCAGCGCCTCGAGTCCCGCACACTCCAGCCGCACGGTGCGAGCCCCCAGGGCAGCCAGGGCGGCATCATCGGCCAGGGAGGCATCATCCGCCGCCGTCTCATTGCCGGAGCCATGCATGGCGATTGCTTCCTCTCTGCTGTGTGCGCGTCCCGGTTTCATGCGGCTCGTATACGGCCTGTTAACCCTGTTTGGCAATCAATGAACACGGCCCGATCATGATCACGGGAGAGGACCATGCCCGGCCCGGAATGGCGATCGCGCAGCCTGGCACCACGGCACGAACCGGAAGGGAACGGAAGAGACAGGTCCGCGGCCTTTTCCCTGTCTCCGGCCTTTTTGGCCATGGTGCTGACGGCAGGCCTCCTCGGCCCTGTCGGGCCATCTGATGCCCAGGAGACCCCTCCCCTGCGGGGCCCGCTGGATGCATCGGCCCTGTCGGACACGCCCCTGTCCGCACCATCTGCACAGGCACCGAGAGTCCCATCCGCCGCCAACGGCCAGGGCGCCCCGCCGCCCCTGCCCGAGGAAGCACCGGGAACGGAAATCACCCCTCCGCGCATTCCGACGCCCGAGGGCATTCCGGCCGGCGCCTTTCGCCTGCGCACCGAGGTGACGGCGGAAATGCTGGCCACGGACAACGTCCGTCAGACCGAAACCAATCGCAAGGCCGACATCGGCGAGCGTCTTTCCGCCCGCCTGGCGCTGGAGAGCAACTGGCCACGCCACACCCTTCGGGGATCCCTGGAGGTTGACGAGACAGCCTGGCAGGAGACAGGGCTGGACGACCTGTCCGTCGGAGCCCGCATCGAAAGCCGGCTGGACCTGGCGGCCGGACAGGCCGCAAGTCTGGCGGCCGGCTGGCGCCTGGCACCGGAAGCGGATGGCCCGGAGCGGCTGACCCATGCCCTTTCTGCCGAAGCCGGCTGGCAGGCGACAGGTGGCATTCTGCGCCCCTCTTTCGGTATCGGGGTCACCCGCATGATCTACACGAATCGCACCAGCAGCGGCGATCCAGTGAGCACCGGTGACGACGATTACACGGAACCATCTCTGCGCCTGGCCGTGACCATGGATCGCGGGGGCCGTCTGCGGCCTTTCGTGGCCGGCAGCTACTCCTGGCGCCGCCACGACAGGCAAAGGAATGCCGCCGGCATCTCGCGCGATTCCCGGGGGGGCGCAGTGGAAACCGGCATCGAGCTGGACGATGCCATCTGGAGCGGTCGCCTGGCCCTGCGCTATGCCGCCCGCAAGTATGACGATCCGGCCACCGGCACAGTAAAGGGATTCGGCGTGGATGCAGCGCTGACCTGGCGGCCCGACCGCCTGCTCGTCATCGACATGAACGCGGGCTTCGGCATCGATGACACGGCCGTGGCTGGGGCTGCCGCCGTGCGTCGGTATACCGGCCGGATCCGGGCCACCCGCCAGTTGCGCGAGAACCTGTCCCTGCAGGCCGGCCTGGCGGCGGAATATGCCGACTATGCGGCCAGTCCCGATCACGAATTCACCTTGCGGGGCGACATCACCACGGAGTGGCGCCTGAACCGATATCTTTCCCTGCTGGCTGGCTGGCGGATCGAACGGCAGTGGAGCACGCTGCCCAATGCCGACTATCTGGAGAACCGCCTGCGCCTCGGCCTGCGCCACCGGTTCTGACACGGCCCGGCATCATCAGGCGGAGAAAAAACAGAGGGGCTGCCCTGGATAACCTGACAGCTTCCACTGCAACGATTTGTCATTTTGCCATTTTGATG
>CAZNLW010000082.1:0-10488 GCA_964574205.1 uncultured Rhizobiaceae bacterium | reverse complement strand
GATCGATCAGCTTGTCGTAGGCCTTGCCCAGGGGCATGCGCCAGACCTTCTCGCCCGTCTTCTCGCCAGCCTGGCGCAGGGCCTCGGCAAGATCGTCGTCGCTGGCGAAGAGACCGGCGTATTCCTTGCCCAAGGCAATGAGAATGGCGCCGGTCAGCGTGGCGAGATCGATCATGAGGGCGGGCTTGAGCGCCTTGCGGGCCCAGGCCAGGCAGTCGGCGAGCACGAGGCGGCCCTCGGCATCGGTGTTGAGCACGGCAATGGTCTGGCCGTCACAGGCCCTGACAATGTCGCCGGGGCGCTGGGCATTGCCGTCGGGCATGTTCTCCACGAGCCCGACGATGCCCACGGCATTGACGGCGGCCTTGCGGGCCGCAAGCGCGCGCATGGTGCCGGCCACGGCCGCCGCGCCGCCCATGTCGCCCTTCATCTCGTCCATGCCCTGGGAAGGCTTGATGGAAATGCCGCCGGAATCGAATGTGACCCCCTTGCCGACAAAGACGAGCGGCGCCTCGCCTTTCCTGCCTCCCTGCCAGCGCATGACCACCACGCGTGGTGGCCGGGCGGACCCTCGGGCCACCCCCAGCAGCGCGCCGAAGCCCAATTCGTCGAGCCTTCTCTCATCCCAGACCTCCACCGTCAGCCCCAGTTCCGCCAGGGCCTTCAGGCGCTCGGCAAAGGTCTCGGGATAGAGCACGTTGCCCGGCTCGTTGACGAGATCGCGGGCGAAATGCACCGATTCGGCCAGGCTTGCCAGGGGCGCATGTGCCTTCTCCGCCCTTGCCGGATCGGCACAGGCGATGATGACCTTCTCCAGCAGACGGCGGCCGTTGTCCTCGTCATCATCCTTTCCCGACTTGTAGCGGTCGAAGACATAGTTGCGCAGATGCATGCCCGACGCGATGCGGGCGGCCGCCTCTCCCCGCCCCTTCTCGCCCAGGGCGGAAAGATCGATCATCGCCCCGGTCTGCCGGCGCTCGCGCAGGGCCGCGGTGATGCGTCCCCCCAAACGCTCCAGACCGTAGTCATCCAGGTCCTCCGGCTTGCCGGCACCCACGAGAAGCAGGCGCGTGATCTCCTCGGAAACGGCCGGCAGATCCAGCACCTGGCCGCACTTGCCCTTGAACGCCGCAGCCGAAACCGCTCGGGCAATGCGGCCATTCTCGGCCGCGTTCAGCTCGGCCAGCCATCCCTTCAGGCCCTCTTCCTGCAGAAGGGGCACGACGACAGTGTCACGCGGTGCGAATCCCGTATCCTCGACAAAGGTCACGTCCATCATGAGTGTCTTTCCGTCCGTTCCGGATGATTGCTCCGCCGGTCTCTCCGGCCTGTCCGATCCTGGCCGGACATCGTGTCGGGCGGAGCGTATAGGGCCTTGCCCCTGCCTGGCAAGGGCGGTTTTCGCCTCGGGCGATGGCGAAGGGCGTGAAAGGTCCTTTCCCCCCTTAACTTTCTCGGGCATTGGGGCTATCTATCGAAAGCGAAACCGTCTGGGCGGGATGGGCGTCAGGACAATCGGGCCGACGGCGTCATGCGGCCCGGAAAGATCGGGAGCCAGTCGGGGGAGATCTCGCAAGTGCCGGCATGTCTGCGCAATGGCTGGACAACGGGCTTCCTGACGCAACCGGCTTCTCTGCCGTTCCTGCTGCTGGTCCTGGTGGCCTCCGTGCAGGGATCTCCTGCCGCTGCCCGCCCGGCCGCGGATGCGGAGCCCCGGCTTCCCCGCTTCCATGTCCAGAAGCCCCCCAAGGGCACACCGGTGGATGTGCTGGCGCTGCGCATCATCTATGATTCGAAGCGCGACGTCGCCACCGCCATTGGCGATGTGCGCATTACCTACGGGCCCTACGTGTTGAAGGCGCGCAAGGTGGTCTATGACCGCAGGAAGGACCGCCTCTATGCGGATGGACACGTGCGGTTGCGGGAACCCAACGGCAACGTGCTGATTGCCGACTACGTGAACATCGACAAGCGGTTTCGCGACGGATTCGCCCGGCACCTGCGCCTGCTGATGACCAACGAGGCCACCCTGAAGGCTCGCTACGCCGTGCGCAGGGAAGGCTATCTCACCATCTACGAGGATGTGCGCTACACGCGCTGCAAGACCTGCGTGCTGGAAGGCGGCGTGCCGTTGTGGGAGCTGCGCTCCGAGCAGGCGACCCATGACGAGCGCACGAAGCGCATCTCCCACAGGAACGTGCGCATGGAGATCGCCGGCATGCCGGTAATGTGGCTGCCCTGGCTGAGCCATCCGGCACCCGGCGTGAAACGGGCCACGGGGTTTCTCGTGCCGCGTGCCGGCTACTCCAGACAGCTCGGGCTGTGGGTGGAAACGCCCTATTTCATCAATCTCGCGCCCAACTATGACCTTACCCTCTATCCGACCCTCCATTCTCGACAGGGGCTCTTTCTGCGCACCGTGTGGCGCCATCGCCTGAATGGCGGACAATACAAGGTGGATGCAGGCGGCATTCGGCAACTGAAACCGAACCGGGTTTCGCCACCCGGCAATCGCGACTGGCGCGGCTATGTGCGGGCCCAAGGCCAATTCACCCTGAACCGGCGCTGGCAGTGGGGATTTGACGGCACGCTGCTTTCCGACAAGACGGTGATGCGCCGTTATCGGGTGGACAGCCGCAACATCGCCGAGTCCCGCCTCTTCATCACGGGGCTGGACGGACGCAACTTCTTCAACGCCGAAGCGGCCCACTATCGCGGGCTTCTCTCTTCCGACGATTCGGAAACCTTTCCCGTCGCAACGCCCCATGTGCGTCATGTCTATACGCTGCCTTCAGCCGTGCTGGGCGGGCAGCTCACGCTGGACAGCAGCATCTATTCCATCCATCGCCGCCAGTTCACCACGCCCTTCACGGGCGTGAACCAGGCCGAGCACCAGACGCGGTTCACCTCCACCGTGCGCTGGCAGCGCCGCATGGTCACGGCCGGCGGCATCGTGTTTCAGCCCTTTGCACACCTGCGCAGTGACCTCTACATCACGCGTCTCCTGCCGGATCCCACCGTTCCCGGCGGCCTGCGCGAGGACGAAACCACGGTGCGCCTGCTGCCTTCCGGCGGGTTCGACCTGCGCTGGCCCTTCATGCGCAGCGATTCGCTGGGCATGCACGTAGTGAGCCCGGTGGCCCAGTTCATCGCCGCCCGGAACGAACCCGACCGGCAGAAAATCGGCAACGAGGATGCCGTTTCCCTGCACTACTCTGCCCATCGGCTGTTCCTGCATGACAGGTTCTCCGGCCTCGACCGTTACGAGGGGGGCGTCCGGTTCAATGCCGGGCTGCTTTACTCGCTCGCGCTTCCGCAGGGAGGGTTCCTGCGGGCCAGCATCGGACAGTCCTATCACCTGGGGGGTGACAACAGCTTCGTCGCCGGCAGCGGGCTGTCCCGTGACGTTTCGGACATCGTTTCGGCCGTGGCGTTCAATCCGGCCGACTGGCTGCGCCTGAGCTGGCAGGGACGATTTGATGCCGATTCGCTGTCCGTCCGCGACCAGGAAATGGCCGCCACCCTCTCCGGCCGGCTGGGGGAGCTGGAGGTGCAGTACATGCGGTTTGCGGCGGCGCCGGCCTATGGCATTCCCGCGAGAGAGGAACAGATCCACGGGCGCCTGGCCTGGAACTTCCGCGAGAACTGGCAGCTCTTCGGCGACTGGCGCTACGATATCGCCAACAGCCGCAACATCAGCCGCTCCTTCGGCATCGGCTTTGACTGCGACTGCATGCGCCTGGCGCTCACCTATCGCGAGAACTTCAATCGTGATGACGATGTGATCTCCAGCAGAAGCTTCCTTCTCTCCGTGGTGTTCAAGACACTCGTCGGTGGCACGTTCGGGGTGGGCCGCTTCTGATCTTGCGGACCTGCGTGTTGCCGAGTTGCCACAAACTGACCATACTTGACGCGGACACAGACGGTTGCCAGCTCTTTCGCAGTCGGGCCGGCAGAAAACCCCAGGCAGAAGTCATCCGGACGGTCATCCATGCATGCATGTTCGACAACTCGTCCTCCTCAGGATCACGGCGCCATCGGATCGCCGCTCGGGCAGCCTGTGCACGCAGGATGGCGTCTTGCAGCGCTGGCCATTCTTCTCGTCCTGGTTTCGCTCATGACCGGACCGGCACAGGCGGCACGGGTGCTGGTGCTGGTCAATGACTACCCCATCACCGATTTCGACGTGGCCCAGCGGCAGAAGCTGCACCGGGTGATTGGCGGCCCGCGCGACAGGAAAGGCGCACTGAAGGCGCTGATCAACGATGCCGTGCTGCTCACCGAGGCAAAGAAGCTGGGCATCGCGGTGCCAGATGCCCAGGTGACCCGGGCCCTGGAGCGCATGGCCAAGGGCATGGGCGGCATGGGCAAGCTCAAGGCGGCCCTGCGCAAGGCCGGGGTGCGCATGCAAACCATGCGCGCGTATGTGCGTTCCACCCTGCTCTTCCAGATCATGGCGCGGCGCATGGGCAAGACCATCCGGGCGGAAGTGAACGAAAAGGATGTGGAGCGGCGCTATCGCCAGATCCTGAAGGATCCACGCCTGCAGCCCGTGACCGTCTACGAGCTGCGGGAGATCCTGCTGCCCATCGATGCCTCCAATCCCGTCATGGCCCAGCAGCTGGCCTATGCGCGGCTGGCCGAGGCGCAGCAGATCATGCAGCGCTATCGGGGCTGCGGCTCCCTGCGCAAGGCCACAGGCGACATCTTCAACGTGCGCATCTCGCGGCCATTGCAGGCCGACCCGCGCCGCATGCCCAGGAAACTGCGCGCGGCCCTGCGCAAGGCCGGCACGAAACGGCTCGTCGGCCCCATGCGGGCGCCCAACGGCATCCAGCTGCTGGCCCTGTGCCGCATCCGCAAGATTACGCCGCCACGGCCCAGCAAGGAGCAGGTGCGCCAGATCGTGAAGGCCGAAGTCATCAACCGCGAGGTGGAGCGCATCCTGCGCCAGCTGCGACGCAAGGCCTACATCGAATACAAGGACAAGAGGCTGGTCATCAACTGATGCTGCCCCCTGGCATTGGGCGCAGTCCGTAAAGGTTACGGAAAGGAACTGGGAAACCGATTCCGTTTCTTGTCATATCTCCTTGAATGACCAACCATGTTTCACCAAGGCTGAAGCGATGTCCGAGGATTTGCCCGCATCTTCCCCGCTGGTGATGACCATGGGCGAACCGGGGGGCATCGGTCCGGAGATCGCGCTCATGGCGCATGCGCTTCTGCGGCCTGCCGGCGGTCCCGTGTTTCTCGTACTCGGGGATCCGGCCCTGTTCCGCGCGCGGGCCCGGCAGGCGGGACTGGAGGCGCCGGTGGTGGAGATCTCCGCGCCGGACGATGCCCACGCCGCCTTTGCCGACGGGCTGCCGCTGCTGCCCGTGGAGCCGGCGGCCGCGCCCCTGCCGGACAGGCCCGGGCAGTTCCTGCCAGAAACGGCATCGGTGGTGATTCGGGCCATCGAACGGGCCGTGGAGATGGTGCTGACCGGCCAGGCCTGCGGCATCGTGACCCTGCCCATCCAGAAGGAGGCGCTCTATGCGGGTGGCTTCGGCTTCGAGGGGCACACGGACTTTCTTGCCCATCTGGCCCGCCAGGCAGGCCTTGCGGCAACACCGGTGATGATGCTCACGGCCCGGGATCTGCGCTGCGTGCCGGTAACGGTACATGTCCCGCTGGCGGAAGTGCCGGCGCGCCTGAGCACGACAGCCATCGTGACCCAGGGAGAGGTGCTGGCGCGGGATCTCGCACGTTTCTTCGGCCTTGCCGCGCCCAGGATCGCCGTGGCCGGACTCAATCCCCACGCCGGCGAAGGCGGACGCATGGGCCGGGAGGAGGAAATCGTGATCCGCCCGGCCATCGAGGCCCTGCAGGCTGCCGGCATCGATGCCTTCGGGCCGCTGCCGGCGGATACGCTGTTTCACGAAGACGCCCGGGCCCGGTATGATGCGGCGTTGTGCATGTATCACGATCAGGCCCTGATCCCCGTGAAGACCCTGGATTTTCATGGCGGTGTGAATGTCACGCTCGGTCTGCCGTTCGTGCGCACCTCGCCCGATCATGGAACGGCGCTCGATCTTGCCGGCACGGGACGGGCGCGGCCGGACAGTCTGGTGAATGCCATCCGGCTGGCGGCGCGCATGGCGGAAACAGCGGTCCGGGGCCATGACGCGTGTGCGACCGGAACCCGGGTCGACGCCATAACCGGAGCACGGCCATGAACGAGCCGGAGCTGGCCGAGGACGGACTGCCTCCCCTGCGCGAGGTGATTGCGCGGCTTTCCCTTTCGGCCCGCAAGAGCCTGGGGCAGAACTTTCTTCCGGATCTCAATCTCACCCGGCGCATTGCCCGTGCTGCCGGGCCGCTCGACGGTCACGCCGTGATCGAGGTGGGGCCCGGCCCCGGGGGGCTGACGCGGGCGCTGCTGCTGGAGGGAGCGGAAAAGGTCTTCGCCATCGAGCGGGATCCGCGCATGATCCCGGCGCTCGAGGTCATCGCCGCACGCTGGCCGGGGCGGCTCAAGATCATCGAAGGCGATGCGCTTTCCATCGACATGGCCGCCATTGCCGAACGCAGCGGTCTGCCGGTGCGGGTGGCGGCCAACCTGCCCTACAACATTGCCACGCCCCTGCTCGTGAAGTGGCTGAAATGCGAGCCCTGGCCACCATGGTGGCAGTCGCTGACGCTGATGTTCCAGCGCGAAGTGGCCGACCGCATCACGGCCATGCCGGGGGAAAATCCCTATGGCCGGCTGGCCGTGCTGGCGCAGGTGCGCTGCCGGCCGCGACGGCTGTTCGACATTTCGCCCCGCGCCTTCGTGCCGCCTCCCAAGGTGGTTTCCTCGCTCGTGCGCATCGACCCTCTGGCTGAACCGCGGGGGCATTGTGACATGGCTACCCTGGAGCAGGTGACGGCGGCGGCCTTCGGCCAGCGGCGGAAGATGCTCAGAACCTCCCTGAAATCCCTGGGGCTGCCGCGGACGCTGCTGGAAAGCCTGTTGGCCGAGGCCGGCCTTGCCCCCACGGCCAGGGCCGAAGAGATTGCGGTCGAGGCATATTGCCGACTTGCCGCCCTTGTTGCCGCTGCCCGCAACGGGCATCCATCTCGTGATGTCGGCACTGAGGGACAGACCGCCTCTTGCCAGGGACTCACAGGCGGCGCATACCTTTCCGGTATGCAGACTCCCGGACAGGAAGACTCGGACAAACGAAAGCCATGACACCAGCCATGATCGGCGCCGTGGCCGCAGGCGGAGCGCTCGGAGCCGCGGCACGCTACATCGTGACCGTGATCGCCACACGCCTGTTCGGTCACGCATTTCCGTGGGGAACGGTGATCGTGAACGTGGCGGGGTCCTTCGCCATGGGAGCGCTGATCACCTACATGGCGCTCAAATGGTCGGCAACGCAGGAAGCGCGGGCCTTTCTGGCCACGGGCGTGCTGGGCGGGTTCACCACCTTTTCCACCTTCGCGCTGGATATCGCCACGCTGTGGGAGCGCAAGCATCCGATCATCGCCTTCATCTATGCGCTGGGCTCGGTGGGCCTGGGGCTGTTTGCCCTGTTTGCCGGCATGGCGCTCATGCGTTCTCTTCACGCCGACCTCTAAGGGGCTGACATGCCAGGTGTTGCCCACATTCGCGTGAAGCCGGAGGAGGCCGGACTGAGGCTGGACCGGTGGCTGAAACAGCGCTTTCCCGCCCTGCCCTATGCCCGCATCCAGCGCATGCTGCGCAAGGGCGAGGTGCGGGTGAACGGACGGCGTGCCAAGGCGGCGCACCGACTCGAGGCGGGAGACGACGTACGCCTTCCGCCTCTGCCCGATGCCTTCGTGGCAGCAGCAGGCAGGACCCCTGCGCCGCTGGACGACAAGGAGCGGGCCTTCTTTCGCTCGCTGGTTCTCTACGAGGATCAGGATCTCATCATCATCAACAAGCCGGCCGGACTGGCCGTGCAGGGGGGCAGCGGCACGATCCGGCATCTGGACCGGTATCTTGCCGGTCTGGCCCTGGAGCTGGGCGAGCGGCCGCGGCTGGTGCACCGGCTGGACCGCGACACGTCCGGCGTGCTGGTGATCGCCCGGCGGCGGCAGGCAGCCGCGGCCCTGGGGCGCCTGTTTGCCTCGCGGGCGGTGCGCAAGATCTACTGGGCCGTGGTGCATGGCGTGCCCCGACCCTTGCAGGGGCGTATCGACATGGCGCTGGCCAAGGTGCGCACGGCCGAGGGCGAACGCGTGCGCGCGGTCCCTGCCGATACACCAGGGGCCCAGCGGGCGGTGACGCATTATGCGGTGATCGGCCGGACCAGTCCCACGGCCGCCTGGGTGTCCCTGCGGCCGGTAACGGGGCGGCAGCATCAGCTGCGCGCGCACATGGCCTTCATCGGCCACCCCATCTTCGGTGATGCGAAATACGGCCACGATCTCCCTCTTCCCTCGGGCGTGGAGCGGCGGCTGCATCTGCATGCGCGGCGGATCGTCTTTCCTCATCCGCGCAGCGGCCGGGAGATCGACATTACCGCGCCCCTGCCCGCACACATGGAAACCACCTTTCGCCAGCTTGGCCTCGACCCGGCCCGTTACGCCGATCCCAAGCCTGCCTGCCGAGGCTGCCGGTAAGCGGGGCCGGTCCGTTCACCGTTGACAACCCGGACTGCTTGACGGCACACCCTGCCTGCCATGACCATGAAACTGATCCTTTTCGATTGTGATGGCACGCTGGTGGACAGCCAGCACAACATCACCCGGGCCATGCGCGAGGCCTATGCGGCGCTGGGGGTTCCCTACCCCGGCGATGCGGCGACGCGGCAGGTGATCGGCCTGTCGCTGGTGGAGGCCATTGCCCGGCTCTCGCCGGATCTGGAGCCTTCCCTGCACGAGCGCCTGGCCCAGGCCTACAAGGAGGCCTTTCTGGCCCTGCGCACAAGGCCGGATTTTCACGAGCCCCTGTTCCCCGGCGCCATGGAGACATTGAAGCACCTCTCCGAGCGCGATGACGTGCTGCTCGGCATCGCCACCGGCAAGGCGCGGCGGGGGCTGGACGTGCTGCTGGAGCGATTCGGCATCCGCGATCTCTTCGTGACCTTGCAGACGGCCGATGATGCGCCTTCCAAGCCGCATCCGGGCATGATCCTGCAGGCCATGGACGAGACGGGCATGGAACCGCATCAGACGCTGATCGTGGGGGACACGACGCACGACATGCTCATGGCCCGGCATGCCGGCACGGCAGCCCTGGGCGTGGCCTGGGGCTATCACCCGACGCAGGCCCTGCGTGCAGCCGGTGCCCATGACATTGCCGGGCGCTTCGGCGAGGTGCCGGCCAAGGCCGAAGCCCTGGTGCCTCGGCGCCAGCAGGTCCGCGAAGGCTGATGCGGGCCTTGGGCCCGCTCTCGGCCTGCCCCTGGGGTCGGGCCGGTCTTTCCTTTCGGGAGCGGAAAGATGGGCGAGCGAAACAGGACACGAGACAAAGCGGTCCCGCCTCTCACGGCAGGCCCAGGCGCCGATGACAGGGCTTCGGCCGGCGGAACAGGGGCGGGAGACGGCGCGCGGCAGGGGATTGATCTTTCGGCCGAAAGGCTCGAGCGGCTCATGCGCGACCGTTTCGAACGGCCGCTGCCGCGGCGGTTCTACAAGGACGTGACCGTTTCTTCCGAAGGACCGCCCTTTTCCATTCTGCTGGACGGGCGGCCGGTGAAGACTCCCATGAAGGCCCTGCTGGCCCTGCCCTCTCAGGCGCTGGCCGAGGCCGTGGCCAAGGAGTGGGCGGCACAAGAGGAGACGATCAATCCCTTTTCCATGCCACTCACCCGCATCGCCAACGCCGCCATCGACCGGGTGCAGGGGCGTCGGGCCGCGGTGATGGATGATCTTCTCAAAATCGCCCGACATGACATGCTCTGCTATCGCGTGGCGCATCCGGCGGAACTGGCCGCGCAGCAGGCCGCGCTGTGGGATCCGCTGCTGGCCTGGGCGGAAGAGGCTCTCGATGCGCGACTTGTCGTTTCGGCCGACATCATGCCACACCCGCAGCCAAAAGCCGCCCTGTCCTCGTTGAAAGGTGCGCTTGTCGCCTTTGACGACTTCTCCCTGGCGGCCATCTCCACCATGGCGGGGCTTGCCCATTCTCTGGTGATCGCGCTGGCGGTGGCTCATGGCCGCATCGATCCCGAGACGGCCTGGCAGGCGGCCAATGTGGAAGAAGACTGGAACATCAGCCAGTGGGGGGAAGACGTCGAAGCCGCCGCCCGCCGCCGCGCCAATACACGCGACTTTCTCGCCGCGGCACGCATGCTGACATTGATCTCCTGACGCCTGTCCGCCAGCATTCAACTGGTATCGTTCCGGCTCCCCGATTGCACGCCTGAGGGTATAATGAGTCGAACGTGAACCATTGGCCCTGCGGGGCTGTGGCCATTGTCTGGCGGCGTTGTGCAAGGCCGAACAGCCATATCTGGATGAGGCGCAAAAGAAGCTGGGCGATGAAGCGCCGCA
>CAZNLW010000081.1:0-10716 GCA_964574205.1 uncultured Rhizobiaceae bacterium | reverse complement strand
AGGAATCGCCAATGGCGAAAAATCGCCATTGGCGCTTCTCTTGGCCAATATTCATCAAAATGGAAAAATGACAAATCGTTGCAGTGGAAGCTGTCAGGTTATCCAGGACAGCCCCAAAAGTATTTCCAGCCTGCTCAGCAGGCTGGAAAACTTTTCTTCACGTTCGACTGCCGAGGCCACGTCGTCGCCGGCCGGCATGGTCCCATCGGATCCGGACTGAAGACAAGTTTTCCCGGATCACTTCGGAGAGAAGCGGGACTCGGGCGATCTGTCCTCTTCAGCGGGCATCCGGATCGTCTCGCAAGGGGCGGCGGGCAGGGGCGTGTAGCGCCGAAGCGTGCCTTTCAGGGCATAGTCGCCATAGTCGAGCACCACATTGCTGACGGCACCGTTCTCGAACAACCGGAAAATGACCTCGTATTCCGGCAGGCCGAAGCCGTGGCGCATGCGCGGCCGGTAATAGGCCAGCGAGACGTGCCAGGACTGCAGGCCGGCGAGGGTCTTCGTGCCAGGGTCCGTGGACGGCGCAGTCAGAGGCGGGGAAATGGCCGCCACGACCTCGCGGGCCTCGCCGTCCTCGTAGCCTTCATAGAGGGGAAAGGCGAGGCGGCGTGTGCCCTTGCGCGCCGCGGCAATGATGCGGGCCGTGGCCTGCATGGGAAAAAGCGTGCCCGGTGGCAGGGTGCGCGCATCCCTCTGCGGTCTGGTGAAGCGCAGGATCACCGGGCCCTTCGGGTTTCTGCGGGTGGCCGTGAGCCGGTAGTCCTCGCTCTTGATGCCGTTCACGTAACGGACGGCCGAATAGCGAAAGAGATTGCCGCTGGCCGATTCCCGGGCCGTGTCGCGGGAATCGGTGAGACGGGTGCCGCGGCGACGGACATGCATGGCCACGACCATGCGCGTCTGCGATGTCCAGCCGCTGCATGTGCTGCCCCGGATCTCCATGACAATACGTCCCTCGGCGGCGTTGATGCCCGTCTTCTGCGAGGCGCGAAGCAGCTCCAGGTCATAGACGGCGCGATAGGCGGCCAGGTCCATGGGGGATGCCTCCGCCGTGGCTGTCGCCTCGGGCCGGACCGGGGACATGGCGCTTGCGGTCAGGAGAACCGCGATGGCGATGGCCGGCCGAATGAGGAAGGACGCTCTCTTGCGAGTTTCCGTCACGTGGGTCATGCTGCCATCCATTCTCGTGTCTGTGGTGGAAGATACGGATGGAGGGGGGAATGGCAACCCCTGCCGGAAGGAAGGGCGCTGGTGTGAATGAACGTCGCCGGCCGCGCGTGCTGGTGACGCGGCGGCTGCCACAGGAGGTGGAGGCACGCATCGCGCGGCTGTTCGAGGCGCGGTTCAATGCCGATGATCACGTCATGAGCCGGGCGGAGATCCTGGAGAAGGCGCAAGGGTGCGACGGGCTGCTGGTGACACCCGTCGACAGGATGGATTCAGCCATGATCACGGCCCTGCCGGAAAGCGTGCGGATCATTGCCACCTATTCGGTTGGCTTCGATCACATCGATCTGGATGCGGCGCGCAAGCGGGGAATCACGGTGACGCACACGCCCGACGTGCTTACCGATGCCACGGCGGACGTGGCCATGCTCCTGCTGCTGGGAGCGGCGCGTGGGGCCCACTGGGGCGAGCGCATGGTGCGGGAGGGGCGCTGGCGTGCCTGGGCGCCCACGCATCCGCTGGGCATCGACGTGAGCGGGCGCCGGCTCGGCATTCTCGGCATGGGACGCATTGGCCGGGCGGTCGCGAAAAGAGCACGGGCCTTCGACATGGAGATCCACTATCACAACCGGCACCGGCTGCCGCCGGAACTCGAAGCAGGCGCGATCTATCACGGGACCTTCGAGGACATGCTGCCGCATTGCGATTTCCTCTCGCTCAACTGCGTCTCCACGCCCGAAACGCGCGGCATCATCAATGCGCGCACGTTGGCGATGCTGCCGAAGGGAGCCGTGCTGGTGAACACGGCACGCGGCGATCTGGTGGACGACGACGCCCTGATCGCGGCATTGCAATCCGGCCATGTGGCCGCGGCGGGGCTGGACGTGTTCAACAACGAGCCGGACATCGACCCGCGCTATCGTGCGCTTGAGAACGTGTTCCTGCTGCCGCATCTCGGATCGGCCACACCGCGCACGCGCACGGCCATGGGCATGCGGGCGGTGGACAACCTGGAAGCCTTTTTCGCCGGGCGCAGACCGGGCGATGCGCTCACGTGACAGGTGCGACCACGGGCCTGGCACGGCCCATGAATGCACCGACGGAAACACGGGAAAGGGGCCACCGGTGGGTTCGCCGGCGGCCCCTTTCGCTCTTGTCCTTTCCCTTATCCCGAGAGATGCAGGCGGGTGACGTCATTGGCGATCTGTCGGAAGATGTCTACCAATTCGCCCACCTCGGCCCGGTAGTAGCCCATGTTCTGGCATTCCTGCAGCAGCTGCTCCGTGGAGGAGCCCTGCGGCACGTCATAGCCCACGGTGACGATGCCGATGCCGGCCTGCTTGATGTTGGTGCAGAGCTGGCGCATGCGTGCGTCGGCTTCGGGCGCCACAGGGCCCAGGCCGCCGCGGCAACTGACATAGCCGTAGTAGTCCGCACTGAAGCAGGAGTTCCAGCCGTCGGTCATGAGCACGATGACCTTGCGCACGTTCTTCTGGCGGGCCTGGTCCATGTCCATGGCTTCGGTGTAGGGGGCCTGTGGCGTGAGCAGGCGCCAGCCCCAGACGAGCCCCAGCGGAATGTTGGTGCCGCTGAAGGGGTTCATGGAATTGACCGTGTCGACCAGGGCCTGCTCGTTGTCCTCGTCGGTGACATCCTGCAGCGGCTGGATCCGGGGCACGGTGCCCACCCTCAACCAGTATCCGCCGTCATCGTACCAGAACCAGTTCCTCACGGCGGGGATGCCTTCCTCGTCGTATGCGTCATCCATGATGTCGCGCGGCTCGCTGCGCATGCCCACGAGGCCATTCCAGGTCCACCAGCGCCAGCCGATGTTGCCTGTGTCCAGCCAGTCGGCAGAGAAGTTGTCAAGGCCCACGTTGACATAGACATTGTAGGGCACGATGCCGACATGGGCGCGTTCCAGCTCGGTATCGCGGGCGGCCTGCGCGATCTCGCCGATCATCGTGGTGGCGGCCTCTTTCAGTTCCTGCATCTTCGAGCCTTCCATGGACCCGGTATTGTCCAGCACCAGGGCGATCTCGAAGCCGCTGGATCCATGGCGTGCCTCGGCGCTCACATCCGCATCCTGTTCGTGTCCCGGCAGGACGAGCGAGAGGAAGAGCGGCTTGTAGCGGGCGTGGATCCGGGTGCGCAGGACCTGCCGCGTCCCTTCCTGCGCAATCTCGATCGTCAGGTCCTCATTGAGGTCGAACTCGAGGACTCCCTTGTTTCTGAAGTTGCTTTGCACATACTGCGCCACGATCTCGCGCAGCTGCTCCTCGTCCGTGGTGTTGGCGTTGGATGCGGCCAGGGTGGCGGAATCGAGCGCAACCTGAAGGCGGCCGATGGCTTCCTGCTTCCGTGTATAGTCTATGGTGCCGCCAGCCAGGGCCATGATCGGCACCGCCGCAAGCGCAAAGATCAGGGCGGCATTACCGCCATCGTTCCTGCGAAACCTGTCCAGGGATGGAAACAGACACTTGAACATGACACTCCCCCACACGCGTGAATTCCCTTCTCGTATTTCCGGGTTGTGCTGTGGAGGATAGTGCACGCGACTGAAGATCGCGTTCAGGCAGGGCAGGCAATTTTCAGGCCTGCATCAGGAAATGGTCAACCTTCCCCGGCTGCCGGGGGCTGCCGGGCATCTGTCGTTCACCGGGCACGGGAGGCAGGTGTCTCGCCGTGCGGACGGTGATCAGTCCTTCTTCTCGATCCAGATGGCCACGAAACGGGGTTCGTAGTCGGCGGCCTTGCGCAGCACAAGCATCTCGATCGCCTTGCGGCCCTTCCTGCGATAGGCCTCGATGCGGGCGGCCATGTCCTGCGGGGTCTTCACCTTGCGGCCGCCGGCCTCGGTGATCACGTCGCCCCCTGCCATGCCCTTCTTCCCGGCATCGCTGCCAGGAGCCACCTTCAGCACGACAACGCCCTCCTTCACCTTGTCGGGTATCCCGAGGGCCTTGCGGCGGGCCTCATCGAGGGGGGCGAGTGTCATGCCCAGCATGTCCGCCTCGGCGGCCTTTTTCTTGTCCTCCGCCTTCTCCCGGGCGGCCATGAGCTTCTCGCCCTCTTCCAGGCGGCCGAGCTTCACCTTCAATTCCATTTCCCGGCCGTCGCGGAGGATCTTCACCACCACCTCCTTGCCCACGGGCGTTTCGGCGACGATGCGTGGCAGGTCGCGCATGCGCTTCACCTCCACGCCATCGAAGGCGATGATCACATCCCGCGGCTTGATGCCAGCCTTGTCGGCCGGGCCGCCCTTCGTGACATCGGCCACCAGGGCGCCACGCGGCCGATCCAGTCCCAGGCCGGCGGCCAGGTCCTCGGTGATCGTCTGGATCCGCACACCCAGCCAGCCGCGGCGTGTCTCGCCGAACTCGATGAGCTGGGCCACCACCTTCCTGGCCAGATTGGACGGGATGGAGAAGCCGATGCCCACGGAGCCGCCGGTGGGCGAGAGAATGGCGGAATTGACGCCGATGACCTCGCCCTTCATGTTGAACAGCGGGCCACCGGAGTTGCCCTTGTTGATCGCGGCATCGGTCTGGATGAAATCGTCATAGGGGCCGGCGTTGATGTCGCGGTTGCGGGCAGAGATGATGCCCAGCGTCACCGTGCCGCCCAGGCCGAAGGGATTGCCGATGGCCATCACCCAATCGCCCACTTCGGCCGTGTCGGAATTGCCGAAGACCACATAGGGCAGGGGCTTCTTCGGCTTCACCTCGAGCACGGCGAGATCCGTCTTGGGATCGCGACCACGGAGCCTGGCCTTCAGCCGCGTGCCGTCCTGCAGCACCACGTAGATCTCGTCGGCGCCCTCGATCACGTGGTTGTTGGTGACCACGATGCCCCCGGGATCGATGATGAACCCCGAGCCGAGCGCAGCCGGGCGACGCTGTCCATGAGGCGAAGGGGTCTTGCGCTCGCCCTTGCGCTCGAAGAACTTCCTGAACTCGTCCTCGAAGGGGCCTTTCTTGCCATGGGGCGAGAGCATGGGCGGGCGCCGGCGATGGAGGGTGGAGATGTTCACGACCGCCCTGCTCAGGACACGGGCCAGTGGGGCCACCGAGCGTGGCGGCTCGAAAGGCGCCGCCTTCTGGTGCTGGGGCCGGGGCTCCTCGGCCAGAGCCGGCGCAAGAAGGCCATGCACGCTCAGGGCCGACAGTGCCGCCAGCAGCGCCAAGGCCGGCAGGCCTGCATGGCGGCGGTTGGCGTGGCTGCCAGTCGGGCGGTGGCGGTTTGTGGCGCTCGTCTCTCGCCTCATGGTGCGCTCCCTTGCAATCCCTCATGGCATCATGACCAGCTGATTCAGCCATGGCTCGACTGAGCCCAGCATGCCATGGCCCTGCCGGGCTGCCAAGCGGGAATGATGCGGCCGTCGCCTGGCCATTCCGCATGGGAGAGAACGGGATCGGCAGCCTTGTCAGAAGACATGACTGCCGGCACTATGCAGGCCGTTTTCGCAGGCAACACGGGGCGCAGCCGAAAGGGCGGCCCTCATGCAGACGGTGGGCAGACGCGTGAGCAAGATCGTGCATTTTCCGGGGCAAAGGCTCTCTCGCCGCATGCGCGTGCGGGCGGAGGGGCCGCCGCCGGTGAAACGCGTGCGCCGTGACGGTCGCCCGGCGCGGGATCGCAACGTGATCCTGCCGCTGGTGGTGCAGGATGTCTGCTACGAGATGAACGGCCGGCGGCTGCTGGAGAATCTTTCCTTCACCATCCTGCCGCAGCGGCGTACGGTGATCCTGGGTTACAACGGGGCAGGCAAGAGCCTCACGCTGCGGCTGTGTCACGGACTGATCCGGCCATCTTCCGGGCGCATCGAATGGTGCGGGCCGCTGGGCAACGATCCGGAAGCGGTGGCACGGGCGCAGGCCATGGTCTTTCAGAAGCCGGTGCTGTTGCGCCGGAGCGTGCGGGACAATCTGCTCTACGTGCTGAAGAGCCGCGGCGAGCGCGGGGAGAAAGCACGGATCCGCGTGCAGCGGGTGATGGAACGCTGCGGCATTGCCCATCTGGCGGACCGGCCGGCCCGCACGCTTTCCGGTGGCGAGCAGCAGAAGCTGGCGCTGGCGCGGGCGTGGCTGCTGAAACCCTCCATCCTGTTCCTGGACGAGCCCACGGCGGCCCTGGACCCGGCGGCCACACTGGACGTGGAGCGCATCATCAACGCGCTGCACGAGGCCACCACCACCATCTTTTTCTCCACGCACGACATGGCCCAGGCGCGGCGCCTGGCCGACCATGTGCTGTTCATCCACCATGGCCGGATCATCGAGCAGGGACCGGCTCCTGCCTTCTTCTCCGGACCGCAGACGGAAGAGGCCCGCGCCTTCCTGGCCGGCGAACTGATGCCCTGAGGGGAAGCAGGCTGGGCATGTCCTTGTGCACCAAGTGTGTGGTGCACCAGGTGTGAGCGCCGGGGCGGCGTCATTTCATCCTGTTCATCCTGTCGCCTGCCATGCCGCCTTTTCCCTCGTGGCGTTTCTTTCTTTCCATGAACTTGCGGAATTCCTCGCACGGGTCCTTGCGCTCGGCACGCGGGGTGACGACGACCACATCCGCAAGCTCCGCGGGGCGGGCCTCCTCCGGCAGCAGATCGCGCCAGTCCCTGGCCTCTTCCCGGGCCTCGGCAAGCCAGACGACGAAGGTCTTCACCTGCGGATCGTGGCGGCGAATGTAGAGAGGCGCGCCGCGGTCGGCCCGGGCGTGGCCGGTGCCCGTGATCAGCACCACGCTGCCGTTTTCCTTCAGGGCCTGCATCACGCGCTCGGCCAGGAGGGCATCGCGCAGGCGCTGCACGCCGCTCATGGCAGCGGCGGCCTGGCGGGGAATCATGTCGCAGTGGCTCTTCACGATCTGCCGTTCCAGGCTTTCCTGGTGCGCCGGTGGCAGGGGAGCCAGACGCAAGGCCTGGCGGCGTGCCGGCGGCAGTGCCTTAAGCCCCTGCCGGCCAACCGTACGCACCGTCTGGCGCGGCAGGCCTGCGGCCACCACGGGCCCACCGCTTCTCGCCGCGGCCTGCATGACGGGGCGATAGATGGCGCGCGCCGGCCAGCCAGAGGTGTCCCACTCGGCAGCATCGAAGATGTCGTCCGCCGTGCGGTCCGTCTTGCCGTTCACCCTGGCAAGGGCTGCATCCCTGTCGGTATCGATCATTTCGAAGACGATGGCGGGCGGTCTGCCCGACCTTTTCCGTTTCGTAGCGGCAAAGGCGGCGAGCAGCCGGCCCTGCAGGCGATGATGGTCGGGGTTGTCATGCGTCTCGCCGATGACGAGCACATCGGCGGCCGCGGCCTGTGCGATCACGTCCTTCAGGGCGAGAGACCTGCCGGTGCGGGCATCGATGATGCGGCCCACCAGAGGATGATCGCGCAGGAGCGGGCTCTGCCAGGGCCCCAGGGTGTGTTCCTTGCCCGCTGTATCGGCCATGGCGGAAAGGGCGGAAGCCGGAAACAGGACAAGGGCGGCCGCGGCTGCCAGCAGGTGGCGCCGGTTCAGGCTCCTCGCCGTCTGGCCCCGGGTTTCCTGCAAATGGGAAGCGAAATCATTACCACTTTGTTCATGGACTTTCATCGCGGCTGTGTCCTATACATCGGCCAGGGTCATGCCATGGCGTTTACGGCCCGGGTGGCGGCGAGACAAGTGAATTCGCCGAAACCTTCACGCCCCGGTGGCGTCGGTCGGGTTGGCGTTTCCAGCGGGCGGAACAGGCCGGGCCGTGCCATGGCGGCGTGTTGCCGTGGCCGATCGCTGCAGGCCTGAAGATGCCATTGCCGCTGCCGTCGCGGCCTGTTGTTCCTGACCGGCTTGGTCTGGCAGGTCGGGCATGCAGCGGCCGGAGAATTTCAGCTGGAGGTATCGAACATCCCATGCCGTGGAGCAATCAGGGAGGTGGCGGATCCGGCGGGCCTTGGGGCCAGGGGCAGGGGCCTTGGGGCCAGGGGCCGCGCCGACCGTCCGGTCCGGGCGGACAGCCGCCGGATCTCGACGAGATCATTCGCAAGGGGCAGGAGAAGCTGCGCGACATCCTTGGTGGTGGCAGGGGCACGGGCAGCGGAGGCGGCGCGGGGGGCGGTTCCGGTCGCTCCCTGTGGCTGATCGTGCTCGCCGTCGTGGGTGCCGTGTGGCTCTACAACAGTTTCTATCGCGTGCAACCGGACGAGGCCGGCGTGGTGCTGCGCTTCGGTGAATACAACCGGACCACGGGGCCGGGCCTGCATTTCGCCCTCTGGCCCATCGAGACGGTGGAAAAGCCGAAGGTCGCCAAGGAGAACAAGCTTTCCTTCGGGGATACCAACGACGAGAGCCTGATGCTGGCGGGCGACCAGAACATCGTGGACATCCGCTTCACGGTCCTGTGGCGCATCCGGGATCCCAAGGAATACCTCTTCAACGTGAAGGATCCCGAGATCCTGACCCGCCGGGTGGCGGAAAGCGCCATGCGCGAGGTCGTGGGCCGTACGCCGGCTGAGGAAGTTCGCACCCGTGGCCGCGTGAAAGCGCAGGAGGAGGTGCGCGACCTGATCCAGAAGACGCTCGATGCCTACAAGGCGGGCATCTACATCACCTCCGTGCAGTTGGAAAAGGCCGATCCGCCGCCGCAGGTGCTGGACGCCTTCGAGGAGGTGCAGCGCGCCGAGCAGGATCAGGACAAGTTCATCCGCGAGGCGGAGCGCTACAGCAACCGCGTGCTGGGCGAGGCACGCGGTCGGGCCTCGCAGATCGTGGAAGAGGCCAAGGCCTACAAGGCCCGCGTGGTGGCCGAGGCCAAGGGCGAGGCGCAGCGCTTCCTGCAGGTGCTGGAGGAATATCGCAAGGCACCGGAGGTGACGCGCAAGCGCATCTATCTGGAGACACTGGAGAAGATCATGGCGCGGGCCAACAAGTTCATCCTCGATGGCAAGCAGGGCAGTGGCGTGCTGCCCTTCCTGCCGCTCACCCGCGGCAACGGGACGGCGCCCGAGACCCGCAATCCGAACCGGGCTCAGGTGCCCGAAACGCCGGCAGCGTCGGTGATGAAGGAGGTGCGGCCATGAGCCCGAAATCGACAGCTCTCCTGATCCTTGCCGCCATCCTGGCCTTCGTGGCCTGGTCGGCCACCTATGTGGTGGACGAGCGCGAGCAGGTGGTGATCGTGCGTTTCGGCAAGATCCAGAAAGTGGTGCACGAGCCCGGGCTCTATTTCAAGCTGCCGGTGCTGGACGAGCTGGTGCGCATCGACGATCGCATCCTCTTCTTCGACACGCCGGACAAGGCCGTGCAGGTGATCGACGGGCGACGCTATCTGGTGGATGCCATCACGGTGCTCAGAGTCACCGATCCGCGGCTGTTCCTGGAACGCGTGGGGGCCTCGCTGCGGCGGGCTCAGAGCCGGCTGGAGCCGCGCATCGAGGCGGCGTTGCGGGCGGTCTATGGTCGGCGCACCTTCGATGCCGCCCTGTCGAGGGATCGGGTGGCGATGATGCGCGAAATCGCCGAAATGGTGCGGCCGGAAGCACGGGATCTGGGCATCGAGATTGTGGATGTGCGCATTCGCCGCACGGACCTGCTGCCCGAGGTGCTGGAGGCCACCTATCGGCGCATGAAGGAGGAGCGCTTCGCCGAGGCGGCGCAGTTGCGCGCCGTGGGCCGGGCCAAGGCCGCACGCATCCGGGCCGAGGCGGACCGCCAGAAAGTGGAGCTGATCGCCAACGCGCAGAAGGAGGCAGAGATCATCCGCGGTCAGGGCGATGCGGAACGCAATCGCATCTTTGCCGAGGCTTTCGGTCGGGACATGGACTTCTTTGCTTTCTACCGGTCCATGAAGGCATATGAACAGAGCCTGACAGGCGGCACGACGCTGGTGGTGGAGCCGCAATCGGAGTTCTTCCGTTATTTCGACAACTCGCAGGAAGGGCCGCTGAAGGGGCGTCCGGCCGTGCCGACACCCGGCGCGGCTGGTGCGGGTCAGGCGGCGAAACGGACGCCGGCCGTGACCCAGTGACAGCGGTCCTGGTCCGGGAAGGGACGACATCGGAACCGGTGTGCAGGCATGTGGTTTTTTTGCCCTTGCCTGCACACCGGCCTTGCTGTTCTCCTTTTTTGTGGCCTGTGCACGGGCACGCATGCGTGGTGATCCCGGCGGCTGGTGATGGCAGGAAGGGGCGCTGGACATGCTGGCGATGATCCTGGGCGGCATCGGTTTTGCGCTCATCTTCGAGGGCCTGATGTATGCGCTTTCGCCGGAAAGGCTGAAGCGCATGGCGGCGATCGTCGCGGCCATGGACGAGGACACGTTGCGTGCCGGCGGACTGTTCGCCATCGGCGTGGGACTGCTGGTGGTCTATCTGGCTCGAGTTCTGGCCGCTGTCGGGTGAGGACGTGCAGGGCCCGGTGCCTTGCCTGGTTCGTCCCGTTTTCCGGGCAATGGACGTGAAGAAAAAACGATGCGTCCTGCTGGCTCAGGGCATGGCCCGGCGCCAGCAAGGACAGCATTTCTGGCTCAAGTGAATCGCAAGGTTCTGACGATGTATCGTCAGAACCTTGCGATTCACGGTCATC
>CAZNLW010000080.1:0-10806 GCA_964574205.1 uncultured Rhizobiaceae bacterium | reverse complement strand
TGCGTCCTGCTGGCTCAGGGCACGGCCCGGTGCCAGCAGGACAGCATTTCCGGCTTGTGTGAATCGCAAGGTTCTGACGATGCATGGTCAGAACCTTGCGATTCACAGTCATCCAATCATCCTCAAAGTTCTTTCAACTCAATATCTTATCTATACCTCACATGCGACACAACAGGATCAGTGCTGGCAACAGGCCGCATCGGCGCGTCCGCAGCCCGTCGCGGAGGAGGAAGTCAGCTCACCTCCTCCTGCAGCTGGCGCTCCAGCTCGCGCAATTCTTCTTCCACGGGCATGGCAATGCGCTCCGGCGCGCCGGCGCGGTTGTACCAGTAGGCGGCATTGGAGCGATCGCCCTCGATCTTGTGAAGGATGGCATGCAGCCAGTTGCCATAGGCATCCGGGTTGCGCTGGGCAATGCGATGGGCCTCTTCCCAGTCGCCCAGTTCCAGCAGTCGGATCGCTTTCAGCAGCATCTTCCTGTCCGATTCCAGCATCTTGCTCTTTCCATTACGACTTTCATCCTAGACATTTCCGGTTACCAGAATGTAACAGGTCCCTTCCGGCATTCAAGGCGACGCCACGGCGCAGAGCTGACCGGAACCAGGTCCCTGAGCGGGCGTTCATGGTCCGTCTTTGGAGGGAAGGGGGCTTGGAGGTTGCCTGTTCCTATCCGGCTCTTTCAACTCTTCCCGGGCCTCGGACGTGGATGCCCTCTCGCCGATCCTGTCGGCAACTGCCCGCCCGCGAAACCCGGTGGCCACTACATAGAGCTCGGCCGAATCGGGGCGCGAGGCCTGAGGCTTGAAATGCCGTACCCGGGCGAAATCCTGCTTGAGGCGCTTCAGCAGCTCGCCTTCCGTACCGCCACGCAGCACCTTGGCCACGAAGGCCCCGCCCGGGGCCAGCACCTGGCAGGCAAAGTCTGCCGCCGCCTCGGCCAGGGCCATCACCTTGAGGTGATCCGTCTGCCGGTGGCCGGTGGCGTGTGCGGCCATGTCGGAGAGCACCACATCCGCCTGCGTCGTGCCCAGGGCCTCCATGATTCGTGCCGGTGCTTCCGGCGCCAGGAAATCCTGCTTCAGGATGACCACGCCGGGAATGGGCTCCACCGAGTGCACGTCCACCGCCACCACCCGGCCCTTGCCTTCGGCCGCCTGCACCCGCTCCGCCGCCACCTGCGACCAGCCCCCCGGCGTGGCGCCCAGGTCCACGACCTTCGCGCCGGGTTTCAACAGCCGGAACTTGTCGTCGATGCCGATGAGCTTGAAGGCCGCCCGCGAGCGGTATCCCTTTTCCCGGGCCAGGGCCACGAAGGGATCGTTGAGCTGGCGCTCCAGCCAGCGCACCTGCGCGGTGGTGCGTCCACGTGCCTTCTTCACCCGCACCTTCAGCCGCCGTTCGCCCCGGCCGGAGCTGCCGCGTGCGCGCCGGAAGCCTTCAGGTCGCCTCGGGCCGGGCATAGGTGCCGTCCTCCATCATCAGCTCGGTGAGAATGCCTTCGCGCAAGCCGCGGTCGGCCACGCGGATGCGCTCCGCCGGCCAGATGGTGCAGATCTCCTCCAGGATGGCGCAGCCTGCCACTACCAGATCCGCCCGTTCCGGCCCGATGCACCCCTCCGCCGCCCGGGCCTCGAGCGGCATGCGCCGCAGCCGTTCGGCCACATCCGCCACCTGGGCCCGCGTCAGCCAGCAGCCGTCCACGCGGTTGCGGTCATATCGCTTCAGCCCCAGCGACACGCCGGAGATGGTGGTCACCGTGCCGGACGTGCCCAGGAGGTGATCCGGCACCATGGGCAGGCCGCCGGCCCGCAGCCGGGCGGCGAAGGCCTCCAGCTCGGGACGCACGAAGGCGCGCATGGCCTCGTAGCAGGCCCGGGAGATCTCCGCCCCACCAAAACGTTCCGCCAGTGTCACCACGCCCACGGGGATGGAGGTCCAGTCCACCACCTGCCGTGCCGTGCCCTCGCCGGCATCGTGCAGCCAGAGAAGTTCCGTGGAACCGCCACCGATGTCGAAGACGAGCACGTCCCGCGCCCCGTCCTCCACAAGCGGGCAGGCGCCGGATGCAGCGAGGCGGGCCTCCGTCTCGGCATCCACGATCTCCAGATTCAGCCCCAGCTCGCGGGCCACCCGGCGGATGAATTCCTCGCCATTGGCCGCGGCCCGACAGGCCTGCGTGGCGATGAGCCGCGCCTTCCTCACACGCCACCAGCGCAGCTTGTTGGCACAGATGCGCAGGGCTTCCAGCGTGCGCGCCTGGGCCTCCTCCGAGAGGCGGCCCGTCTGCGACACGCCCTCGCCGAGGCGCACGATGCGCGAGAAGGCATCCACCACCATGAATCCCGATTCCGCCGGCATGGCCAGAAGCAGACGGCAGTTGTTGGTGCCCAGGTCCAGCGCTCCATAGACCGGCCGGCCGGAATCCCTGAGCGCCAGCAGGCGGTTCACGTGCCGCTGCCGCTGTGCGCGGCGTTTCCTGTTCGGCGGGAGTGGCGCCGCCGGCCTCTTCGCCTTGCCGTCGGCCATGCTTTCCCCTGGCGGGGCCGCGGCATCTCCCGGTGCTGTCTCCACCTGCGCGGCCACACGGGACAAACCCGATTCCGCGGCCGCACATGGACAGGCGTCATCACGTGCAGTTTCATTGCCGGCCGGATCGGCCGCCACCGGCAGGGGGTTGGCCTTGCGCCGATCCCGACGAAGCCCCTTGCGGACCTTCGTCACATCAGAACGCGGCCGTGCACGGCGCGCGCCTCGCCGGTTGCACCCGGCGCCCTTGCGTGCAGTCAATGCTCCAGCTCCATGCCGCAGATTCAAGGAGGACTCTTTCCCGCGCCGGCGCCTGTGTGGCAGCCTTGTGTTTCTGGCGCGGCAGCCGGTCCTTCAGCCCTGCGGCCTGATGTTCCCAGTCCCATCGTTGCCCCGAGCTTATCAGGCTTCCGCGCATGGAGAAAGACCGATTTCCGCCTGCCAACCGGTTGCTGTGCGCAGGCCTCTTGTCCCCGCTCTTCCGGGTGGGGAAAGAAACAGTCATTCAGGGTGTTGACTGCAGAACTTGAATTGACTTTCCAGGAAGGAATGCGAGAATTGACGTCAACGCCGATCCGGACGAAGGAACGGGGATGAGCGCCATGAGCGGTGACGATCACGAACAGCACCGGGAGAAGGTCCGGGACAGGCAGAAGGACGCGGCGGCAGGGGAGGGCCCGGCGCTGATGCGCATTGCCGTGACCAGCCAGAACTTCCGCACGGTGACGGGCCATGCCGGACGCTGCCGACGGTTCATCATCTACGAGGTGAAGCCGGACGGTACCTTCGCGGAGGTGGATCGCCTCGACCTGCCCAAGGACATGAGCATCCACGAACATCCCATGGAAGCGCCGCATCCGTTGGACAGCGTGCATCACGTGCTCACCAACGGTTGCGGGCCCGGATTCGTCAACAAGATGGAGATGCGCGGCGTGCAGGTGCATCTGACCGACATCGAGGATCCCGCCAGCGCCGTGGGCGAATTGATCACGCGCCTCATGGGACGCACGTTGCATTGAGACTTCTGGCATGCTCGCCTGCGGCACCGAATGAATGGACGAGGAGCGAGAAGGCAAGGGAGAGCCGCCGCATGACCGACACGCCCGCTTCCGGCCCGCGCCGTGTCCCCGATCTGGACGAGCGCTACGTGAAGGGCTTTCCCGTTTCCTGGGAGCAGTTTCATCGCGATTCCCGCGCCCTCGCCTGGCGCCTGGCGGAGAAGGGGCCCTTCTCCGTCATCGTGGCCATCACCCGCGGCGGTCTGGTGCCGGCGGCCATCGTGGCGCGCGAGCTCAACATCCGCAACATCGAGACCGTGGGCATCGCTTCCTACGACTATGGCCGTCCGCAGTCCGAACTGAAGGTGGTGAAGCCCGTGGGCGAGGCCATCCTGAAGACCCGGGGCAGGGGCGTGCTGGTGGTGGACGATCTGGTGGATACCGGCCGCACCGCCCGCGTGGTGCGCGACATGCTGCCGGAGGCGCATTTCGCCACCGTCTATGCCAAGCCGGCCGGCGTGCCGCTCGTGGAGACCTTTGTCACCGAGGTCTCCCAGGACACCTGGATCTATCTGCCGTGGGACATGGCCCTGCAGTTCGCCCCGCCGCTCACGCCGGGCGGCTGAAGAGGGCAGGGCCCTGGCGTTCCATCGGGCCCGGCTGCCGGCAGGTCAGCAAAGCGGCTGCATGGCGGCTCCGGGCCTGCAGCCTCCGTCCTTTCGCGCGGATCTGCTAACATGCCGGCCGATCGCGAGAGGCAGGAGCCCGGGACACAGGCAGGCACCATGGCGCGCGTTCTTCTGGTCATTCTGCTGGCGATGGGGGCTGTGGCCCTGCTGCGCTGGTTCATCAACACGCCCGCGGCGAAGGTGGCGAAGGCCCTGCGCCGGCTCATGGCGCTGGCCCTGCTGGCGATGGCGGGCTTTCTGGCCCTGCGCGGCGCGGTGAACATTGCCGTGCCCATGGCGCTGTCCGCCTTTGCCATGTTGCGCAATGCCGGTGGGGGCGGGCTGGACGGCGAACCGTCCGGGCGCATCTCCGAGGTGCGCACGCGCCTGCTGCGCATGGAGCTGGACCATGATAGCGGCCGCATGCGGGGCGAGATCCTGGCCGGCCGCTTTGCCGGGCGCGCCCTGGAAGGGCTGGAGGACGAGGAACTGGCCATCTTCTGGCAGGAATGCACGCGGGCGGGTGATCAGTCCCTGCGGCTGCTGAAGGCCTGGATCGAGCGCGAGCGACCCGATTGGCTGAAACGGTACCATCCTGGAACCACAGGACATGGCGAGGATTCTGGTGCATCGAACGCTAGTGGCGGACCGGGGGGTCCGGGGGCAGGCAACCGGTCGTCCGTCCGTGGCAGCGGCCGCATGAGCGTGGAGGAGGCGCTGGAGGTGCTGGGGCTGCAGCCCGGTGCCTCGGAGCGGGACATCCGCGCCGCCCACCGTCGCCTGCTCAAGTCCGTGCATCCCGATCATGGCGGCAGCGACTGGCTGGCCCGTCAGATCAACGAGGCCCGCGATGTGCTCCTTGCGGCCCTCGACAAGGCGAAGAACGAGGGCGGTCGAACGTGAACAAAGCCTTCCGCGTGGCCCTGTCAGTCTTCCCCTTCGTCGCGCGGCACCTTTTCGGGGAAGAGGCCCTGCGGCGCGTGGCGCAGGATCAGGGTGATCAGGAGACCGATGGCGAATACCCGCGCCTGCAGCGCCCGCGAATCCAGATCCGCCGGCGCCTGCCAGCCGAAAAGGCTTTCGCCGGCCTCGCGGATGGCGGCAAACAGCATCAGCGCCGCAGGTTCCGACATGACCCAGATGACATAGACGAGCAACGCGCCGAAAACCGCGCCCAGGTTGTTGCCGGGGCCGCCGAGAATGATCATGACCCATACGAGGAAGGTGTGATTGAGCGGCAGGAAACCGGCCGGATCGAAGATGCGCGTGAAGGTCACCAGCGCCGCGCCGCCCAGGCCCATGAGCAGCGAGCCCAGCACGAAAACCTCCAGCCGCCGCCGGTTGACGTCCTTGCCCATGGCCGCGGCCGCCACCTCGTTGTCGCGAATGGCGCGCATCATGCGCCCCCATGGCGCCCGCCAGGCCCGTTCCAGCAGCGCCCAGATGACGATCACCAGTGCCGCCATGAGCGCCAGGTAGGCCGCCCGCGCGGTCAGGAATCCCACCGTGTTGGGCGTGGGCACCGGCCAGGGCAGGGGTGAGACGGTGAGCGTGCCGCGGGTGAGCCAGTCGGCATTTTTCAACACGGCCTTGACGATCTCGGCGATGCCCAGCGTGGCGATGGCCAGATAGTCCGAACGCAGTCCGAGACAGATGCGCCCCACGAACCAGGCCAGCAGTCCCGCCGCCGCACCGCCCGCGGCCCAGCCCAGCCACACGGGGAGCCCCAGCCCGCCGATGAAGCCGGCCTTCGCCTCGATGTCGCGGGCCACCGGATCCAGCATGGACACGACCACGAGATAGGCGGCGCCTCCCGTCATCACCGTCAGCAGGGTGCGCAGCCGTTTCGGTACACCCATGCGGTCCAGACGGCTCACGGCGAAGGTGAGCACAAGCCCGGTGAAGGCAGCCAGCAGCACCAGGCCCAGGCGCGGTGGCATGTCGCTCTTCCAGAAGGTCTCGTTCACGGGAAAGGAAACGAGCACCGCAAGGAAGGCCCCGATGGCCACGAACCCCATGACCCCGGCATTGAACAGCCCTGCATAGCCCCACTGGATGGTCAAGCCCAGGGCGATGAGGGCATAGCACAGCGCCTCCACCGTCATGCGCAGACCATAGGCCGCACCGAAGCCGAGATGGATGGCCGCATAGATTGCGGCGAGCCCGGTCAGCAGAAGGGCCGTGCGTCGCCTCTCGTTCGTGCCGGAAGGGATGGCCTTGCCTTGCATGCGCATGTCACAATACCTTTCCGCGGAAAATGCCGGTGGGCCGCCAGACCAGCACGGCCACGAGGATGACGAAGGGCACGGTCAGCTTGTATTCCGTGGGCACGAAGGCCAGTCGTGTCGGCATGGCGATCAGTCCGTCCAGCCATGGCTGAAGGGGACGCAGCAACACCGCCCAGTTGAACACCGAAAGCACCTCGGCAAAGCCCACGAGAAAGCCGCCGGCGATGGCTCCCAGCGGCTGGCCCACGCCACCCACGATGGCCGCCGCGAAGATGGGCAGCAGGATGTTGAAGCTCAGATCCGGCTTGAAGGTCACGTCCAGCGACAGCAGTGTGCCTGCCGCTGCCGCCAGGCTGCCGGCGATGATCCAGGTGGTGCGCACCACCTGATCCACGCCGATGCCGGAGATGCGGGCGAGATCCGGATTGTCGCTCATCGCCCGCATGGCCTTGCCCGTGCGTGTGCGGGTGAGAAACCCGTGCAGGCCGATGACGGCAACGAGGGTGAACAGGATCACCAGCACCTGCGGCTCGGTGATGACCAGCTTGCGCGTGGCGCCGGGCAGGGCGATGCGGAAGATGTCCTTGCGCTCGGCGACGTAGAGTGAATGCGTGCCCGTGCCGGCGAACAGGCGGATGAGTCCCTGCAGCATGAGGGTCACGCCCACCGAGGCCATGACCATGACCACCGGCCGCACTTCGCGTTCGCGCAGAGGGCGATAGAACTGCCGGTCGATGAAGATGGCGGCCAGTGCCGTCAGCGCCATGGCCACGGGCATGAGCACGAAGCCGGACGGCAGGCCGAAGGGGGCTCCCGCCTGCGGGAACAGAAGCACCAGAAGAAGGGTCAGGCCGGCGCCCAGGGTCATCATGTCGCCATGGGCGAAATGGGCGAAACGCAGGATGGCGAAGACGAGTGTCACGCCCACCGCCCCCAGGGCATAGATGGATCCCGTCACCAGCCCGGCCACCAGCACCTTGTTGATGAAGAAGACCAGCTCGTTCATGCCTTGCGCCTGCCGTCCATGCGTTTCTGCCGTTGCCGCCTCGGGTGATGGCCTGCCTTCGCCAGGCGGGAGGGATTTTCGCCCGCGTCAGCCGCCAAGGAAACTGCGCGCCACCTCCGGATCCGCCAGCAGCGCCCTTGCCGGTCCCGTGTGCCGATTGCGCCCGCCGGCAAGGATGAAGCCGTCATCGGCAATCGCCAACGCCTGACGGGCATGCTGCTCCACCATGAGGACGGTCACGCCGGCCGCATTCACTGCCTGCACCTGGGCGAAGATCTCGTCCATGAACTTCGGCGAGAGCCCGGCCGTGGGCTCGTCCAGCAGCAACAGCTCGGGCTCGGTCATCAGGGCCCGGCCCATGGCCACCATCTGCCGCTGACCGCCGGAGAGCTCGCCGGCCGGCTGTGCGGCCTTCTCCCTCAGCGGTGGAAAGATCTCGAAGATGCGGTCGATCAGGGGGGCCGGATCTTCGCGGCGAATGAAGGCCCCCATCTCCAGATTCTCGCGCACGGTGAGCGAGGGAAAGACGTTGCGCTCCTGCGGCACGAAGGACAGCCCCGCGCGCACCAGCCTCTCCGGTGGCAGGCCGGTGATGTCCCGGTCCTTCAGAAAGATGCGCCCGCCGGTGACGGTGATCAACCCGAAGATGGCTTTCAGCAGCGTGGACTTGCCCGCCCCGTTGGGACCGGCAATGACACCGATGCGGCCTTCCTCGAGAACGAGATCCACGCCCTTGAGGATGTCCGCCCCGCCATAGCCTCCGTGCAGGGTCTCCACCGTCAGCAGGGCCGTCATGGCTGTGTCTCCCTGCCCGTGGTGCCGGCCGGATCGGCGGACGCCGTGGCCGTGGCGGAGGTCCTCGCCGTCCCTCCAAAATAGGCCTCGATCACTTCCGGATCCTGGCGCAGTTCGTCCAGCCGACCGGTGCGCATCACCGTGCCCCGGGCCATGACGATGACGGGATCGCACAGGGATCCGATCATGTCCATGTCATGCTCGATCACGAAGAAGGTATAGCCGGCTTCCGCATTGAGACGGCGGATGGCGGCCAGCAGGTCCTTCAGCAGGGTGCGGTTCACGCCGGCAGCGATCTCGTCCAGCAGCACGGTGCGCGCCTCCGTCATCATGGTGCGTCCCAGTTCCAGCAGCTTCTTCTGCCCGCCGGAGAGGTTGCCCGCCAGTTCGTTGCGCACGTGCGAAAGGTTGAGAAAGTCCAGCACCTCGCGTGCCTGCGCCCGCACCTCCGCCTCGCGGTCACGCACCAGCGACGGTTTCAGCCACGTGGCGAGCAGTCGCTCGCCCGGCTGGTGCGGTGGCACCACCATGAGGTTCTCCAGAGCAGTGAGGGTCGAAAATTCGTGCGGAATCTGAAAGGTCCGCACCAACCCCTTGTGAAACAGGACATGCGGCGGCAGCCCCGTGATGTCTTCTCCACCCAGCCGCACGCGTCCCGAATCCGGCCGGATGGTGCCGGCCACGATGTTGAACAGTGTGGTCTTGCCGGCACCATTGGGACCGATGAGCCCGGTGATGGAGCCAGCCTCCACCCTCAACGTGCAGTGATTCACGGCCTGCACGCCACCGAAGGCGCGAGAGACATCGATGACCTCGATGGATGCGGACATGAGCGACTGCCATGTGCTGCCGGAAACCCGCCGGCCGGCACCCGGGCCCCGAGAGGCTCGCATGCCCGGCCGGCGCCTTGCGAACCACATTCCGCCACGAAGGGCAAGCCTTTTTGCCACTTGCAACGCCAGTTTCGTGTTGACTTCACGGCTCTTGTCGCATCAAGCTGAAAGAGACAGGTCACATGGGCAGACCTTCATCGGCCAGGGCATGGAACCGCTGCCCAAGCCATGTTCGCATCTCTCCATGTCCGTGCGCAATCCCGGGCAGGCCTGCCCTGGACCGGGATTGCGACCGTCATCGCGATAGGCAGCAAGGGGAGGCAAGACAGACATGATTGGCAAGGCTCTCACGCGTCTTCTCGGGGCCGGCGCGCTGGCCGGCGCGTTCCTGGCCGGTGTCTCGGCCATGGCCATGGAGGTGAAGATCGGCTTCCTGGGCGGGTTTACCGGGCCCATCGAAAGCATGGTGCCGCCCATTGCCAAGGGGGCCGAGCTGGCCATCAGGGGCGTGAACGAGGCAGGCGGCGTGCTGAACGGCATGAAGGTGCAGATGCCGACGGGTGACACCACCTGCGCCGATGCCACCAAGGCGGCGGACGCGGCCGATCGTCTGGTGAACACGGAGAAGGTGCTGGCCATCGTCGGTGCACTGTGCTCCGGTGCCACCATCTCGGCGGCCAACAACGCGGCCATTCCGGGTGGCGTGGTGATGATCTCGCCGGCCTCCACCTCGCCGGCGCTGACCACGCTGAAGGACAACGACCTCGTCTTCCGCACCGTGCCTTCCGATGCCTTCCAGGGCCAGCAGATGGCCAGGCTGCTCATCGACAAGGGCATCCGGACCATAGCCGTCACGTATGTGAACAACGATTACGGCAAGGGCTTTGCCCAGGCCCTGGCCGAGGCCTACAAGACGCTGGGCGGCACCGTGGCGGCCATGGAGGCGCACGAGGATGGCAAGGCCGACTATCGTGCGGAGCTTGGCAACCTCGAATCCTCCGGGGCCGAGGTGCTGGTGGTGCTGGCCTATGCCAACGGCTCGGGGCAGACGATCCTGCGCCAGGCCATCGAGGGCGGCAACTTCGCGAAGTTCGTGGTGGGTGACGGCATGGTCTCCGAGGAACTCATCAAGGCTCTCGGGGCCGACAACCTGAAGGGCATCATTGCCACGCGTCCGGGTTCGCCCAAGGCGGCCGGCGCCGAGAAGTTCGAGGCCATCGCCCGGGCCAACGGCCTGGATCCCAAGGCCATCTTCGCTGCCCAGGCCTATGATGCGGCCATGTTGCTGGCTCTGGCCATCGAGAAGAATGGCAAGGCCGAGCGCGCCGGCCTGAACAGGGCCCTGCGCGAGGTGGCCACCGCTCCCGGCGAGGTGATCCTGCCCGGCGAGTTCGCCAAGGCGAAGAGGCTGCTGGCCGAGGGCAAGGACATCAACTACGAGGGCGCGGCCGGTTCCCACGCGTTCGATGCCCATGGCGACGTGCCGGGCGTGATCGAGGAGCTCACGGTCAGGGACGGCCAGTGGGTGACCCTGGGAATCATCAGGTAGGTGCGGGATTGCACGAGCCCGAAGGGTCAGGGCGTGCGGCCGGTCCGGACGGCTTGTCCTCCGGGCCGGCAAGTGTCTTTCTTCAGGAAAAACAGTGCGTCCTGCTGGCTCGGAGCACGGCCCGGCGCCAGCAGGACAGCATTCCTGGCTCGAACGAAACACAAGGTTCTGACGATATATCGCCAAAACCTTGCGATTCACAG
>CAZNLW010000079.1:0-11053 GCA_964574205.1 uncultured Rhizobiaceae bacterium | reverse complement strand
ACAACGGCGGCAAACAATCCCCGCAGCCCCACAGGGCTAATTGTTCACGTTCGACGAGGTAGAGGCCTCAGGGCCACGGTTTCCGGAGCATCTTGCGGGAACATCCGGGACAGGCCCCCTCAGCGCCCGCGAAAGATGGGCCGGCGGTGCTCGAGAAAGGCGCGACAGCCTTCCGCGTAGTCTTCGCTGTCCATGCATCGCCTGGCCAGATTCTCGAGCTGCATCTGCATCTCCACGGACATTTCGGGGCGCAGGGCGTTCACCGCAGCCTTGGCATGGGCAATGGACAACGGCGCGTTGGCGGCAATGTCCTCGGCGAGGCGCATGGTGGCCTCGGGCAGTTCGGCCGGCGACCAGGTCTCGTTCACCAGCCCCCGGGCGAGAGCCCAGGCGGCATCATAGCGGCGGGCGGAGAAGAGCATCTCCATGGCCGTGGCGTGGCTTGTGGCCATGAGCAGCCGCTGCAGCGAAGCCAGGGGAAAGGCCAGCCCCAGACGGGCGGGAGGCAGGGCGAAAACGGCATCCGTGGTCGCCAGACGCAGGTCGCAGGCCAGCGCCATCGCCAGGGCGCCGCCCATGCAGAAGCCCTCGATCATGGCGATGACGGGATGGGGAAAGCCGGCCAGGGCCTTGAGCGCAGCGTCATGGATGCGTTCGTAATCCCGGGCGCGCGGACCGGCGCGCACGTCGGCAAATTCGGAAATGTCTGCCCCGGCACCGAAATGCCCGCCAGCCCCTTGCAGGATGAGCACCCGCAGCCTGGATTGGTCGGCCAGCGTCTCCAGCACGCGAGGAAAGGCCTGCCACATCTGCAGCGTGAACGCATTGCGCTTTTCCGGCCGGTTGACGACGAGCCAGCCCACACCTCCCGGGCACAGGCCCGCCACGAACGGACTCGGCACGCCGATCTCGCGGCATGCCGGCGGCAGCAGATTGTGCGGTTCGCGATGGGAAATGCTGTCGTTCATGCCCGAAGTTGTGCCTCTCCGTGACGATGGCTGCAAGGTCTGTGCCCCGGGAAAATGGTCGAACAGGGCCATGCGCCCGTCTGTCGGCCAGGAAAGGGCGGAGGAAGGTGTCGGTCTCAGCCGGCATCGATGCCGATGGTGTGCAGGACCGGCACGCCGATGAGCACGCCATGGAACATGGCCATGGCGAGATAGAGAATGGTGCCGGTGAGCAGGGCGGCCAGATCCAGGGCCAGGCCGTCCCGGGCTTCCGGACGCACGCCATTCTTCAGGGCCAGGACGAGCAGGATGGCAGCCACCAGCATCATCCCTGCGGCCAGGGTCACGGTGGCCGCATCGCCATTGGCCAGCAGGTGGCCCGTGCCCCACAGCAGCACCACGTAGGCGAAGGGCAGGCGGAAGAAGCGTTTCAGACGGCAGGGAAAGAGAAACACGCCAAAGAGCAGGAAGGCGAGGAACATCAGCAGGAAGGTGACATGGGGCCCCCATGGGGGAGGCGCATAGAGCGGAATGAACGGCGCAGTGGCCCATAGCCAGGCCACCAGTCCCGTGGTCAGCACGCTCATGATGATGAAGGCCGGCAGGTAGGCATGCCCCAGCAAGGCCTTCACGCGGGCCTTCAGGGCGGGACTGGCCGGCACCACATGGGTGATGCCGAACAGGGCGATGGCCGCCGCCAGCATGAGGATGTGAAAGAGGCCGTCCGTGTCCTGCATGGTTTTCCGTGACCTGTCTGTCGTGCCGGACCGCTGGTCCGGCCTGTCCGAACCATGGGATCCGCCTGCCGATCCGGCAGGGCAGCCTATGGCAAACGGCGCATCGGGGCAATGACCCCGCGCCAGGCGTTCTGCCTGTCGGCCGGCGGGCACGGATGGGAGACAGGGAAGCCGTCTTGATGCCCTGCGCTGGCAGGCCTAGGCTTGTTCATGAAAGGCTGGATCTCGCCTGCATGGAGCCGGCCGTGAACGATCGCCCATGAAAGTCGGGAGGCAAGGGATGATGCGCCGCGTTTCCTTTTTGCCGGTCTGTGCAATTGTCGCCGCGGGCGTGCTGGCTGCACCGGCTGTGGCACGCGAGATGTGCGGACTTGAGACCTTTCTCGATGAATTCCGCGCCGGGGCGCGACATGAGGGCGCTTCGGCCATGTGCATCGCGCTGCAGGGATGTTCGGTGTTCTCTCCGCATGTGGTGGGACACCGGCTGAAGTTCATGCGCGATGCGGACAAGGGGCAGTGGCGCATTCGGCTCTCCACGCCCGCGCCGGTGGACATCGGCGAAGGCGTCGTGCTCAAGGTGGACGAGGGCGAGGAGATGCGCGTGCCGCCGGAATTCCTCGACGAGCCGCCGGACGGCAACGGTGTGGTGATTCGCCAGGAGGTGGCCGGCGTGGTCATGGAGGCCCTGCGCAAGGGGCACCTGTTGAACTGGCATTACGTGCGCAAGGACGGCAAGGCAGCAGACGTCTCCTTTCCCGTGACGTCCCTGCGGCCCATGCTCGACTGGGCCGACTGCACGGAAAGGACCCTCAACGACATGGCCCGAAAGGTCATGAAGGGCCGGTGAGCCCGGATCGCTGCCCGCTTCCGTTTCCCGATCGTCGTCGAACTACCAGGTGCCCGTGTTGGGCATGCTGGCCCAGGGTTCCTCTGGCGGCAGGGGATCGCCCTTCTGCAGCAGCTCGATGGAGATGCCGTCCGGCGACTTGACGAAGGCCATGCGGCCATCACGCGGCGGGCGATTGATGGTCACCCCGGCGTCCATCAGTTTCTGGCACAGGGCGTAGATGTCGTCCACGGCAAAGGCGAGATGGCCGAAGTTGCGGCAGCCTTGCGAATATTCGTGTTCGTCCCAGTTGTAGGTGAGCTCGAGTTCCACATCCGGATTGTCCGGTGCGGCCAGGAAGATGAGCGTGTAGCGCCCTGCCGGCACCGCCTTGCGGCGTGTTTCCTTCAGGCCCAGCAGGTCGCAATAGAAATGCAGGGATTCGTCGATGTCCGAGATGCGCACCATGGTGTGCAGGAAACGCATGATCCGTGCCTCCCGTGATGTATCCGCCGTTCGCTGTCGTCTTCAGCATGCCGCTCGGGATCGCGCCGTCAAGGCACACGGGCATCATGCAGCCGGCCGACGCTCTCAGACCGGCACGTTGTCGATGAGCCGCGTGCGGCCAAGCCGCGCTGCCGCCAGCAGGCGCAGGGGAGGATCACCGGGCCAGGGCGTGTGCGGATCGGGCAGGGGCGAGAGGTCCCCGGCATGGCGTGCGGCCACATAGTCCACGACGAAACCGGCCTGCTCCAGGGCATCGCGGGCGGCATGCTCGGCCTTCGCTGGCGGGGTTCCTGTGCGGATGGCCTGTGCTGTCTCCAGCAGCACCTGGTAGAGGCGCGGGGCCGTGGCGCGGTCGGCTTTCGACAGGTAGGCGTTGCGCGAGGACATGGCGAGACCGTCCGCCTCGCGCATCGTGGGGGCGGCAATGATCCGCGCCGGAATGTCGAGATCGCGCACCAGCTGTCGCACCACGAGGAGCTGCTGGTAGTCCTTCTCGCCGAAGACGGCCACATGACATCCGCTCTGCAGCAGCAGCTTGGCCACCACCGTGGCCACGCCATCGAAGTGATCGGGGCGGAAGACATCTTCCAGCCCGGCCCTTGCCGGGCCTTCCACATGCACCGTGGTGGCAAAGCCTTGCGGGTACATCGCCTCCACCGGCGGCTGGAACATCAGGTCCACGCCTGCCTGGCGCAGCTTTTCGGCGTCTCCCTCGGGATCACGGGGATAACGGTCGAAGTCCTCGCCCTCGCCGAACTGCCTGGGGTTGACAAAGACCGAGACGATCACCTCGTCGGCATGCTGGCGGGCGATGTCCACCAGGGACAGGTGTCCCGCATGCAGCGCGCCCATGGTCGGCACGAGCGCTATGGTGCGCTTCAGCGCCCGCCACGCATCGGCGTGCAGGCGCAGCTCGTCCACCGTGCGGGCAATGATCATCTCTCTCGCCATGGTGTGACCCCTTCTCGATCGGCCTGCCGTTCGTGCCTGGGCATCCGGCACAAGCGTGTGGCGCAAATTGCCGCTCGGCGCAAGGATGCTATCATCGGTCGCGATCGCCGGAACGCCCTGGACGTGCAGGAGCGACATCCCGGACAGCGGAAGGGACCAGGAGATCCGGTCATGGTGGACGATACACGCGAAAGGAAGGGCGGCGGTCTGTTGAGACGGCTGTTGGGAACAGGCAAGACGGGCAGGGAGGACACGCTGCCCGCCATGTCCGGAAGCGGAACCACGCCGGAGACAGCGGCAGACGAGGCCGTGGAGGCCTTTCTCGCGCAGGTGGAAGCCGCGCCGGTGCCGGCCCGCCGGCGGGAGCAGTCACGTGCGGGCCGTCGCGGGCGGCTGATCTTTTCCATGGATGCGACCATGAGTCGCCAGCCCACGTGGGACCGGGCCCAGCACCTGCAGGCGGAAATGTTCCATGCCGCGGCGGATCTCGGCGGTCTGGACGTGCAGCTCGTCTTCTACCGCGGCTACAGGGAATGCAAGGCCTCCCGCTGGGTGGACGATCCGCGCCAGCTGGCCACGCTCATGTCGAAGGTGGACTGTCGTGGCGGCTATACCCAGATCGGCCGGGTGCTGCGCCACGTGCTCAAGGAGCAGGTCAGGGGTCCGGTGGATGCCGTGGTGCATGTGGGAGATGCCTTCGAGGAGAATGTGGACGAGGTCTGCCATCTCGCCGGGCAGATCGCCCTGCATGGCACGCCGGTGTTCATGTTCCAGGAGGGGCACGATCCGGACGCCCGACGGGCCTTTGCCGAGATTGCCCGGCTCACGGGCGGCGCCCACTGCCGCTTTGACGAAGGGGCGGCGGCAACCCTCCGCCAGCTTCTTTCCGGCGTGGCGGTCTATGCTGCCGGCGGCATGACGGCACTGGAAGAGAAGGCGCTGGAAGACGGAACGGCCGGGCAGGGCGCGCGCCTTTTGCTCACCCGCATGCGCAGGTGAGGGGGCAGGCTCGCCCCGCATCGGGCGCCCTGCCCGGCATTCCGTGTCACACCGTCACGGTCTCGCCGGGCTGCATGACGCGCACCCTGTCCTTCAGGGCGCCCATCTCTTCCAGGAACTTTTCAGGCGTCTGCTCGATGATGGGAAAGCTGCCCCAGTGCATGGGAACGATGATGTCGAAGTCGAAGAACTTGCGGCAGGCGATGGCCGCCGTGTGCGGCCCCATGGTGAAACGATCGCCGATGGGGATGAGCCCGACGCGGGGCGTGTAGAGCTCCTCGATCAGCTTCATGTCGGAGAACAGTCCCGTATCGCCGGCATGATAGAGCGTGCGCTCGCCGGCCGCATGGGGAATGATCACCACGCCATTGGCCGGCCCCATGTCGTGGCCGTCCAGCGAGGAGGAATGCAGGGCCGGCGTCATGGCCACGTCGAATCCCTCGAGCGCGATGCGTCCGCCGGTGTTCATGGGCTCCATGCGCTCAAGACCCAGCGTCATGCAGATCTCGAAGCTGGCGATCAGCACCGCCCCCGTGGCCTTGCAGATGGCCTCCGCATCGCCCAGATGATCGGCATGGCCATGGGTGACGATCACGTGGGTTGTGCCCTCCGCCACCTCTTCCCACGAGCCCTTCCACGAAGGGTTCTCGGAAAGATAGGGATCGATCAGGATTCGCGCGCCATCCAGCGCCACGCGAAAGGCGGAATGACCGAACCAGGTGAGCTTCATCTTTCGGGCCTCCCTCGGTTTCTCTTGATCTGCCTCTTCGCAACCCCCATCCAACCCGGAGTATCGGCATTCCGCATCTCGGATTCAATGCAGGCGGGAAAGGGAGCGGACGCATGATCATGGATCTCGACACGCTGGCCGCGCGGTTGCCGGCCGAGGGGCGGCTCATGGGGCTGGATCTGGGCACGAAGACCATCGGCATTGCCCTCTCCGATCCGGGGCGGCGCATTGCCACGCCTGTCGAGACCTGGCGCCGCAAGCGCAGGTTTGCACAGGATGCCGCCCATCTGCTGGACCTGGCCGAAAGGGAAGAGGTGACGGCCATCGTCATCGGCCTGCCGGTGAACATGGACGGCTCCATCGGCCCCCGGGCCCAGTCGGCCCGGGCCTTTGCCCGCAACCTGGAACGACTGACGGACCTGCCCCTCGTGCTGTGGGACGAGCGGCTATCCACTGCCGGAGTGGAACGTGCGCTGCTGGGGGCGGACATGAGCCGCCGCCGGCGCGCCGAGGTGGTGGACAAGATGGCCGCCGCCTGGATCCTGCAGGGTGTGCTTGATCGCCTGAGGGCAGGCCCCACCCGCCAGCCGGGCACGGCCCCGGACAAGGGGGCGGAAGATGCCTGAGCCATCTCCCGGCATCTCGGGCTTTCTGCGCACATCGGCCGGCTTTTCGATTGCAAGCGGGCAGGGGGCGCAATACAACGCCACGGGAACACGCCATTCGGAACACTGGTTTGGGGGATCTGAACCCATGTTCGACATCCGCTGGATCCGTGACAATCCGCAAGCCTTCGATGCCGGAATGGCCCGCCGCGGGTTGCCGCCACAGAGTGCCGGGCTGCTGGCGCTGGACGGGAAGCGCCGCGGGGTGCTGGCCGAGTTGCAGTCGTTGCAGAACCGGCGCAATGCCGCCTCGAAGGAGATCGGCAAGGCCATGGCCGCCGGCGAGGCGGAAAGGGCCGAGGCCCTGAAGGCCGAAGTGGCGGAGATCAAGAGCCGCATCCAGGCGCTGGAGGAAGAGGCCCGTCGCCTGCAGGCCGAGCTGGAAGAGAAGCTGGCGGCCCTGCCCAACATTCCGCTGGACGAGGTGCCGGATGGTGAGGACGAGAGCGACAACGTGGAGGTGCGTCGCGTGGGCGAGCCCCGCGCCTTCGATTTCGTGCCCCGGCAGCATTTCGAGCTGGGCGAGGCCCTGGGAATGATGGATTTCGAGACGGCGGCCAGGATTGCCGGTTCCCGTTTTGTCATTCTCAAGGGGCCGCTGGCACGTCTGGAGCGGGCGCTGGCCCAGTTCATGCTGGACCTGCAGACGGGCGAGCACGGCTACGAGGAGGTCAACCCGCCGCTGCTGGTGCGGGACGAGGCGGTGTTCGGCACGGGTCAGCTGCCCAAGTTCGCCGACGATCTGTTTCACACCACGGACGGCCGCTGGCTGATTCCCACGGCGGAAGTGCCGCTGACCAACATGGTGCGCGAAAGCATCCTGCCGGAGGACGCGCTGCCCATGCGTCTGTGTGCCATGACGCCGTGCTTCCGCTCCGAGGCCGGCGCGGCCGGGCGCGACACCCGCGGCATGATCCGCCAGCACCAGTTCGAGAAGGTGGAGCTTGTGTCCATCACGACGCCGGAGGAGGGCCGCAGGGAGCTGGACCGCAAGCTGGCCTGTGCCGAGGAGGTGCTGAAGCGTCTGGAGCTGCCCTATCGCGTGGTGCTGCTGTGTGCCGGCGACATGGGCTTCTCCGCCCGGATCACCTTCGATCTCGAGGTCTGGCTGCCCGGCCAGCAGACCTATCGCGAGATCTCCTCCGTCTCCCTGTGCGGGGACTTTCAGGCCCGGCGCATGAATGCGCGCTATCGTCCGGAAGGCGAGAAGAAACCGCGCTTCGTGCACACGCTCAATGGCTCCGGCCTGGCCGTGGGGCGCACGCTGATTGCCGTCATGGAAAACTACCAGCAGGCGGACGGCTCCATCACGGTGCCGGAGGTGCTGCGGCCCTACATGGGCGGCATCGAGCGCATCGGCCCGCCGGCGGCATGACGATCGGACAGGGGGAAGACGCCAGCGGGGCTCTGGGGCACATGCGCATTCTCGTGACCAATGACGACGGCATCCATGCCGAGGGGCTGGCGGTGGCCGAGGCCATTGCGCATGATCTGGCCGGACCCGATGGCGAGGTGTGGGTGGTGGCGCCCCACGACGAGCAGTCCGGGGCCTCGCGCTCCTTGTCGCTGTCACAGCCCATCCGTCTGCATCACATCGGCGAGCGACGCCTGGCCGTGCGCGGCACGCCGGCAGACTGCGTGATCATGGCCCTGTGCCATCTCATGCCGGCGCGGCCGGACCTCGTGATTTCCGGGGTCAACCGCGGGCAGAACATCGCCGATGACATTACCTATTCCGGCACCATTGCCGCCGCCATGGAGGGGGCCGTGCTGGATGTGCCCTCGTTCGCCCTGTCGCAGTGCTACGGCATCGAGCGCGACGAGGTCCCCTGGGAGGTGGCGCGGACTCACGGGGCAGCCGTCATCCGCCGGGTGCTGGCGGCAGGCGATGCGGCAGGACGGCTGTTCAATGTCAACTTTCCCGATTGCCGGCCGGAGGAGGTGCGTGGCGTGGTTGCCTGTCGGCAGGGCAAGCGCGATATCAACGAGCTGGTCGTGGATGCGCGCACGGATCCGCGGGGCCGGCCCTATTACTGGCTGGGCTTTCGCCGCCGCGCCGGGAATCCGCCCCCGGGCACGGACCTCCATGCCATTCAGAACCGCAGGATCGCGGTCACCCCCTTGCATCTCAATCTCACGAGACAGGCGGGACTGAACGCGATGGCCGCGCAACTCGACGAGCCTTGACCGGCCTGCGCCTTCCGTGAAAATCTCATGATGGGGAAATCGGGGGGCAGCGGCAGCACGCAAGCGATGCGCAGGAAGGGAGACCGGGGTGGTGAGCGACGAGTCGCGCAAGGCGCAGCTGATCATGACCCTGCGCCATCACGGCATCCGTGATCCGCGGGTGCTGGAAGCCATGGAGGCGATCCCGCGCGATCTGTTCGTCCCGGCCACCTTCCGCGACCATGCGTGGGACGATATGGCGCTGCCGATTGCCTGCGGGCAGACCATCTCGCAACCCTACATCGTGGCCTACATGACCGAGCAGCTGGAGCTGCAGCCGCACATGCGCGTGCTGGAAATCGGCACCGGCTCCGGCTATCAGGCGGCCATCCTCTCGAAGCTGGCGCGGCGGGTCTATACCATCGAGCGGCATCGTTCGCTGCTGGAGGAGGCGCGCAGACGTTTCGCGCAGCTGGGGCTCACCAACATCGAGAGCCGTGTCGGCGACGGCTATCGCGGCTGGCCGGAGGCGGCCCCCTTCGATCGCATCATCGTCACTGCCGCCGCGCCCAGGCCGCCGAAGGCCCTGCTGGAACAGCTGGCGGAAGATGGCATCATGATCATCCCCGTGGATGCCGGGCCGCTGTATCAGGAGCTGGTGAAGATTCGCCGCACGCCGGAAGGCTTCGAGCGCGAGAAGCTCATTCCGGTCCGCTTCGTGCCCATGCTGCACGGCATTGCCCGCAGGAGCGAGGGATCAGGCCACGCCTGAGGTCGGCATGCCGAAGCTGACCGGCGGTCGCCGCCAGGCGGCGCGACATGGGGCGCGCTTGTGTTCTTGCACGCCATGATTGCAGCTTCCTGGCGAATGTCTCTCCCGAAACGTTTCCTTAACTCTGGGCAGGCATGATGTGGGCATGTCAGTCAGTCAAGTTTCGGGGTTTTGTGACATGTCCAGGATGATTCGCAACGCTCGTCATGGCTTCTCGCGCCTGGCGCTGGTGGCGGCCGCAGCGTCGGTTCTGGCTGCCTGCTCCTCGGAGGTGGAGCGCCTGAGCGACTATCCACCCATTGATGACAATACGGCCTCCGTGTCGCGCGTGGAGACGACCCGCCGCACGGCGCCGGTGGAACGTGTGGCCGCGCGGCCACTGGATGCCCCGCAGCCCGCCTACAGCCAGCCGTCCTATCGCGCGCCATCCTATCGTTCCGCCCCCACGCCCCAGTGGTCGCGCAGCACCCCTCAGTCGCCGCGCATGGCCAGCCATGCGTCGCGCGGCAGTGTGCGGTCCCCGGCCGCTTCCGGCTATGTCATCGTGCAGCCGGGGCAGACGCTCTTTTCCATCGCCAGGGCCAACGGCAAGACGGTGAGGGAGCTGGCCGCGGCCAACGGGCTCTCCTATCCCTACACGGTGAAGGTGGGGCAGCGCATCCGCATCCCCGGTGTGGCCCGACCCGTGTCGCCGGCACCGAGCTTCACGCCCCATGCCACGCAGGTGGCGGCAGCACCGGCAGCCCCGAAGGCACCCGCCGTGAAGTCTGCCGCACCGAAGGCAGAGCCCGTGAAGGCGCCGGCGCGTGAGCGCAACTTTGCTGGCAGCGCACGCATGCACAAGGTGCAGCCGGGCGAGACGCTCTTCGCCCTCGGGCGCAAGTATGGCGTCAATCCCTATCGCATCGCTGCCTACAATGGCCTGCCGCGCAATGTGCAGCTGAAGGTGGGACAGGTGGTGCGCATTCCGCCGGCCGGGGGCGACTGGAAGGGCACAGCCCCGAGCCCGGCCGTGGCCCATGCGGAAAAGGCGAAGGTCGGCAGGACCGAGGCGAAGGTGGCCAGGTCCGAGCCTGTGCCGACCACGGAAATCCGCAAGCCCGCGCGCAAGGATTCTGCCCGCATTGCCACGTCCGACCCGCTGCCGAAAACGGAGCGGCAGGTGCCGGCTTCCTCGGGCACGGCCATGTTCCGCTGGCCGGTGCGCGGGCGGATCATCTCCACCTTCGGCCAGAAGCCGAACGGCACGCGCAACGAGGGCATCAACATCGCCGTGCCGGAGGGCACGGACGTGCGCGCCGCCGCCGATGGCGTGGTGGCCTATGCCGGCAACGAGCTGAAGGGCTATGGCAATCTGGTGCTCATTCGCCATGCAGGAGGCTGGGTGACGGCCTATGCCCACAACAAGACGCTCTTCGTGAAACGGGGCGAACGCGTGCGCCGCGGCCAGGTGATTGCCAAGGCCGGCCGCACGGGCTCGGTGAAGACGCCGCAGCTCCACTTCGAGATCCGGAAAGGCGCCACCGCCGTGGATCCACTGAAATATCTGGATACGGCCACGGCCATGCGCTGAGGCCCGATGCCTCGGCATCGACTGGCCGGGACGGATTGATTGGGGCCATCTGTCAGCCTGGCAGATGGCCCTTTTTCTCTCCTGGCGCCTGTCGAGCCCGGAGGCCGAAACGCAAGAAGGGGTTGTCCCAGACAGGGCTGTTTTTTCTGCAAGCCCATGATTGTCAAGGACGCCCCTTCG
>CAZNLW010000078.1:0-11094 GCA_964574205.1 uncultured Rhizobiaceae bacterium | reverse complement strand
CAAGGCCGGTGAAGACCAGCATGGTCATGGTCAGGATCACGCCGATGAGCCCCGGCACGATATTGATGGCGGTGATGGCGGCCGGGTTGTAGCGTTTCTGCACGATGAGCTCGAAGGGCGGCTCCCGCGCTAGCAGCCGGCGGTGCGGGCCGCGCAGGGTGCGCCCGAAGAGGCGGGTTGCCAGCCCGTTGACGGCAGTGACAGCACCGGCGGTGGCCACGGGATCGGTTGCATCGGTGACCAGCAGGATCTGGGGGCGCACGCCGCGGCGCAGATCACGGCCAAAGCCTGGCGGAACCTGCAGTACGAAGAGCGCATGACCGGAACGTATCATGGCCTCGGCCTCGGCCTCGGTGCGCACTTCGCTTCCGATGTCGAAATAACCGGTCTGCTTCAACGCCGCCACGAAATCGCGGGCCAGGTCCGAATCGTCGGCCGAGAGAACGGCGAGGGGCAGATGCTTCGGGTTCAGGTTGATGGCATAGCCGAAAACAAGCAGCTCCATGAGCGGGATGACCACAATCATGGCCAAGGTGAGGCGGTCGCGCTTCAGCTGGATGAATTCCTTGACGATCATGGCCCACAGACGCCCCGGGAAACGGCTGCGCCCGCCCCCGCTGCGCCGCGGGCGGGACCTTTCCGCTTTCGTGGTCGCGACGGGTGCGAAAGGAGCGGGCGTCATTCCGTTGCCACCGGTCTGTTCGCGCGGGCTCATGCCTGGGCCTCCCCCCTGCGTCCCTGATCTCCGGTCGGGTGCTGCGCTTGGCCGTGCGTGTCCATGAGATGGATGAAGACATCTTCCAGCGTGGGCGTGGCCGCGCGACATTCCAGCCCATGGGTTTCGCAGAGGGTCTGTACCGTCCGTCGCAGGCGTTCGGCGTCGCGGCCGGAGACATGCAGCTGATCACCCAGGAAGGTGACGATTTCGGCCGCCGTCTCCCCGTGCAGGATCCCGGCGATGCGGGTGAGCAAGGCCGCATCGCCACGCAGGGTCCAGGCCTTCAGTCCCGTGTTCTCCACAATCTTCGCCACGGGGCCACGGGCAAGGATGGTGCCGTTGTGGATATAGGCGAGTTCGTGACAGCGCTGGGCCTCGTCCATGTAGTGGGTGGAGACGAGCACGGTCATGCCCTCGGCGGCAAGGGCATGGATGCTGTCCCAGAAATCGCGGCGAGCCCTGGGATCCACGCCCGCCGTGGGCTCGTCCAGCAACAGCAGATCCGGCTCGTGCAGGATGCAGGCGGCGAGCGCCAGGCGCTGCTTCCATCCGCCGGAGAGAGTCCCCGCAAGCTGGTCGCGACGGGCACCGAGCCCCATGCGCGCCATGACGGCCCGGGTCGTGCCGACCGGGTCCGGCATGCCATAGACACGGGAGACGAATTCCAGATTCTCGCGAACGGTGAGGTCCGCATAGAGCGAGAACTGCTGGGTCATGTAGCCCACGTGCAGTTTTATCTTCCGGCTCTCGCGCAGGATGTCGTAACCGAGACAATGGCCCTCGCCAGCATCGGGGGTGAGCAGGCCACAAAGCATGCGGATGGTGGTGGTCTTGCCGGAACCGTTGGGTCCGAGAAACCCGTAGATCTCGCCGCGGCGCACCTGGAGATCCACACCACGAACCACCTCGCGCCCGGCAAAGGCCTTGCGCAAGCCGCGCACATCGATGACCAGCTCGCGGTCACTGCCGTGTGGCCGGTCGCGAACACCCTCGGAATGAGGAAAGGCGCCGTGTGCCCTTTCATGAAGCCGGGCCATCATGGCTTTCACTCCTTTTCCGTTGCAGGTGTTCCCCCGGTCCTGACAGGCCAGACGTCCACGGGCTGGCCGACAGCAAGCGACCAAGGCTCCTGCACGGGACGAGCCTCGAAGCGATAGACCAGCTTGGCCCGCTCCCGGGGTGAAAAGATCACGGGAGGGGTATATTCCGCGCGCGCGGCGATGAAGGTGATGCGCCCCTCGAGATCCGCGGGACAGGAATCGCAGCCGATGCGCACCTTGTCACCGACGCGGAAGCGGGCACGCAGGGGTTCCGGCACGTAGAAGCGGATCTTGAGATTGCCCGGCGGCAGGATGGACAGCACGGCCTGGCCGGGACCGACGATCTCGCCCGGATAGAAATAGACCTCCTGCACAGTGCCGCTGGCAGGGGCTTCCACGCGGGTCTTGTGCAGGGTGATGCGGGCGGCGCGCAGGCGGGCCTCCGCCGCGCGCACGGCCGCCCAAGCGGCATTGATCTCTTCCGCTCGGGCCGGCAGGCGGGCTGTTTCCAGCTGGCGGCGAGCCTCCTCGAGGCGAGCGAGATCGCGGTCCAGGGCGCCCTTGGCCTCGTCCAGCCGGGCCTTCGGCACCACACGCTGTTCATAGAGCCTCTTCACCCGCACGAATTCGGCACGGCTCACCTCCAGCGCCGCCTCGGCCTGACGCACCGCAGCCTCGAGAATGCGGATCTCCTCCGGGCGGCGGCGCTGGGCCTCGGCCAGGCGCAGGCGGGCACGAGCCTCTTCCAGCTGGGCGGCCGCGGCCTCCACCTCGGCCCGCTGCATGCGGTCATCGAGGCGGATCAGCTCCTGCCCCAAGGTGACGGCATCGCCTTCACGCACGGCAAGCGCCACGATGCGGCCGCCGATTTCCGGCCCCACCTGGAGCAGGTCACCATCCACGTAGCCCTGAAAGAAGCGTGGCTGCGGAGGCGGAAAAAGCATCGGCCAGAAATGATAGAGCGCTCCGCCCGCAGCGGCGAGCAGCACAATGGCGAAGGCAGAGAGCAGCCGGTTCATGAGTCCATCCCCCGTCGGTGCGGCCTCCGTCGTGGACGGCCGCGCCACCCGTGTGGCAGGCTCCGATGCGCCCACATCATTGGCGCTGCCGGGCGATCCTGCAAGTGATCATTTGATCACAAGGGTGGTCGTGTCCGTCCTGATTTCTGCCAGATGCGGCTGTCCGGACCGGTGGAGACCTGGATGTGCAGACCGGTCATCGATGAGCCTCTGCCTTCTCTCCCCCTTGCTTCGCTCTCACTCCTTTCCCTCCCTTGCCGCCCGGATGGCGGCGCGGGCCAGGGCATCGGCGCGCTCGTTCTCCGCATGGCCGGCATGGCCACGCACCCAGTGCCAATGCACCTCGTGCGGCTCGATGGCCGCCAGCAGGCGCTGCCAGAGATCGGCGTTCTTCACGGGCTTCTTCGCAGCCGTCTTCCAGCCGCGGGCCTGCCAATTGCGGATCCACTCCGTGATGCCGTTCCGGAGATACTCGGAGTCGGTGTAGAGATCGACTGTGCAGGGTTCCTTCAGGGCCTCCAGCGCGCGGATGGCGGCCATGAGCTCCATGCGGTTGTTGGTGGTCTCGGGCTCGGCCCCGGAGATTTCCTTCTCGTGCGGGCCATAGCGGAGAATGGCCCCCCAGCCGCCAGGGCCGGGATTGCCGCTGCAGGCCCCGTCCGTGAAGATCTCCACACGCTTGCGCGAGGGTGTGTTCATGTGCGCCTCTCGCCTCTGACGTGCCTCACGGCCGGCCGTTCACCGACGCCCTGCCCTCGCGCAGCTGGCGGGGGAGCTTGAAGGAAACGTTCTCCTCTCGCATGTGCATGATTTCCACATGCGTGAGATAGCGGCCACGGAAGGCCTCGATGACACCGGTGACGAGTATTTCCGGTGCCGAAGCGCCGGCTGTAAGGCCAATGGTCATGCCGGGGCAGATGATTTCCCATGGAATTTCGTCGGCCGACTGGATGAGCACTGCCCGGCGACAGCCGGCGCTTTGGGCCACCTCCACAAGGCGACGGGAATTGGAGGAATTGGGGGCTCCCACCACCAACAGAAGATCGCAGCGGGGTGCCATTGCGCGCACCACCTCCTGGCGGTTGGTGGTGGCGTAGCAGATGTCGTCCTTCACCGGCTCGGCGATGGCAGGAAAACGGCGCCTGAGCTCTTCCACGATGTCGCGCGTGTCGAAGACGGAGAGCGTGGTCTGCGTCACGTAGGCCACCTTCTCCGGATCCGGGGGCGAGACGGTGCGCGCATCCTCGATGGTCTCGACAAGGGTGATGGCCCCTGCCGGCAACTGGCCCATGGTGCCGATGACTTCCGGATGGCCGGCATGGCCGATGAGCAGCACATGGCGCCCGGCCTCATGGTGGCGACGGGCCTCCATGTGCACCTTGGAGACCAGGGGGCAGGTGGCGTCGATCCACATCATGCCCCGGGCATCGGCCTCCTCCGGCACTGCTCTCGGCACGCCATGGGCAGAGAAGATCACGGGGCGGGAGGGATCGTCCACGTCATCGAGTTCCTCCACGAAGATGGCGCCCTTGGCCTTCAGCCCCTCGACCACATATCGGTTGTGCACGATCTCATGGCGCACGTAGACGGGCGCCCCATACATTTCCAGCGCCTTCTCGACGATGGAAATGGCCCGCACCACGCCGGCACAGAACCCCCGCGGCTCGGCCAGCAGGATGCACACGCCATGCCCCGCCGTCTCATGTTGCGTTTCCAACCGTGCGCTGGCGGCACCGTCGGTCTTGCCATCTGTCTTTGTCATGAACTGCCTTTTCTTCCCGCATCCGCTTGCCCGTTGTTGGCAGCAGCGTGCCGAGGGATCGGGATACCGTCAAGCGCCGTTTCCGCTGGCTGCCGGTGTGCGACCTGTCCGAATGGAACCCTCCGACGTGTCAGGCACCAGAAAGGGGCGCGCGCGCGAGATCCGCCCCCACACGGCGAATCAGGTCGGCCGTGCCGGGGGTGGTGCGCAGCCTCTCCAGCTCCTCAGGCACGGCGATCCAGCGGGCCTCTTTCGCATCGGAAGCCGCGCGCGGCTCTCCGGCCAGCCAGCGGGCGGCAAAGACCGTGAGCACGTAATGGGCCGTCACCGTGCCATCGGCAGCACGGTGGATGATGTCCACCACATCCAGCAGACGCACGATCTCGGCCTCGATGCCGGTTTCCTCCGCCAGCTCGCGCAGGGCGGCCGAGCGCACCGGCTCTCCCATCTCCACGCGGCCGCCGGGCAGGCTCCACAGCCGGGCATATGGGGCCTGGCCGCGACGCACCATGAGCACATGGGGCAGGCCCTTCATGATGCGGATGACACAGACGCTGACCCCGGCCACGGGTGCAGGGCGGCAGCCGGCCGCATCGGCTGATGCCTTGTGGTCCGCGTTCCGGCCATTGTCTGTCCTGTCCTGCGCATCACTCATGTGCCGCCGGCCTTTCACGCAACCCTTGTTCCCTGCCCAAGGTCCCCGGCTCTGGTATATTTGCGCGCAGCCGACGGGGCAAGGGTCGGCCGCGAGACGCAGCCACAGAACGGGGAGACACGCCATGAGCCGACATGCTGCCCAGCGCCGCGTCACGGCGCCGGACATTGCCGCCCGCAAGGGAGGGGACCCCATCGTCGCCCTCACCTCGTATCATGCCCACACGGCGCGGCTGGCCGATCCGCACGTGGACATCCTGCTGGTTGGCGACTCGGTGGGCATGGTGCTCTACGGCCACGGTTCCACCCTGCCGGTGACGCTGGAGACCATGATCCTGCACGGGCGCGTGGTGGCCGGTGCCACGGAGCGGGCGCTGGTGGTGGTGGACATGCCTTTCGGTTCCTACGAGGAGAGCCCGCAGCAGGCCTTTCGCAATGCGGCACGGGTGATGAAGGAAACAGGCTGCGGAGCCGTGAAGCTGGAAGGGGGCGCACGCATGGCGGAGACCATCCACTTTCTCGTGGAGCGCGGCGTGCCGGTGATGGCGCACATCGGGCTCACGCCGCAGTCGGTGAACGCGCTGGGCGGCTTCAAGGTGCAGGGACGCGAAGAAGCGCAGTGGACGACGATCGAGAAGGACGCCCGCGCCGTGGCCGAGGCGGGTGCCTTCTGCGTGGTGGTGGAGGCGGTGGCCGAACCGCTGGCACGGCGAATCACGGAGAGCGTGCCCATCCCCACCATCGGCATTGGCGCCTCGCCAGCCTGTGACGGGCAGATCCTGGTGATGGAGGACATGCTGGGCCTCAACCCCTCGCCGCCGAAATTCGTGAAGACCTATGCCCGCCTGGCCGAAGCCATCGAAGGGGCCATCGCGACCTATGCGCAGGAGGTGCGCACGCGGGCCTTCCCCGATGAACGACACGTCTATGGCATGAAGACGCGGACGTGAAAGGGCGCTTCGCCTGCCATCCCAGCGCCGTGCTCACTGCAGGCACCGGAACCGGCGCAGGAATTCGGCCTTGGCGCGGTCGGGAGGCCAGGGCCGAAGCGTGAAGAACCGTTCCACTCCCGGACCCTTCAGGCCACGGGGGCGGCCGAACAGTCGGGCGGCCTCCCGCTCCTCGAAGCCGGCCAGCTGCACCGCCTCGAGAAAGGCGCTGGCGCGATCGGCCCGCTTGACGAGCGTCTCCACCCACCGCGGCAGATGTGGCGGCAGACCGAAGCGCAGATGGATGGCTGTCTGCAGGCGCTCCTCGAAGGCCTTGTAGTCCAGCCCCAGGGCCGCCTTGAAGGGCGAGATCATGTCGCCGATCACGTATCCCGGTGCATCATGCAACAGGGCGGCGAGCCCCCAGCGGCGATCCACCTGCGGGCGGAAAAGGGCGACGAGCGCCTCCACCAGCACGCAGTGCTGGGCCACGGAAAAGGCATGTTCGCCCGCCGTCTGGCCGTTCCAGCGGGCAACGCGGGAGAGGCCATGGGCAATGTCCTCGATCTCGATGTCATAGGGCGAGGGATCCAGCAGGTCCAGCCGACGCCCGGAAAGCATGCGCTGCCAGGCCCGTGGCTGTGCGGCTGCGCCATGGCTGCGGGCCGCAGGCCGGTCTGTTTTTCCGCCCTCTTCCACGCACGGCGATGTCATGGGGCCGGTTGGGCTGTCCGGTTTCCTTGCCATGCCTGTCCGCGCCTTCTCAGGATTCACAGGCTGCCCTGTCCGGATGACGGTGGCAATCCACCAGATGATCGTTCACCAGGCCGGCAGCCTGGATGAAGGCCTGCACCACCACCGGGCCGCAGAAGCGAAAGCCGCGCGCCCGCATCTCCCGCGCGATGGCGCGTGACAGGGGCGTTTCCGCCGGCACGTCCTGACGCCTGTGCGGCCGATTGACCACCGGCTCACCCCCCACGAAAGCCCACAGCCAGGCGGCAAAGGCCTCCGCCCCTCCCATCTCGCACACGGCCCGGGCATTGGCAATGGCGGCCTCGATCTTGGCCCGGTTGCGCACGATGCCGGCCGTGTTCAGCAGACGGTTCACTTCGGCCTCGCCCCAGCGGGCCATGATCGCCGGATCGAAGCCGGCAAAGGCGCGGCGAAAGGCCGGGCGCTTGCGCAGGATCACCAGCCAGGAGAGCCCCGCCTGAAACGTGTCCAGCACCAGTTTCTCGAACAGCTTTCGGCCATTGTGTTCGGGCACGCCCCATTCCTCGTCGTGATAGCGCACATAGAGCGCATCATGCCCGCACCAGCCGCAGCGGGCACGACCGTCCGCATGCACGATCACGTCCTTCTCCCAGGCGATGCCCATGGCGCCCTCCCCTGTCGGCCGTTCCCGCAGGCCCGCGCAGGTGCGCTGGCTGTCCTGCCGCCTCAGAACATCGTGTCCGCCGGCGAAACGGCGCCGGGAATCTCGAAATCCGCCCATTCGGGCTGCACGATACGCAGGCCGATCTTGCCATGGGCCATGAGCGGATGGCCCTCCTCCGCCGCCTTCGCCGCGCGGTCCAGGCGAATGAGGGCCATGGCCCGCTCGCCACTCGTTGAGCGCACCTCGCCAATGCGCCTGCCGCCGGCAGCGACCTCCATGCCCGGCTCCAGAGGCTCGGTGCCGATGACGGGCAGCAGGCGGTTTCGCGCCGTGCCCCGGTGCTGCATGCGCGAAACCACCTCCTGGCCCACGTAGCAGCCCTTGTCGAAACTCACGCCGCCCAGCTGGTCGAAGTTCGCCTCGTGCGGAAAAAGCTGCTGGGTGCCGATGTCGGCCTCCGTGTCCGGCAGGCCCATGGCAATGCGCCGGGCATGCCACAGATAGGGATCGGCCGGAAAGTCGCCGGCCAGCTCCACCGGCAGAAAGGCTCGCGTGCCCATGGGCGCATGGCGCGGATCCTCGTAGACGACAGCTTCCGCTTCCTCGTCCGCAGGCAGGTCCACGACAATGGCGAGATCGTCACGAGGACGGATCTCCACCTGCCGGCGCAGGCGATACATGCCCAGGCGCTTCATGAGGTCCGCGCGCTGGGCTGCGGAAACATCGAGCAGGAAGACATCGCCTTCTCCGTCCTGTGGTGCCAGAGGGTGATCGGGCTTCAGGGCATGGACAAAGAAGTCGAAGAGAATCTTGCCCTGTGGCGTGAGCAGACCGGCCCAGCAGCTGCGCCCCGGGCCCAGACCGGCAATGTCGTTGGTGACCAGGGAATGGAGATAGTCGCGAGCCTCCGGACCCGATATCTGCAGGGCCGCGCGTTCGTTCATCAATGTGGGCATGGACATTCTCTCCGCTGCATGATCTTCTTGGCGGGCGGGCAAGGGCCCAGGGGCGGCGCGGGATTCCGGCGGCCAGCCAGCGAGGTGCTGCCACCGCTGCCGCTTCCTGTGCATAGATAGCCATGAACGGGAACCTTTTCCATGGCCGCATACGACCTGCTCCTGAAAGGCGGAACGGCAATGCTGCCGGGCGGCGATCTCGCCGGGGCCGACATCGGCGTGCGCAATGGCCGCATTGCCGCCATCGGCCTGCTGGATGCGGGCCGGGCGGCGGAGGTGATCGACTGCACGGGCCTGCATGTGCTGCCCGGATTCATCGACACGCAGGTGCACTTCCGCGAGCCCGGACCGGTGCACAAGGAGGATCTGGCCAGCGGCTCCAGGGCGGCGGTGCTGGGTGGCATCACCGCGGTGTTCGAGATGCCCAACACCGATCCGCCCACCACCACGGCCGCGGCGGTGGCCGACAAGCTGGCCCGGGCACGCGGGCGCATGTTCTGCGATCATGCCTTCTATGTGGGCGCGACAGCGGAAAACGTGGACGATCTGCCGCAGCTGGAGCGCCTGCCCGGCGTGTGCGGCGTGAAGGTGTTCATGGGCTCCTCCACCGGTTCGCTGCTGGTGGCGGATGATGCGACACTGGCACGGGTGCTGGCGCGGATCTCCCGCCGCGCGGCCTTCCATTCCGAGGACGAGGCCCGCCTGGAGGACCGCAAGGGCCTGCGGCGCACCGCCGATCCCTCCTCCCATCCCGAATGGCGCGACGTGGAAACCGCCGTGCGCTCCACGCAACGGCTGCTGCGGCTGGCACGGGCGGCCGGCAAGCGCATCCACGTGCTGCACGTGACCACGGCGGAGGAAATGGCGCTGCTGGCCGAAGCGCGGGACTTCGCCTCCGTGGAGGTGACGCCGCAGCACCTCACCCTGGCCGCACCGGACTGCTACGAGCGACTGGGCACGTTCGCGCAGATGAACCCGCCCATCCGCGAGGCCCGGCACCGCCAGGCCCTGTGGGCGGCCCTGGAGGCCGGGCTGGTGGACGTGATCGGCTCCGATCATGCCCCGCACACGATCGAAGAGAAACAGCAGGCCTATCCCCGCAGCCCCTCCGGCATGCCCGGGGTGCAGACGCTGGTGCCGCTGATGCTGGATCACGTGAATGCCGGTCGGCTGTCGCTGGCGCGGCTGGTGGATCTGATGGCCGAGAGCCCGCACCGACTGTTCCAGATCGCCGGCAAGGGCCGCATCGCGCTGGGCTATGATGCCGATTTCACCATCGTCGATCTTGCCGCGCGGCGCACCATCCGGCACCAGTGGATCGCCTCGCGCTGCGGCTGGACGCCCTTCGATGGCATGCGCGTGACCGGCTGGCCGGTGATGACGGTGATCCGCGGCCGGGTGGTGATGCGCGAGGACGAGATCATCGGCCCGCCACAGGGACAGCCGGTGCGATTCATGGAAACACTGGTGGCCGAAGGCCATGGACGGTCCACGGCCGGCTGATCGGCGAGGCGGGGCGCGACAGCGCAACGCAACAGAACAGACGCGGCAAGGGAGGATGACCCCATGGGCGAGACGTTCCGGGCACTGGTGGTGGACAGGCCGGAAGGCTCGGACGCACAGACGGTGGCATTCCGCGAGGTCGACCCGCGCTTTCTCATGGATGGCGACGTTGACGTGGAGGTGATCCGCTCCACCGTCAATTACAAGGATGGTCTGGCCATCACGGGCAAGGCCCCCATCATCCGCCGCTATCCCCTCATTCCGGGCATCGATTTCGCGGGGCGGGTCACGGCCTCTCGCAGTGCGGCATTCTCGCCGGGCGATGCCGTGATCCTCACCGGCTGGGGCGTGGGCGAGAAGCATCATGGCGGCTATGCCGAGCGGGCGCGGGTGCAGGCCGGGTGGCTGGTGCCCATGCCGGAGGGACTTGATTTCGATTCCGCCATGGCCATCGGCACTGCCGGGCTCACGGCCATGCTGTGCGTGCTGGCGCTGGAGGAACAGGGCGTGAGGCCCGATGCGGGCGAGGTGCTGGTCACCGGGGCGTCCGGCGGTGTGGGCTCGGTGGCGGTGGCCCTGCTGGCAAGGCGCGGCTTTCACGTCGTCGCCTCCACCGGCAAGGCGGAGGAGGCGGACTATCTGAAAACACTGGGGGCAGCGGAGGTCATCGATCGCTCGATGTTTGCGGAGACACCACGGCCGCTGGCCTCTGGCCGCTGGGCGGCGGCAGTGGACGTGGCCGGCTCGCTGACCCTGGCCAACGTGCTGAGCCAGATGAAATACGGCGGCGTGGTGGCCGCCTGCGGGCTTGCCCAGGGGATGGACCTGCCGGCATGGGTGACGCCCTTCATCCTGCGTGGCGTGCGGCTGATCGGCGTGGAATCGGTGATGACGCCCAAGGCGCGCCGCATTGCCGCCTGGCAGCGCCTGGCCAGGGACCTGGACCAGGACGTGCTCGCCGCCATGACCCGACACATCGCCCTCGATGACGTGCCCGCCGCCGCCCGGGAGATCGTGCAGGGCAAGGTGAAGGGCCGTCTGGTGGTGGACGTGAAATGACTCCCCTGACGGTCTCCGATCCTCCCTCTCTCGTCGAACGTGAAGAAAGGTTTTCCAGCCTGCCGAGCAGGCTGGA
>CAZNLW010000077.1:0-11194 GCA_964574205.1 uncultured Rhizobiaceae bacterium | reverse complement strand
TTGCGATTCACAGTCATCCAATCATCCGCAAAGTTCTTGCAACTCAATACCTTGTATATCGTTCGCATGCGACATGGGAAGAAAAGGCGCCGTGCCGGCGCAGGCTTTTCGCTCCTCCATGGCGAGTGTTTCAAAGCGGATCGTGGCCGGGACGGCGGCGTTCGATCTCCACACCCACGGAGCGGGCCTCGGGGACGATGTCCGGCTTCTCGATGCGCACGCGGGCGGCCAGCACGTAGGGGTTCTTCAGGCACTCCCGGGCGATCATCTCGGCCAGGGTCTCCACCAGGTGCACGTGACCGCCGGCCACCACCTGCCTGATGTGGTCTACCACCTTCTCGTAGGAGACCACCTTGTGGATATTGTCCTCCAGCGGCTCGTTGCGCTCGCGGACGGTAAGATCCACATTGATGATGACGCGCTGGGGCTTCAGCTTCTCGAAGTCGTGCACGCCGAGGGTGGCCATGAGCTCGAGATCGCGCACGAAGACATGCGCAATGCCGCGCCGGGCACAGGCGATGCCCCCGCTCATGACCGAGGCGGCGTTGTTCTCCTTGTCCATGGCCGTGATCTTCTTCCCATGTCCGACGTGATACCGGATACCGGGCGGTGGCTGGCCTGGCGCTGCCGGATTGCATGAGGGCACTCGGGATGTGCGCCGCCAGTTCCCAGTCCTGCCGGGCGGTATTCGCGCGGGCGGCAGCGGTTGTCAATACGCCTCGTGTCGTGCCGCGGCCGGCGGGACAGGGAGCGACACCGGCCGACAATGCCTGTTCCCGTCCATCCCGGCTACTGGTTCACGTCCGGGGTGTCCGGCGTCTGCCAGTTCAGGTGCTGGCCGCCGTCCAGCACGATCATCTGGCCGGTCAGGGCCGGGGCGGAGAGGATGAACATCACGGCATCGGCGATCTCCTCCGGCGAGGTGCCGCACCCCAGCAGCGTGAGCGCGCACTGGCGGGCGAAATCCTCTTCCGTCATGCGGGCGTTGGCCAGTGTGGGGCCGGGACCGATGGCATTGACGCGAATGTTCTCCGGCGCCAGGGCCTGGGCCATGGTGCGGGTGGCCGTCCACAGTCCGGTCTTGGAGAGGGTGTAGGAAAAGAACATCGGATTGAGCTTCAGCACCCGCTGGTCCACGATATTGATGATGTTGCCCTGGCGGCGGCGGTCACGGCGCTGGGCGGCAAAGGCCTGGGCGAGAAAGACGGGGGCGCGGAGGTTGATGTTGATGTGCGCCTCCCAGTCGGCCAGGGTTAGGGTCTGCAGGGTATCCGGCTCGAAACGGGAGGCGTTGTTCACCAGCACGTCCAGCGGCCCCAGGGCGGCCACGGCATCAAGAACGATCTTCAGTGGCGCCTCGGGATCCGCCAGATCGCCGGCCACAAGGGCGGCCCTGCGGCCGAGGCGCTCGATCCGCGTGGCCACGTCCTCCGCTTCCTTGCGGGAGCTGCCGTAGTGAATGGCCACGTCATGGCCTGCCGCCGCCAGGCGCAGGGCGATGGCGCGACCGATGCGGCGGGCGGCACCGGTGACGAGCGCGACACCCCGGGCTTCGGTCTTCGGTGTTGCCGTTGTCCCGGATGTGGCTGTGGCCGTGTCTTCGACGTGATCCGTCATGGTGTGTGGCTGTCGTTTTCGTTTTTCGATCGTTCGCGCGCGGCCTGACGCCCGCAAATCGCGGCCTTGAGCAGGGCCTGCCACTCTTCCCGGCTGCGGGCGGGGAAGCCGGCGCCAATCCACTCCTCCTCCAGCTGATGCAGAAGCTGGCCCACCTGTGGTCCGGGTGCAAGGCCGGCGGTGATGACATCCCGTCCATGAAGCGGAAAGGCCGGGGGCATCCAGTGTTCGGCCAATTCCCTCATGCGGGCCAGCGTGCGCAGGGGAACACGCCCCCAAGCAGCGAAGATCCGCAGGGCATCGCATGCGCCCTGCCTGCCCTCGCGATAGAGCAGGGCCTTCAGGGCAAGCTCGTCATCAGTCGGCGGCGGCGCAAGACGGCGCAGGCGGCGGATGCGGGCGGCCTCCTGACGGGAGAGACGAAAGGCCTCCACCAGCTCCTCGCGCGGACCGCAGAAAGCGACGAGACGCAGCAGCCAGTCTGGTGCCAGCGCCAGGTCGTCATCGGCCTCGACCATGGCAGAAAGGGCATGGGACAGGCCGTCGCAGGTGTGCGGAAAGACATGACGGGCCACACCCGTGGCGCGCATCCAGGCGAGGGCCTCGATGACGCGGGGAGCGACGAGCAGGCGGCGCAGCTCCTCGCGGATGCGCTCGCGGGAGATGATGGCCAGCCCTTTCGCTTCCGTGCGGATGGCTGCCAGGGCCTCCTCGTCCGGCGGGCCGGCATCATAGGTGGCCCAGAAGCGGAAGAAGCGGAGAATGCGCAGGAAATCCTCGCGGATGCGCTCGGCCGCCTCACCGATGAAGCGCACATGGCGGGCGAGCACGTCCGCCAGACCACCGACAGGATCCCACACCTGGCCCGACATGTCCGCATAAAGGGCGTTCATGGTGAAGTCGCGGCGACGGGCATCCTCGGCCCAGTCTGTGGTGAAGGTGACACGGGCATGGCGGCCGTAGGTCTCCACGTCCCGGCGCAGGGTGGTGACCTCGAAGGTGCGGCCGTCGCGGGCAAGGATCAGCGACCCATGCTCGATGCCCACGGGATGCACGGAAAAACCGGCGGCCTCGGCGCGTGTGGCCACATCGCGCGGCACGAGGCGGGTGGCAATGTCGATGTCCGTGACCGGGCGGCCCATCAGGGCGTTGCGCACCGCGCCGCCGACGATGCGGGCGTTGCTCTCGCCAAGCGCGGCCATGAGCGCGGCCAGGGTGGCATCATCGCGCCAGGGGACCGCCAGCAGGGCGAGCACGGGCACATGGGCAGGGTCGAAGGACAGGCCGGCGGCCTGCCCTTCGCGGGCAGGGGGCAGGGCGGTCTGGCCGGTGTTCGTGTCCCTTTCCCTCTGTGACATTTCAGGTCCTTTCATGCGCAGCGGCCGGCGGATGTTCTCGCGGGGGCGCCCGCATCCTGCGAACAGTCGGCCACCGCCAGCAGGCGGCGGCGGAATTCATGGAGAATGGCGGCCGTGGCGCCCCAGATGCAATGCTCCTGCCAGCGGATCACCCAGGACCACGGGCGCTGGCTGCCGGCCATGGTCTCACGGGAGAAGGCGCCGGGCGCCAGGAGATGGGCAAGCGGCAGGGTGAAGATTGCGGCCACTTCTTCCGGCGCCGGGTGCAGGGGGGGCAGTGCAGGCACGTGCCCCACCAGCGGGGCAATGGCGAACCCCGTGCTCGTCTCGCAACATGGCAGAAAGCCCAGGGGGCGCACATGGTCAGGCGACAGGCCCGTTTCCTCCCCGGCCTCGCGCAGGGCGGCCTCGAGGGCGGTTTCGCCGGGCTCGATGCTGCCGCCGGGCAGGCAGACCTGGCCCGGGTGGTCCGGCAGGTCATTGCGGCGCACGGTGAGCAGCACGGCCGGGCCGTCTTCGGCCGATACCAGCGGCAGCAGCACGGCGGCGGGGCGCGCGTGGGCCGGCAAGGGGGGCGGCACTCTCTGCAGGCGCGTGGACAGTGCCGCCAGATGGAGGGGGACGTCCGATATGTCCGATATGCCGGATGTCGTCTTCATGCGGACTAGGATGGCAGCTTGCGTGGACAGCGTCCAGACAGCGCCAGGAAACACGTGACAATATCGAAGACCTGCCTACGGGTTGCCGCAATCGTTGGCTCTCATGGGCGGGCATTCCGGCCCGCGGCGGGGGATTGCGCGTTTTTAATATCGCCGTCGCGAGCCGGGTGCTATATCCTGCCGGGACAGATGAAGGGTTGCAGGCCGGGCCCGGCGGTCGGCCGCGAGGACGGATTCGACAATCATGACGGCAGAGGCGGAACAGCAGTCGGTAACCGCGCTGGCGGATGACGAGAAAGTCGTGGCCGAGATCGAACAGGCAGCCGAACGCCTCGCCCAGGTGCGGGCGGAGACGGCCAAGGTGATCTTCGGCCAGGAGCAGGTGGTGGAGCTGGCACTGGTCGCCATCCTCGCCGGCGGACATGCGCTGCTGGTGGGCGTGCCGGGCCTGGCCAAGACGCTGCTGGCCACCACCCTGGGCACGGTGCTGGGGCTGGACGAGAAGCGCATCCAGTTCACGCCCGATCTCATGCCCGCCGACATCATCGGCTCGGAAGTGATGGAGGAAGACGAGCAGGGGCACCGGCACTTCCGCTTCATCCCCGGCCCCGTCTTCTGCCAGCTGCTGATGGCCGACGAGATCAACCGCGCCAGCCCGCGCACGCAGTCGGCCCTGCTGCAGGCCATGCAGGAGCGGCACGTGACGGTGGCCGGCCAGCGGCACGATCTGCCACGGCCGTTCCATGTGCTGGCCACCCAGAACCCGCTGGAGCAGGAGGGCACCTATCCGCTGCCCGAGGCGCAGCTGGACCGTTTCCTCCTGGAGATCGACGTGGACTATCCCTCGCGCGAGGCGGAGGCGCGCATGCTGGTGGCCACCACGGGCACGGAGCAGGCCCGCGCCGAGCGGGTGCTGAATGCGGAGGATCTCATGCGCATCCAGCACCTGGTGCGGCTGCTGCCCGTGGCGCAGCACGTGCTGGACGCCATCCTGGATGTGGTGCGTGCGGCGCGGCCGGGCACCGAGGAGGCGGATGACTTCATCAGCGAAACCGTGGCCTGGGGACCAGGGCCGCGCGCAGCCCAGGCGCTGATGCTGGGCGCGCGGGCGCGGGCGCTGCTGCGCGGGCATCTGGCCCCGTCGCTGGAGGACGTGGCGGCGCTGCTCAATCCGGTGCTGCGGCATCGCATGGCCATCACCTTCTCCGCTCGGGCAGACGGCCGCACGATGGATGACGTGATCGCGCGACTTGAGGAAAGGGTCGCCTGACGTTGACCGATCGCAACGCTGCCATTCCGGCTCTGCGCCGGGACGCGGACATGCTGGCGCAGTCGCTGCCGCCGCTGCTGATGGCGGCGCGGCGCACCGCGCGCGTGACCACACACGGCAGCCATGGGCGGCGGCGCACGGGACCGGGCGAGGAGTTCTGGCAGTATCGTCCCTATGCGCCCGGCGATTCCGTGCAGGCCATCGACTGGCGCAAGTCTGCCCGCGGGCAGCGGGTGCTGGTGCGCGAGACGGAGTGGATGGCCGCCAACACCCTGTGGATCTGGGTGCAGACGGATGCCGGCATGCATGAACGCTCGCCTCTGGCAACGGCAACCAAGCTGGAGCGGGCGGCGCTGCTGGCGCTGGCCTGTGCGCGCATGGTGATGCGGGCGGGCGAACGGGCAGGGCTGCTGGGGGCCCCTTTCGCGCCCGATCACACGCCACGCATTCTGGACCGCATGGCGCACTGGCTGAACCCGGGTGCCCCGGCCCGCGAGGAGGACGTGCCCCCGCTGGCAAACGTGCCGCGGTTTTCCACCTGCCTGCTGATCGGCGACTTCTTTGCCGATCCCGACCGGCTGGAGGCGCGCATTCGCCATCTGGCGGCGCGCGGTGCCCGGGGGCATCTGCTGCAGGTCGTGGATCCGGTGGAGGAGACCTTTCCCTTCACGGGGCGCACCCTGTTCGAGGACATCCGTGGCGACGGGCAGCTGCTGGTGGGGCGGGCGGAAGACTTGCGGGCGGCCTATGCCGAGCGGCTGGCAGCGCACCGGGCGCAGCTTTCGGCACTGGCGCGGCGGCTGGGCTGGACATTCGCCGTGCACCGCACGGATGCCCCCCCGGCACAGGCCCTGCTGGCGCTCAGGGCGCGGCTTGAGGATGCCGGCGCGAATCTGCTGCAGGCCATGACCGGCATGGCAGGAGGCGGGCGATGACGGGCGCACTTTCGGCACTGACATTCGCCAACCCGGCGCTGCTGTGGTTCCTGCTGGCGCTGCCGGCCATCTGGTGGCTGCTCAGGGCCGTGCCGCCCGCGCCACGGCGGGTGCGCTTCGCCCCTTTCCGTCTGCTGGCGGATCTCATGTCGCGGCGAGAGGAGGCGCAGCGCACGCCATGGTGGCTGCTGCTCGTCCGGCTGGCGCTGGTGGCCGCCTTGATCATCGCCATGGCCGGGCCACGCATCGATCCCGGCCAGGCGGGCGATCTGGCAAAAGGGCGCAAGGGGCCGGTGCTGATCGTTGTGGATGACGGCTGGGCCAGCGCACCGCGCTGGCCGCGGGTGCTGGAGGCCCTGCAGGCGCTGCTGAAGGCCGCCGGGGATGCGGGGCAGCCGGTGATCCTGCTGCCCACGGCACCGCGGGTGGGGGCGGCGGCCCCGGAGCCACAGGCAGCCGATCGGCTGAAAGAGCGGGTGGCAGCGATGCAGCCCTCGGCCCTGACACCGGACCGGCGGGCAGCGGCCAAGCTGCTGGCGAAACTGCCGATGAAGCCGGCCGAGGTGGTGTGGCTGTCCGACGGTCTGGATCATGGGGCGGCAGCGGAATTCGCACGGGCGCTGAAACGGGCGGCGGTGCCGCATGCCGTGTTGCGGGTGCGCATGCCGGAAACGGCCGATCTGCCGCTGGCAACGATGCCGCCGGTCATTCGCGGTGGCGAGGTGACGGTGGTCGCCCGGCGGGTGGTGACAGGCCCGACGAAAAGGGTGCGGGCCCTGCTGAAGGCGCGCAACGGGCGCACGCTGGCCACGGCGGATGTGGTCTTTCGTGGACAGGCAAGGACGGCCTTTGCCTCCATGAAGGTGCCGCTTGCCGTGCGCAATCAGGCCGCCATGATCACGCTCTCGGGCCAGGGGCATGCAGCAGCCGTGTGGCTGCTGGACGATGCCGCTCGGCAGCGCAGCGTGCTCGTGCTTTCCGGCGAGACACGCGGGCGCGACCAGCCGCTGCTGTCGCCGGCCTATTATGTGATCAAGGCGCTGGAACCGCTGGCGGAGGTGGCGGAAGCGCCGTCCATTGCCGCGGTGGACGAGCGGCTGGGGCCGGGACTTTCCATGCTGGTGCTGGCCGACGTGGGCCGGCTGGATGCGACGCGGCGGCAGAAAATCGCGCGCTGGGTGCGCGAAGGGGGCGTGCTCCTGCGATTTGCCGGGGCACGGCTGGCGGCGGGCGCGGATGACCTGGTGCCGGTGAAGCTGCGACTGGGCGGACGCCAGCTGGGGGCGGTGCTGAGCTGGGAAAAGCCGCAAGGGCTGGCGCCGTTTCCCGATCGCTCACCCTTCGCCGGGCTGGTTCCGGATCGCGATGTGGTGGTCAGGCAGCAGGTGCTGGCAGAGCCCGATCCCACACTGCCGGATCACACCTGGGCGCGACTGGCGGACGGCACACCGCTGATCACGGCGCGGCGCATGGGCAAGGGGCTCATCGTGCTGGTGCACGTCACGGCCAGTCCCGACTGGTCCAACCTGCCCATGACCGGACTGTTCGTGGACATGCTCAAGCGCGTGCTGGAGCTGGCACCGCCGGCACGGGCCGTGGCGGCGCGAGCGGCGGGCCTGGCTGGAGGAGAAAGGGCCGGCATGGAAAGGGCGGTGCAGGCGGCGGCCACGGCCAATGGCGAGGGAGTCTACACGCCGATCAGGGTGCTGGATGGTTTCGGCGCGCTGATTCCGCCGCCGCCGGAGGCCATGCCGGTGCCGGCGGCAGCGATGCGGGACCTGCGTCCCGGCCCGCAGCATCCGCCGGGCCTTTATGCCTTGGGCGGGCGCACAAGGGCGCTGAACGTCACCCACAAGGGGTTCCGGCTGGAGGCGATGGCGCTGCCGGCGGGCGGTTTCGTGCGCGAAGCCTATGCCCGCCAGCCGGTGCGGGATCTGGCGCCGCCTTTCTATGCGGCTGCGGCCGGGCTGTTCCTCCTGGACGGGCTGGCCATGCTGTGGCTGGCCGGTGCGGCCGTGCTGCCGGTGGCAGGTGTATGGAGGCGACGGCCAGGCATGGGGCGGCCAGGGCATGCGGGCATGCGGGGAAACCTGTGGCTGGGGCCGGTGCTGGCAGCAGGGCTGCTCCTTGCCGCCTTGGCCGTGGGGGTGATGGCCGGCGCCGGCGCTGCCCTGGCCCAGGCGCCCGAAGATGCGGCAGCCGACAGGGCGGGTGAGGCCCCCGGGAAGGCAGACGAAGCCGCGGCCCTGGCCTTTGCCATGAAGGCGACGGCGCGCACGCGCTTTGCCTACGTGATCACGGGCAATGCCGCGGTGGACGAAATCTCCCGCGCCGGACTGTCCGGGCTGTCCGAATACCTGGCGGAGCGCACCTCCGTGGAGCCGGGCGAACCCATGGCAGTGAACATCGAGAAGGACGAGATCGCCTTCTTCCCGCTGATCTACTGGCCCGTGCTGCCAGATGCGCCCGCCCTTTCGCCCCGCGCCGTGGCCAAGCTGGACACCTATCTGAAGAACGGCGGCACGATCCTTTTCGATACCCGTGATGCCCTCGATGCGGAGGCGGCGCCGGACGGCATGACGCCGGCGCGGCAGGCCCTGCGGCGGCTGCTCGCGGATCTGGACATTCAGCCGCTGGAGCCCGTGCCGCGTACCCATGTGCTGACGCGCTCCTTCTATCTGATCCAGCGTTTTCCCGGGCGTTACGAGTCGGGGCCGCTGTGGGTGGAGGTGACATCGGCCGGGCGCGAGCGGGAGAAACTCTCCGTCGGCAATGCCGATGGCGTCTCCTCGGTGCTGATCACCGGCAACGACATGGCCGGCGCCTGGGCGCTCACGCCTTCCGGCCAGCCCCTGCTGCCGGTCACCGGCGGCGTGCGACAGCGGGAACATGCCATCCGCGCCGGCATCAATATCGTGATGTATGCGCTGACGGGCAACTACAAGGCCGACCAGGTGCACCTGCCAGCCATCCTGCAGCGGCTGGGACAGTAGAGGGCACGGCGCCACCAGACACCATGCATGGGATAACGGTCTGACGACATGCTTGAACGTTTCGACATCATCCTCGATCCCGTGCTGCCCGGCTGGGCGGTGACCGGTTTTGCCGTGCTGGCGCTTGTCATCATCGTGGCGTTGTGGTGGGCGCGGCGCAATGGCTGGGCGGCCCTGGCGCGGCTGGCGGCCGCTTTCGTGCTGCTGCTGGCGCTGGCCGGACCGCAGCTGCAGAAGGAAAAGCGTCAGCCGCTCGATGGCATTGCCGTGATCGTGAAAGATCACACCCTGTCGCAGCGGCTGGACGGGCGCAGGGCCCGGGCGAATGCGGCGGCGGAAACGCTGCGGCAGCGGCTGGAGGCGCTCGATGGCGTGCGCGTGCGGAGCATGACCCTCGCGGAGCGGGACGGGCGTTTGGGCACGCGTTTGGTCACGGCACTGCGGGAGGCGCTGGCTGACGTGCCGCCGGAGCGTTTTGCCGGAGCGTTCCTGATCACCGACGGGCAGGTGCACGACGTGCCAGAGGATGCGGCAAAGGCCCTGCCGCCCGGCTATGCGGGGCCGGTGCACGTGCTCATCGATGGGCGGAAGGACGAGCGCGACCGGCGTGTGGTGATCGAGCAGGCAGCGCGCTACGGCATCGTCGGCAAGGAGCACGAGGTGCGCTTCCGCATCGAACAGACAGGGGGAGATGCCACGCGTCCGGTGGTGGTGCGCATCCGCGTGAACGGCGAGGACTGGGGCTCGCACAGGGTGATCCCCGGGCGCAGCGTCCGCCTGCAGCTGCCCATTTCCCACGCCGGGCAGAACATCGCGGAAATTTCGGCCGCCCCCATGGAAGGAGGCGAGCTGACCTTGCGCAACAACCATGCAGTGATCATCACCCGGGGCGTGCGCGACCGACTGAAGGTCCTGCTGATCTCCGGCGAACCGCACCCGGGCGAGCGCACATGGCGCAATCTGCTGAAGGCGGATCCGAGCGTGGATCTCGTGCACTTCACCATCCTGCGGCCGCCGGAAAAGCAGGACGGCACACCCATCCGCGAGCTGGCACTGATCGCCTTTCCCACGCGCGAGCTGTTCGTGGAAAAACTGGACAGCTTCGATCTCATCATCTTCGATCGCTATCAGCGACGGGCCATCCTGCCGGAGGTCTACATGGCCAATGTGGCCGAATATGTGCGCAACGGCGGAGCGGTGCTGGTCACCGCAGGGCCGGAATTCGTCAGTGAGTTTTCCCTGTTTCTCTCGCCCCTGGGAGAAGTCATGCCGGTGGAGCCGCGCATGCGCGCGGTGATCACGCGGCCCTATCGGGCACGGGTATCGGAGCTGGGGCGGCGGCATCCGGTCACGCGCGGGCTGCAGGGGGCCGGTCGGGGCGGGGACATGCCGCGCTGGGGACGGTGGTTTCGTATCATCGGTGGCGAGCCGGCCGGCGATGCGCAGGTGCTGATGACCGGCCCGGACGCCGAGCCGCTGCTGCTGCTGGCGCGGCGTGGAGAGGGACGGATCGCGGCGCTGATGTCCGATCACATCTGGCTGTGGGCACGCAAGTATGACGGCGGCGGGCCGCATGTGGAGCTGCTGCGGCGGCTGGCGCACTGGCTGATGAAGGAGCCGGACCTGGAGGAGGAGGCCCTGGAAGGCATGGCGGCCGGCACGAATCTGGTGATCACGCGGCGGACCATGCAGGAGACCGTACCGCCGCTGGAGGTGACCATGCCGGACGGTTCACACCGCACGCTCACCATGCAGCGACAGGCGGAGGGCGTGTATGTCGCCCGCATTGCGGATGCGCCCGTGGGACTCTATCGCCTGAGGAACGGGGCGCTGGAGCGCCTGGCGGCCATGGGCGAGGTGGACAGCCTGGAGATGCGGGCGATCACGGCCACGGATGCGGTGCTGGCACCGGTGGCCAAGGCCACGGGTGGCGGTATCGTGTGGGTGACGGCCGAGAAGGCCGTGGCCGTGCGGGGCCCGGGCAAGAACGTGGGCGAGACCGGGGCAGCCGCCGTGGCGGCGGCTGCTGTTTCGGTGCCGCGCATCGTGGCCATGCCGGCCGGGCGCGCCATGCATGGGGGTGGCTGGCTGGGGGTAAAACAGTCACAGGCCTACCGGCTGCTGGCAGTTGAGCGCATGCCGGTGTTCCATGCCTTGCCGGCGCTGGTGATGGCGCTGCTGCTTCTGGGGCTGGCCTGGCGGCTGGAGAGCCGCTGAGTCGAACGTGAAGAAAAGTTTTCCAGCCTGTTGAGCAGGCTGGAAAACCTTTTCTTCAGAAAAAACAATGCGTCCTGCTGGCTCAGAGCCCGGCCCGGCGCCAGCAGGACAGCATTTCCGGCTCAAGTGAATCGCAAGGTTCTGA